>NZ_CP145335.1:3527500-3832500 GCF_049568105.1 Salinisphaera sp. SPP-AMP-43
TCGACCGGCCCGGCGAGCCGATACCCTTTGCCAGAGACCGCGTAGATATCGATGCCGGCGGCACGCAAACGCGCAACCCGCGCCGAGACCGCCGACCGGCTCACGCCAAGTTGAACAGCCAGTCGCGGCCCGGACATCCAGCCGCCATCGGCCAGCGCTGCAATCACCGGCTCGGCCGACTCGATCTCGTCGACCCACTCCTGGCTCATCGGCGGCGCCACAGGCGCGCCCGTTCGAAACGGTTTTCTTCGCCGGCCCGCATCCGCGTGATGTTGCCGCGATGGGTATAGACGATCAGCACGCTGGCTACCACGACGAACAGGTGACCGGCTGTCGGCACCCCAGGCACGAAGAAGCTGGCGATCGCCACCCCAACCATGCCCAGCATGGTCGCCAGACCGACATAGCCAGAGGCCACCAGTACCGCGATCCAGACCGCCGCCCCAAACAGCAGCGAGCCGGGCAGCAGAACCGCCAGCACGCCGATGCAGGTGGCCGCGCCCTTGCCGCCGCGGAAGCTGTAGAACACTGGATAGATATGGCCAAGGATGGCAGCAATGCCACAAACGAACGGCCAGGGGCCGTAGGCATGCAGCAGAATCGGTACGAACCCCGCGGCGAACGCGCCCTTGACGATATCGAATACCAACACTGCCAAGCCATAGCCGCGTCCGCCGGCACGCAAGGCGTTGGTCGCCCCGGCGTTGCCGCTGCCGCTGGCGCGTACGTCCTCCTGGCCGAACATCGGCGCCAGCAGCAGGCTGCCGGAGACCGAACCAATCAAATAGGCCGCCACGACGGCGACGATAGCGGCGATTACAGGCATAAGCACTACCCCAAATTCGTATTCTGGGACACGTCAGTCTTTTCTGCGGCGGCACGCCGGCCGTAGAGTCGATCGATATCCCGAGCATAGCAGCGTGCGACCCGGCGCCGACGGATTTTGTCGGTCGGCCCGACCAGGCCGTTGTCCTGCGTCCAGCGATCAGTAGTCACCGCCACCCGCCGAATCTGGGCATGCGCCGGGAAGCTGTTGGTCAACTTGGCCAGCCGCTCGATGAAATAATTCTCGAGCCGTGGGCTGCGGAGACTTTCGGCCAGCCCGGGATCGAGACCCAGCCGGCGCATGATCGGCGTCAGCCGATGCGCCGGACAGCTCACCACTGCCGACAGCACCGGCCGCGCCTCACCGACCACGATCGCGCGCGTGACCAACGGATCCAGCCGCAGGGCATGCTCGATCGGTTCGGGCGAGGCTTTCTCGCCGGAAGTCATGACGATGATCTCTTTCATCCGACCGGTCAGATACAGCCGTTTTTTGTCTAGACGACTGACCTTGTCGCCGGTATGCAGCCAGCCGCCGGCCGACAGCACCCGAGCGGTCGACTCTGCGTCGTTCCAGTACCCGCGCATCACGCCCGGCGAGCGCACCAGCAATTCGTTGTCGGGGCCGATCTTGGTGGCCACACCGCCGATCACCAGGCCGACGCTGTCGAGTTCGTTGTCATGGACGCGATTGACGCTGACCACCGGCCCGGCCTCGGTTAGCCCGTAGCCCTGTAGGATCGGCAGCCCAAGCCCCGCCAGCGTGCGCGCCACCGGATACGGCAGGGCGGCTGCGCCCGAGACTGCCACCTGCATCTGGGCCCCGAACAGGCGTAGGCAACGGCGGGCAACCAGATAGCGCAGCGCCGGCCAAGCCAGATGGCTGGCATGAAATCGTTCCCGGCCCTGCTCGCGTTCATAGACCGAAGCCCCAATATTGATCGTGGCCACGATCAGCCGGCGTACGATTTTCGGCCGGCGTGCCATCCAGCGCGACAGCTCGACATAGAAGCGCTCGTAAACCCGCGGCACGCCAACCAGCGTGGTCACCGGCTCGCGCGCGAGCGTCAGCCCTAGAAAACGCGGATGCCGACAGAACACGATCCGGGCGCCGGTGATCATCGCCCGATAGGCATCGACCACCCGCTCGTAGCTGTGTGCCAGCGGCACATAGGACAGCGCGCATTCCGCCTCGACGGCTGGCAGCGCATCCGCTACGGCCTGGGCGTTGAACAGCAGATTGGCATGGCTGAGCATCGCGCCCTTGGCCCGTCCCTGGGAGCCCGAGGTATAGATCAGGCTGGCCAACTCATCGGCCGCCGGCGGCTGATCCGGCGGCTCGGGCTGGCTATCGGCACCGGCCAACGCATCGTCGGCGCTATGTATACGCGCATCGGCATCGCGATCGCCGGTGAACACCAGCGCGCTCGCCAGCGATTCGCAGGCATCGACCGCCAGAATCCGAGCCACCCAGCGCGCCTTGACGGCAATCAGCACGCGTGCGCCGCTATCGCCGAGCAAGTGGGCATTGCTGGCTGGCGTATCGGCACAAAACAGCCCGACCGTGACAGCCCCAAGGCTCATCGCCGCCTGGTCGACACACAACCACTCCGGCGAGTTGCGCAGCATGATCGCGACCCGGTCGCCGCGGTGTACGCCGCAGCCATGCAGCACTCGCCGCCAAGCCGCGACCCGCGCGCTCGCCTGCCCCCAGGTCAGCTCGCGCCAGACATGCTGGCGCGGCGAATAGAACCGATACGCCACTGCCTCCGGCGAGGCCGCGACCCGCGCCTCGAACAACTCGCACAGCGTGCTCGCTGATTCACGCGCGATCCAATGCGCAGGGCGCGCTTCAGTGATCGAGGGGCTCACGATACAACCAGGCCGCGCGGCGAGCATGGGCCGCCGCATCGGCTGTTTCGTCGACGCTCAAATGCCATTCCGGCGCGGCATCCCCGGCCAGCGTGATTTCGCGCACCAACAGCCGATCGCCCCGGAACAGATGCACCCGCAGGGCCGCGCCGGCCGGATAGCGCGCCAGCTGACGCGCCAGCTCGTGGCCGACCGCAATACCGTCGAAGGCGATCATGCGATCGCCGGGCGACACCCCGGCGCGCTGGGCCGGACCGTCGTCGAGCACATGCTGGATCAACGCCGGCCGGGCCGGATCGCTGGCCAGCAGCAGCCCCATGCGCCCACGAATGATCGATTCATCATCGGTCGCCGGCTCGGCCAGGGCGCGAATCCCGAAATCGCCGAGATAATCCGCCCAAGGCGCATCGGCTGTGGTGGCGAGATGAAAGGCGAAAAACTCGGCCAGATCCAGCCCCGATAATTCACTGGCCAGATCGGCGAGGCCGTTTTCCGGCACCGGGATATTCTCGGCGCCGTAGCGCTGCCAAGCCGCGCGCATGACCGTATCCAGTGACACCCGGCCTTCGGTTTCCAGACGCAGCTTCAAATCCAGTCCCAACGCCAGCTGGGCGCCCTTGCCGTAGTAGCTGACCACCGCATTGGGCGTGTTCTCGTCTGGCTTATAGAACTTCAGCCAAGCGTCGAAGGACGATTCGGCCAGGCTCTGGCGATGACGCCCGGGGGTGCGCTCGATCCGGGTGGCCAGCTTGGCCAGTCGATCGAGGTAGGCCTGTTCGTTGATCACCCCGGCCCGTACCAGCCCGAGATCGTCGTAATAAGAGGTGACCCCCTCATACGCCCATAGATCGCGAAAATAGGCTTCTTGGGATAGATCGGACTCGGCCACCGCCTGCGGCCGGATCCGCTTGACGTTCCAGAGATGGAAGTATTCGTGGCTGCATAGCCCGAGCAGGGTTTCATAGGCCGGATCGCGCTTGCCGGTCGCGGCCACCCGCGCCGCACTCGGCAAAGCGTTACGCCCGACATCCAGCACGCTGGACTCGCGATGCTCCAGGCCGCCGAAGCCGCTATCAGTGACCTGGGCCAGAAACAGATAGCGCCGGGCCGGCAAAGCATCGAAAACGGTCGTCTGGGCTTCGCAAACCGCTGCCAGATCGATGGCCAACTGGCGGGTATCGGCATCGTGGCTACCCAGCAGCACGAACGCATGCGCCACCCCGCGCACTTCGAAGGCCACCGATTCGATCGCCGCGCCCATCGCCACCGGGTGATCCACCAGATCCCAGTAGCTCGACGCCTGATAGTCGCCAAAGCCGCGCTCATCGATTTCGGCGGCATCGAGGGTCGTCACCGTGGACCAGTCATGGCCTTCGGGCCTGAGCAGGCGTACCCGGACCGGCCACTGTTCGGCGCCAGCCGGGCGCAGCGCCAGGGAGGTGAAATTGAAAAAACCGCGCATGTCGTCGACGAACGCAGCCCGGACCGACGGATCGTGGGCATAGAACTCACAGCGCACGCGCAACCGCTCGCCGTTCGCCTGCACCTCCCAGCTGCTGCGATCGACCGCGGTCACCGTCAGCGCCGCGCCGTTTTCGCCGAAGGCGTCAATCGAGAGCAGATGACGCGCAAAATCGCGGACCACATAGCTGCCTGGAATCCAGGTCGGCAAATGCAGCCGCTGCGGCTGCTCGGCGCTGGCGGCCATCTCCAGGTCGACGACGAACCGATGCGCTGCCGGGTCGACCGGTATCACGGTGTAGTCGAGAGTACTCATGCCTTGTTCGGGTGCATGCGGTCCGGTCCCTGTTCGAATCATCGGTTAGTGTACGGGCTCGGCTTGGCCCTGCCCACGCCGGCTACCAGCGCACAACGTCCAGACCGAGCCCTCCGACCTGATGAAAAAGCCGCTTGGACGGGCATACCGCCACCCCGTGTTCAGCCCAGGACAACAGCGGCAGATCGGCATGTGAATCGGAATAAGCCGCCACATCCTCGCCGCTTTCCGGTATCCCGTCGAGCGCTTTCACGCGCCGCAGTTTTTCTTCGTCGCGACAGTTCTCGCCATCCATACCCACCAGCCGGCCGCGGCTGTTCCAGGCCACCCGGGTCGCCAGTACCTCGTGAATCTCGAGCTTCTCGGCGATGCGCTGGACATAGACATCGAAACTCGCCGAGGCCAGGATCACGCGCACGCCTTGGCGCTGATATTCACGGAGCTGGGCTAGCCCCTGTTCGCGCATCGCTTCGACTAACAGATCATCGACGAAACGCTCGGTCCACTCAGCGACCCGGTCCCGCGGCTCGCCGCCCAGAAAGGCGCGCAGCATGGTGGTCTTGAGCCAAGTACGATCCCCCCAGCGCCAGAACTTGAGCAGACTCAGGGGCAGCCGCCAAAGCCACAGGCTGCGGCGTTTTCGGTGATAGCGCAGATAGCCGATGATAAACGGCAGGAATGTGTCGTATTCCGTGAGCGTGACATCGAGATCGAACACGGCGATGCGGGGCGAAAAAGACAAGGCGGCGCTCAGTCCGGCGAAACTTGGTCACCCAGCTTAGCCTATCGGCCCCGGGCGAGGCCTATAGCATCTTGCAAAGCGCTGGTTTCATCCCGACTATCGGCGCATTGTCTACCGCCGAGCGCCCGCCATGCGCAGCCCCCGTCAACCCAGCCCTGCTCAGCATCGGGCCCTGGCCGCCCGGCTTGGCGCCGGCCTGCGCCGCGACGTCCCGCTGGCCGACAAGACCAGTTTTGGCATCGGCGGCCCAGCAAGGCTGTATTTCGAGGCCACCACCCCGGAGGCCCTAGCCACCGCGGTACGCGTAGCGCGCGAACTCGATATCGATTATTTCCTGCTCGGTGCCGGCGCCAACATTCTGATCGGCGACCGCGGCTTCGCCGGCCTGGTGATCGCCAACCAAGCCCGCGGCATTACGGTAGCCGGCACCCGCGTGCATGCCGCCAGTGGCGCGCTGATCTATCCGGACGTGATCGACGCCGCGGTCGGCCACAACCTGTCCGGCCTGGAGCACTATGTCGGCATTCCCTCGACCGTAGGCGGCGCGCTCTGGCAGAACTTGCATTTCCTGTCGCCCGCACCGAGCCGGGAACGCACCATGTTCATCGGCGAGGTACTGGAATCGGCCGATATCCTGACCGCCGACAATCAGCGCCGTACCGTGGATGTCGATTATTTCGAATTCGGCTACGACCAGTCGGTATTACACCAACGCGATGATGTCGTGCTGTCCGCCACTTTCGAGCTCGAATCCGGCCACGGCGAAGCCCTGGCGCGGATCATGGACGAAAACCTGCGCTGGCGCGCCGAGCGCCATCCGCCGCTGGATACCGAACCCTCGGCCGGCTCGATTTTCCGCAAGATCGACGGCATCGGTGCCGGTCGACTGATCGACGAGGCCGGCCTCAAGGGCATGGTCTGTAACGACGCCCAGATCTCACCGCGGCACGCCAATATCATCATCAATCGCGGCGCGGCACGGGCCGCCGATGTCTGTGCGTTGATCATGTACGCACAAAAAGCGGTGGAAGCCGCCACCGGCTACTGGCTGACCCCGGAAATATCCTTCGTCGGTGATTTCGGGCCGGTCGCGCGTATCCAGCAGCCGGCCTTTGCCTAGCGCCGGCGGACGCCACGGGCGCCTCCAAGCCAAGCGTTTCTTACAACTAACGAGGAGCAACCCAACGCGCCGCTGCGTCATTGCATAACCCAAACCAGCCACAATGCAGGCCAGCGTATTGTGGCCCGTTGCGCGCCTGTTCCTTCAATGGCACCAGACTGCGGCGTAGCGTGTCTGCGCGGTGAGGCCTCACGATCTCGCGCTCCATGCCTTACCGAACGCGATCGGCGAACGCCAAGGCAGCGCCTACACGGCACATCAACCGCCCCACGCTCGACTGCGGTTTGCCGCAACGCCACATGGCGCATCGCGAACGCGGCACGCCGTCATGGGCGGCTCGCGCCTGGCCCTGCTCGATGGGCGCAACGCCCGCTGCACGTATGCACTCGAGCCGAAAACTGATCCTTTCGGATAGTTCCCGTGCGCCGACGATCGTGCTACACCGCGGACATGAGCCTGCCCGCCGGAATCGTTCGTGCATCGCCATCCCTATCGCCCACGTTACGAGCTGGCCACCCATTCGGTCACCAACCAGCCACCGGCGCTGGTCGACTACAACGCCTTCGAAACCGATCGCGCCCTCAAGGCCGCGCTGCTGCGCGAAGGCGGCGACTGGGGCTGGGCCGCAGCCTCGGCCTACGGCGCGATCGCGGGCAGCGAACTGCTGGCGATCGGCTTTACGGCCAACGAGAACCCGCCGAAACTACGTGCCTTCGATCGCTACGGCGCGCGCATCGACGAGGTCGAATTCCATCCGACCTATCATCGCGCCATGCAGCTGGCCAAGGAACATGGCCTACATGCGCTGAGCTGGACCGCCGAACGCCCCGGCGCCCAGGTGGTGCGCAGCGCGCTGTATTATCTACACGGCCAGTTCGAAGCCGGCACCGCCTGCCCGATCACCATGACCCATGCCGCGATCCCGGTGCTTGCGCGGCACCGGCCGATCGGCGCGCGTTGGCTGGCTGGCGTGCTGGCCACAGCCTACGATCCACGCGCCCTGCCGGCGGCCGACAAAACCGGACTGACTGTCGGCATGGGCATGACTGAAAAACAAGGCGGCTCCGATGTGCGCAGCAATACCACCGTCGCCACCCCGGCCGGCGGCGGCCGGTTCCATCTGCGTGGTCATAAATGGTTTTTCTCGGCGCCGATGTGCGATCTGTTTCTGGTGCTGGCCCAGGACGAAGACGGGCTGTCCTGCTTCGTGCTGCCGCGTTGGACCGCCGACGGCCAGCGTAACGCCATCGAAATTCAGCGCCTCAAAGACAAACTCGGCGATCACTCGAATGCCTCTTCCGAGGTCGAGTTTCGTGATGCCGAAGCTTGGCGCATCGGTGAACCGGGGCGCGGCGTGGCGACTATCATCGAAATGGTGGCCCAGACCCGGCTCGACTGCATGCTCGGCTCGGCCGCGCTGATGCGCCAGGCCAGCACCCAGGCCATCCACCACGCGCGCCACCGCGAAGCTTTCGGCCAGCGGCTGATCGATGCACCGCTAATGCAGGAAGTCCTGGCCGACCTGGCCCTGGAGTCCGAGGCTGCCATTGCCTTGGCGATGCGCCTGGCACGAGCCTTTGAAGCCGCCGACGCGCATGAAACCCAGCTGGCCCGGCTCGCAACGCCAGTTGGCAAGTACCTGATCTGCAAGACCGCTCCTGCCATGATCAACGAAGCCCAGGAGTGTCTGGGCGGGGCCGGCTACGTCGAGGAATCGATTCTGGCCCGGCTGTACCGCCAAGCACCGCTGAACTCGATCTGGGAAGGCTCGGGCAGCGTTCAGTGCCTGGATATGCTGCGCGCACTAGAGCGCAACCCCGACGCCTGGTCGGCCATGCAGACCGAACTCGCCGCCGCGGCTGGGCGCCACCCGGCTTTCGACCGCCACTGTCAAACCCTCGAGGCCGAGCTGCCCGAGCTGGCATCGAACCCGGCAACCGCTCGGCAGCTTGCCGAACGGATCGCCCGCGCTCTGCAGGCCGCGATTCTTCTGACTTCCGAGACCCCCTGGGTAGGCGAAGCCTTTTGCGACGCCCGGCTCGGCCCACGCAGGGCATACAGCTACGGCACGGCCGGCCTGGGGGCTGCGGCCAACGAACTGGTCGAACGCGCAGGCATCAATTGAGCGCCCGACAAAGCGCGCCGACCTAGATAATCTTGACTACTGAATATCGATCGACAACAATATCGAGCTTTCCTATTAGCAAGCCTGCGGCGTGTCGATCTCTCTGCCCGAATCCATTCGTGCCCGTCTGCCCTATCTATTGGCCCGTGCCCACCACCGTCAGGTGGATGTTTTCGACCGGTATACCGCAGCGTTCGAGATCTCCGGCCGCGAGTATGCCGTGATGCTGCTGCTGGAGGCCCACGAACGGCTCTGGCAGAGCCAGATCGCGGAGGCGCTGAACCTGGACCGTACGACAGTGACCTATCTCGTCGACGCGCTAGAAAAACGCGGCTGGGCAGCACGCAATCGCGACCCGGCCGATCGCCGTGCCCATGTGGTCGGTCTGACCCCGACCGGCCAACAGGCCCTGGCCGAAATCCAGCCGGCCGTGGCCGACGCCAAAAACGAAATGCTCGCCCCGTTGTCCGAGGCCGAACAGGATCAACTGCGCGATCTGCTGACCCGACTCATTTCGGAGGACGCATGACGGACTGCCTGCAACGAATCGGGATCGCCGCTGCGCTGATCACCGCCTGCGCAACGCCGACCCAAGCGGCGGACCCGCCACAGTCAACGCCCACCGGAACGTCACCGACGACACCGCGCGCGCTATCGCTGACCGCAGCAATCGACCATGCCCTGTCGAGCAACGTCGATACGCTCCTCGCCCAGGCCCGTAAAAACGAAGCGGCCGGCCAGCGGGTCACGGCCCGGTCGGCGTTTCTGCCGCACCTATCCGGCCAGGTCAGCGAAACGCGCCAGAAAACCAACCTAGCCGCGCAGGGCTTCGATTTCGGCTCCGATACACTGACCAGCGGCAACGGCCAAAACAATGGCCAAGGCAATTCGGCGGCCGGACTGGGCGTGGATTTTCCGACCACGGTCACCTACAACAACTTCGATGCCCGGGCCCGGCTGCGCCAGACGCTATTCAATTACAGTGCCTGGCAGGACTATCAAAGCGCCAAGCTCGGCGAACAGGCCGCCGACGACCGACTCGCCGTTGCCCGCGAACAGGTGGCCACCCAGGCCGAGCTGGACTATGTCACGACCCTGGCCCGGCGCCGGGCCGTGGATGCCGCCCGGGCCAACGTGAACCAGGCCAAAACCCTACTGAAGCTGGCCCGTGACCAGGAACAGGTCGGCGTGGCCACCGGCGTGGATGTCACCCGCGCCCGGGCGCGTCTGGCCCGCGACCGGGCCGAACTGGCCCAGCGCCAAACCGAGCGGACCCGGGCCGAGATCCAGCTTGCGCGTACGGTGGGTCTGCCGCTCGACAGTCAGCTGAAGCTGACCGACGACTTGGTGTTCCGGCCGCTGCCGCTTGGCCCGCGCCGCCAGGCCTTGCAAAACGCACTCGGGGCGCGCCCGGAAATCAACATCGCGCGCACCCGCATCGCACGTGGCGAACGCGATCTCGCCTCGGCCCGCGGCCAGCGCCTGCCGACCCTATCGGTCGAGGCCAATTACGGCTCCTCCGGCAACACGCCCGGCACCAACGACCGCCCGACCTATGCGATCGGGGCGAGTTTGAATCTGCCGATCTTTGCCGGCGGCCAGATCTCGGGCCAGATCGACTCGGCCGCCAGCCGGCTCAGCCAACAACGTATCCGCCTGCGCGATACCCGCGACCAGGTCGAGCAGGACGTGCTGACCTCGCGTCGAACCCTGCAGACCCTGGCTGAGCGCGTCCGTTCCGCACGTGCCAACCTGACCCTGGCCAAGCAAGAACTCTCGCGAGCCCAGGACCGATTCGCCCACGGCGTTGGCGACAACGTCGAAGTGGTCAATGCCCAGGCCAGCCTGGCCGATGCGCGCAATAGCCGCATCGACGCCCTGGCCGAGTACACTCGTGCCCGCATCAACCTGGCCGCCGCCCTCGGCCGAGCCCAGCAATTCAGTCTTTCCCAACCGATGACCCCATGAGCTCGAGCGACGAGATACACAACACTCCCGAGACCTCTGCGACCTCGCCCAAGAACAATCACAAAGCCCGCCGGGTGGCGCTCATCGCCGTCATCCTGCTGGTAGTCGTGGGCCTGGCTTGGATCGCTTGGTGGTTTCTCCATCGCGACCAGGTCTCGACCGACGATGCCTATGTTCGCGCCGATATCGCCCAAATCGCGCCACGGGTGACCGGCACCATCGCCCAGGTCTTCGTGCGCGACAACGAGCACGTGGCCAAGGGCGATGTGCTGTTCACGCTCGATCCGGCTGATTTCAAGGCTGCGCTGTCCGAGGCCGAGGCCAATCTACAGGCCGCCCGGGCCTCCTATACCGCCAGCCAGCAGGATCTATCGGTGACCCGACAGACCAGTTCCGCGGACATCGACAACGCCCGCGCGGCCTTGGAATCGGCCCAGGCCGAAGCCGAGCGGGCCGAGGCCGACGCGGAGCGCTATCGGGCGCTGTACAAAAAACACGAGGTCTCGAACCAACAGCTCGATCAGATGAATACCCAGGCCAAGTCGGCCGATGCCCAGGTCCGCCAGGCCCGCGCGCAGTTGGCCCAGGCCAAGGCTTCGCCGGATCGTATCGAGCTCAAAAAGTCCCAGGCCTCATCGGCCAAGGCTCGGATCGCCCAGGCCAAGGCCCAGGTCGAGCAGGCTCGGCTGAACCTGTCCTATACCGAAGTCCGGGCGCCGCATGCCGGCAAGATTGCTCAGAAGTCGGTAGTGCCCGGCAGTCAGGTCAGCGCCGGCCAGTCGGCCATGGCATTGGTGCAGACCGACCCCTGGGTGGTGGCGAACTTCAAAGAGACCCAGCTCGACCGGGTGCGCCCCGGACAGCCGGTTAACATGGAAATCGATGCCTACCCGGGGCGTGAATTCGACGGCCGGGTAGAATCTATCCAGGCCGGCACCGGGGTGACGTTCTCGCTGCTGCCGCCGCAGAACGCGACCGGCAATTTCGTCAAAATCGTGCAGCGGGTGCCGGTTAAAATCATCTTCTCCAAGCCGGACCAGCTCGAGGGGCTGAATGTCTCGCCGGGCATGTCGGTGGTGCCGACCGTCAATGTCGCAGGCGATATCAAGATGCTGGATCGCTCAGACATTCCGGCCACCGAGACCGCGGCCGCCCGATGAGCGATAACGCGGCCCCCGCCCAGCCGGCGGCGATCGCGAACCAGGCCGAATATCCCGCCGGCCGCTGGCTGATCGCCGCGGTCGTCGGCCTGGCAGCGTTCATGGAGGTGCTCGACATCTCCATCGCCAACGTATCGCTAACCCATATCGCCGGTTCCCTATCGGCCAGTCAGGACGAAGCGACCTGGGTCCTGACCGCCTATCTGGTAGCCAATGCGATCGTGCTGCCGATCTCGGGCTGGTTCTCTCAGGTGTTCGGCCGCAAACGCTTTTTCATCGGCTCGATCATCTGCTTTTCGATCGCCTCGCTGGCCTGTGGCATGGCGCCCTCGCTGGAATGGCTGGTGGTGTTCCGCATCATTCAGGGGGCGGCCGGCGGCGGCCTGCAGCCGGTCTCGCAGGCGGTGCTGGCCGACTCTTTCCCAGCGCGCGAACGCGGTATGGCGTTTTCGATCTACGGCATAGCCGTGGTGTTCGCGCCGGCGATCGGCCCGACCCTCGGCGGCTGGATTACCGACAATGTGAGCTGGCACTGGATCTTTTTGCTCAACGTGCCCGTCGGCATCGTGCTCACCATTCTGGCCTGGCTGCTGGTACACGACTCCACGGCCTACGAAAAAGCCCGCAAGGCCAAACTGGCCGACAGCTTCCGGATCGACTACATCGGCTTTGCGCTGCTGATCGTCGGCCTGGGCTGTCTGCAGATCATGCTCGACAAGGGCCAGGATGACGACTGGTTCTCGTCGAGCTTCATTACCACCATGGCGGTGATGTCGGCGCTGTCGCTGATCGCCTTGGTGATCTGGGAGCCCTTCCAACGCCATCCGATCATCGATCTATCGCTGTTCCGCTACCGGAATTTCGCGGTCGCCAACGTGATGATGTTCATGCTCGGCTTCGTGCTGTTCGGCTCGACCCTGCTGATTCCCCAGTTCGTCCAGCAGGTGCTCGGCTATACCGCGACCCTGGCCGGACTGGTAATTTCGCCGGGCGGGCTGGTGATCGTAGTGATGATGCCGATCGTGGGCATGCTCTCGGGCAAACTCGATACCCGCTGGATGGTCGGTAGCGGCCTGGCGATGGTCTCGATCTCGATGTTCCATATGACCGGCTTCAACCTGGACAGCTCGTTCGGCCAACTGGTATTCGCGCGCTGCCTGCAGACGCTGGGCCTGGCGTTCATCTTCATCCCGGTCACCAGCATCTCCTATGTCGGCGTGCCGGCCGACAAGACCGATCAGATCTCGGCGATGGTCAATCTAACCCGCAATATCGGTGGTAGCGTCGGTATCTCGCTGGTCACGACCTGGCTGGCGCGACGCGGCGACTATCATCAGAACATGCTGGTGGACACGGTCACGCCCTACGACCATCAAACCCAGGCGCTGTTGCAGCAACTGACCCAGCACTTCATGGCCGCGGGGGCCGCCATGGACGAGGCCCGACGCCAGGCACAGGCTACGATCGCCAACCTGGTCTCGGAGCAGGCCCAGCTGATGTCCTATCTCGACGACTACTGGATTCTCGGCGTAATCATCGCCTGCCTGGTGCCGCTATCGCTACTCATGTCCTCCGGTAAGGAAGAGCACGACAGCGACACGCCGCCGGCCCACTGAGCCGGCCGGTAACATGCGGCGCCGCCCAACAGGCGGCGCCGTGTGGCTCAGGCGTGGACCCGGTCGAACAGCGGCGACGGCGCCAGCCGTCTCAGTTCGCCGCGCACCCGCTGACGGCGTTCGGCCTCGCGGTCGATTTCGCAAGTCAGATACCACAGCTGCCGGGCCTGCTCATCGGTCAGCCCAGCAAAGACCAGCCCGGCCTGGGTTGCCGCACCGGCATGGGCCGCGATGTCGCGGATGCGCCCGCCAAAGAGCCATTCGTCGCCGTTGGGGAACGTCAGACGCAGGTTGATCGGTTCTTCGAGTTCCAGTGGCGTCGAGTTCGCATTCAATGCCAGCCGACAGCCGCCCACCGACAGATCCACTAAAAGCCCTTGTACGGCCGGCGCGCCTGGGCGCGCGAGTTTGGCGCGGACGACCATTTCCCCGGGGATCAGGCGCGCTCGCCAATCCTGGCGGGCATGACGCAGGGTCAGGCGCAGCGGCAGCCGGGTTCGCAGCGTCGGCCGGCCGGCTTCCGAATCCTGTAGGACCAGATCGCAGCGCATCGCCGAGGATACAAGATGCCCGGCCCGGCGACGGGCTTCGAGTTGCAGCATATCGCCGGCCGACACCGGCATGGCCGGGCTGGCATCGGCGCGTTGCCAAACCAGGCGCGGCGGATCGCCTCCGGTTTCGGTCAACACCACGTGATGGCTGCGTCCATCGGCAATCCCACGCAACAAGACCGGCTCGCTCTGATCGCGAAGATCGGCCAGCGTGGCCGCCACCGCGGCCGCATCGGTAATCAGCGTGTACGGGTTCTCGTCGGGCGCGGACATAGCGGTTCGATCAGAATACACAATGGCACCCTATCGGCCGCGTTCGTTTTAACTTGAGAGAGTTGCCTCGCCGACGACGGCCCGCCAACCGTCGTCGGCATCAACCGCCCGGCCCTGATCGGCTAGATGCAGCAGATGCGCCCGCACCTGCAGCACGGCCAAGGTCTTGAGGTGATCATAAAGCTGCGGATAAAGGACATCTGCGATCGTTTCCGGCGTCTGTGCGGTCTCGACCGACAGGGCAGCCACCACCTGAGCTTCGCGCTGCCGACGATGCGCCCTGACATCCGCGATCGTAGCCGCCGGATCGTCGATCATGCGGCCATGGGCCGGCGCGATACGGCGCAGATCAAGGGCAGCGACGCGCTCCAGCGTATTGAAATAGGCGCCCATATCGCCATCCGGCGGCAGAATCACGACCGTCGCATCGCTCATCAATGCATCGCCAGCCAGCAGAATACCGTGCTCCGGCAGCTCGAAGGCCACATGATCGGCGGCATGGCCCGGCGTATGGCGGGCCACCAACGATAATCCGCCGAAATCCAGGGTTTGCTCGTCGACCAGTTCGCGGTCGACATAGATCGGGCGATCGTGGTGTGCGAGTTCGCTCTTGGGCCAGGCATACACCGGCGCGCCGGTACGCTCGGCCAGCAACGCTGCGCCGCCGACGTGGTCGGGATGCCGATGGGTCAGACAAATCGCCGCCACATCGTTATTGCAGGCAGCGACCAACGACGCCAGATGGCTTTCGTCGTCGACGCCTGGATCGACGATCGCATACGGACCGTGGCCCACGATATAGCTATTGGTGCCCGGCCCGGTCATCGGCGATGGGTTCGGCGCGGTCAGACAGCGCAGCCCGGCGGTAATCGTTACCGGCTCAACGATGCGCTCTTTGAAAGCCATCATGTTTATTCCCCCAGGCGAGACCAGCCAGCGCGGAGGCGGTATCACCATAATACGTCAGTCGTTCCAGCGTGGCACGAGTTGGCGTCATCAGCCAACGTTCGCCGGCATCGGCTTGTGCGAGCGCGGTTTTCGGCCGAACCCATTCGGCGGCGACTGTTTCCCGGCCATCGGCAATCGCCGTCTGTCCCGCGGGCGCGGCCATGGCATAGAAACGCGTAGCATAGCGCCTGGGCCGCCCCGGCGGTGTCGTCCAGCTTGCAAAAGCCAGCGGCGCCGACAGATCCAAGCGTAAACCCAGTGCGGCGATTACGCCGGCCCAGTCGCGACGGCCACCGTTGAGCTCGGCACGCCAGGCCGAACTGAGCCCGGCATCGATCGCCGGCGCTGCGAACAACAGACCGGCTTCCTCGAAGCATTCGCGCAGCCCGGCCATACGCGCCGCCCCATCGGGCAGGCCAGCCGCGCGGGTCAGCTCGATATCAGCGGCATCCACCGCGCCGCCAGGAAACACATCGGCTTCGGCGCCAAAGACATGGCCGTGATGACGACGCAGCAGCAGGACCTCGAGCGCGCCGCCGTCATCGCGCAATACGACCACGGTCGCGGCGTCGCGAACGGCTACGGTGGACTGCGGATAGGGCCGGCTCGTCATATCGGCTAGGATACGCGCATTATCCGATCATCATTTCTCATGCATCGCGTATTCGTCTACGGCACGCTGCGCACCGGCGAAATCAATGCGGCGTGGCTGGCGAACGCCCGCCATCACGGGGCGGCGACCACCGAAGCCCGATTCACCTTGGTCGACACCGGCGCCTACCCGGCCGCCTTGGATTATGGGCGAACATCGATCGCCGGCGATCTCTACGCGGTCGATGCGGCGACCTTTGCTGATCTGGATACCCTGGAAGGCTATCCAGTGTTCTATACCCGCCGCCGAATCGCCACCTCGGCCGGCACGGCCTGGATCTATCTATGGGCTGCGACACGTAACCGCTACTGGCCGGTGATCGAATCCGGGGATTGGCCCCGCTACCGACAGAACCGCGCCTGAGTACGCGTCATAAGGAGCACCCACGTGAGCAGCACCGCCGAGCGAACACGTCCAGGCGACGGGCCGATCCGCGATTTCTACGACCTAATCACGGGCGATGAAAACGCCCGGGTCTGCAAGGATATCTCGGACTCCGCCTGTCGCGAACAACCAACCAATTTCTTCATCCATCTGGTATCCCTGTTTGCCAACAAGGCCGGCGATTTGGTGGCCAGCCCCAAACTGGTGCTGCCCTGGCTGATGGCGGTGCTCGGCGCGCCGACCTGGATGGCCGGCCTGCTGGTCCCGATCCGTGAGTCCCTGGCCTTGCTGCCGCAGCTGGTCATCGCCGGCTGGATGCGCGCCCATCCGGTTCGCAAGTGGTTCTGGGTCGGCGGCGCCGCCACCCAGGGGCTATCAGTACTGGCCATGATCGGTGCTGCCTTGGCCTTTGATGGCGCAGTCGCCGGCGGTCTGATTCTCCTGCTGTTGATCGTCTTCTCGCTCGGCCGCGGCGTATGCTCGGCCTCCTACAAGGACGTACAGGGCAAGACCGTCGCCAAGACACGGCGCGGCACGCTGTCCGGCTATGCCTCGAGCGCCGCCGGCGGACTCGCGGTACTGCTGGGCGCCGGGCTATGGCTGTTCGTGCCGGCCAGCGCCGACCTTGGCCCGATCCTGGCGTTGTTGGCATTGGCCGGACTGCTATGGGTAGCTGCGGCGATCGTGTTCGCGGCGCTGCGTGAATTTCCAGGGGCGACCGAAGGCGGCGGCAATGCTCTGAAAACCGCTGTCGCCAGTCTGTCGCTGATTCGGGACAAGCCGGCTTTCGGCCGCTTCATCGCAGTACGCGGCCTGCTCGTGGCCACTGCCCTGGCTGCGCCTTATTACGCCCAGCTCGCGCGAACGTCGGGCGGCGCAAGCCTGTCGCATCTGGCGATCCTGCTGCTGGTTAGCGGTCTTGCTTCGCTGGTTTCCGCCCCGTTCTGGGGCCGTTTTTCCGATTATTCCTCGCGTCAGGTGCTGATGCTGACCGGCGTGGCCGCTGCGGTACTCAACGTACTGATTGCCCTGGCCGTGGTCACTGGGCTCGGCGATGTGGCCGGGGTCTGGCCGTTCGCGGCCGGCTATTTCGTGCTCGCCGGCATCCATGCCGGGGTTCGGCTGGGCCGCAAGACCTATCTCACCGACCTCGGCAATCGCGACGACCGTGCGCAACTGACCGCGGTTGCCAATACGACGATCGGCGTGATCCTGCTGGTCGGCGGCGGCCTGATCGCCGCCATCGGCTCGGCCGGCCCAGCTGTGGCGGTCGCTGCCCTCACCGTGCCGGCCTTGCTCGCAGCCTGGCTAGCGCGCGGCCTGCCCGAGCTGGAACAGGCCGAATAAACGTTCAACCGCGAGCGGCGAGCGGGCGGCGGCTGCGGCCGTCGATCCGCTTGCACACTGCGGCCAAGGCCGCCCCAGACAGGTTGTGCCAGACCGAGAATACGGCTGCCGGCAACGCCGCCACCGGCGAGAAATATTGCTGGGCGAGTGCCACCGCGAGTCCGGAATTCTGCATCCCGACTTCGATGGCGATGGTACGCGCGACCACGCCATTGCGGGTCGCCAGCCAGGTCAGACCAAAGCCGGCGGCCACCCCGATGAGGTTGTGCACGATCACGGCCACGAGCACCAACGCCCCGAGGGTCGCGATCGAGGTGGCATTGATCGCGACGATGATCGCGATTACGGCACCGATCGCAGCGGCCGAGCCCAAGGCACACCAGCCGTCCCGATCGCGCCAGCGATCACCGATCAGGCGATTGACGAGCATGCCGCCAGCCACCGGCGCGACCACGATTTCAGCGATCGAAATCAGCATCGAGGCCACCGGCACCGGCACGTGCGTACCGGCATATAGCCAGGTCAAAAGCGGCGTGGCCAAGACCGACACCAAGGTAGCGATGCTGGTAAGCGTGATCGACAGCGCGACATCGCCACCGGCCAGGAAACTGATCACGTTGGAGGCTGTACCGCCGGCGACGCTGCCGACCAGAATCATGCCCAGCGCGAGCTGATCGGGCAGACCAAGCAGCTGCGCGATGACATAGGCCACGGCCGGCATCAGCCCGAACTGTAGCGCCAAACCCAGAATCACCACCGGCCAGCGCTGCAGCGCACGCGTGAAATCGGCCGGCCGCAGCGTCAGCCCCATGCCGAACATGATCACGATCAACAACGGCACGATCAGGAACTGGCCCGGCTGAAACAGGCCCGGCAGCAGATAGCCGGCCAGCGCCAAAACGCCAGCCCAGAGTGGAAATACGACGGCAATGCGAGCCGGGCTCGGGGTATTCATAACAATCAACTCGCGGCAGGTCGTCCCGAACCGCCGCCGGCGTTCCGAGACCTTTCAAACGCACGTAGCGTAGCGCCGACGCCCTCGTCGGCCAAGCCCTTGGGCAGTGCGTGTCGAGATTGCGCGCGAGCCGTTGCCACAGGCTGTTTAGCTACCCGCCGTGGCGCCGCGAATGCAGCCTCGCTGCGTAACGTCAGTGAGTGGCAACCCTGGATTGCGGCCCAACAACCGTTGTTTCCGAAGGGTTACGCCCTAGATCGCGGCGCGGCCGGCGGTCAGCAATGGATCTAGGCCGCTCGCCCGCAGCAGGACTGCCGTTTCATAGACTGGCAGGCCCATGACGGCCGAAAAACTGCCCGACAAATAGGACACGAACTGGCCAGCGTGGCCCTGGATCGCGTAGGCCCCGGCTGCGCCCTGGGGCTCGCCGGTCGCCCAGTAGGCTTCGATCGCGGCCTCGCTCAGAACATCCAGGCTCACCTCGCTGACCACCGCCGCGGTCTCGGTCACGCCTTCGGCGAACAGCGCCACGCCGGTGATGACGCGGTGCGTGGTGCCGCCCAGCGCGCTGAGCATCCGCTTGGCATCGGCTAGGTCACGCGGCTTGCCAAACGCTTCGTCGCCGAAAGCCACGACCGTGTCCGAGCCGAGAATACGCGCCCCAGGATAAGCAGCGGATAGCGCCTCGGCCTTGGTTCGTGCCAGGCGCTCGGCCAATGCCTCCGGGGTTTCGCCGGGGCGCGGGGTTTCGTCGATATCCGCGGGAATGGCGGTGAATGCCAGCCCGAGTTGTTCGAGCAACCGGGCGCGCTGTGGCGAGGCCGAGGCCAGAATCAGCGAACCATTCGTCATAAGGGCTCCACATGCTCGGCCAGCCGTCCGCTGGCCGCCAGATCGAAAAAGGCGTCGCGCATGAAACGCCCGGCGTCGACGGCCGTGCGCCACTCGCGCTGGCGGGCCGCATCGTTGCCGGCATGGCGATAGAAATCGCGCCGCTCGGGTACGGCTCCGCTGGCTAGGCGTTCGAACAACGTCGGACCCGGGCCGACCAACAATACATGCTCGGCAAACCGCGGACGCCGCCAGCGTAGTTTCTTGTCGAGCCAGCCGGGCACGAGCCGGGTATCGAAATGCGGCATCAACACGATCGGCGCGCTCGCAGACCGCGCCAGCAGTGGCTGATCGATGTGATAGTCGGTAATGCCGCCGTCGCGATACAGTCCGGCCGGCGCGCCAGCCGGATTGGCCACCGCCTGCATGATCAACGGCACATTGCCACTGGCAAAGATCGCATCGCGCAGGTTGGCCTCGGCCAGGGCCACGGTGCGACTTGGAATGCCGTCGTCGGCCCAAACCAGCGACCAGCCGTCGCGAGCGAACACTACACGCTCGAAAAAAGCCCCCAGCCAACGCCGCGACGCTACGTTGGCCAACCCCGCCATGCTGGTGCCAGCCGCCAACAACGCACGGCGATCGGTGGCAGTCACGCCACGCGAGCGTACGGTCAGGGCATGCAGGTGATAGCGCGGATGGGTCAGCACACCGCGGCGTACTTCGGCGGTCAGAATCGTATCCAGAATGCCGGCCAGGGTAGCCGTGATCTCGGCGGCATCCGGCTTCATGCTATAGCGCTGGCCGATATAGGCCTCGATCAGCGCATCGATGGCGGCGCCGGGATCACTCGGATGGCAAGCCGCTGCCCCGGCCCAGGCCCCGATCGAGGACCCGACGATCGGCAGCGGCGCCTCGCGCTCGGCGAACCAGTCGGTGAACAGGGCCCGGTAGAAGGCTGATATGGCCAGCCACTTCGGTCCACCCGCCGCACCAGCCAGCGCACCGATCCGATCCGGCGTCAGCGGTGCCTCGGCCAGGGCTGCGCGGGCCGAAGCGCCGGCCTTGAGGGTCAGAAAACGCGCGCTGTCAGTCATCGTGCCAGACGCAAAAACCGGCGTACCGCGGGCTGCGATACGCCGGCTGTGGCCATGCTCGTCGAGATTGGCTTATTCGACGGTCAGGATCTTCATCGTGTTGGTACCCCCCGGGCCGGTGAAATCGCCCTTGGTGATCAACACGCGATGGCCGGCGCTCACGTCGCCGCGCTCTTTCAGGCAGGCCATCGCTTCAGTGCTCGGCACCAT
Organism: Salinisphaera sp. SPP-AMP-43; assembly: GCF_049568105.1. GTDB lineage: Bacteria > Pseudomonadota > Gammaproteobacteria > Nevskiales > Salinisphaeraceae > Salinisphaera. Next base: position 3,547,954 of record NZ_CP145335.1, read on the forward strand.
GCTGTCCAGCTCGCTGGGCTTGAAGCCGACCGGGTAAACGTTGCGGCACAGCGCCAGATACTGCTCGGTACGCGGATACTGGGTCAGGGCGAAGACCGGAATCGGTGCGCCCTGGCGCGACATCAGCATCGCCGTAGTGCCGGACTCGGTCAACGAGATGATCGCGTCGGCGTGCATATGGCTGGCGGTATAGACGGTCGCCATGGCGATAGCTTCGTCAGTACGCCGGAAATGTGCCGCCAGGCCGGAAGGCGCCCGTTCGGTCACGGCTTCGCGCTCGGCGCCCTGGCAGATTCGGCTCATGGCCTGGACCGTCGCGACCGGATACTTGCCGACCGCCGATTCGGCCGAGAGCATGACCGCATCAGTGCCATCCAGCGTAGCGTTGGCCACGTCCAGCACTTCGGCCCGGGTCGGCGTGGGATTTTCGATCATCGACTCCATCATCTGGGTCGCGGTGATCACTAGCCGATTCATTTCCCGCGCTTGGGCGATGATGCGTTTTTGTACGCCGGGCAGCTCGGGATCGCCGATTTCCACGCCCAGATCGCCACGCGCGACCATCACCGCATCCGATGCGCCGATGATCTCGTCCAGCGCATCCAAGGCCTCGGCACGCTCGATCTTGGCGCACAGCCGTGCGTTGCCGCCGGCTTCGCTCAACAGCCGACGGGCCTGATGCATGTCGGAGGCGCCGCGTACGAACGACACGGCCATGAAGTCCACTTCCAGCTCGGCCGCGAGCTTGATGTCTTCCATGTCCTTATCGGTTAGGCCACCGGCCGACAGACCGCCGCCGCGCAGGTTCACACCCTTGCGCCCCGACAGCGGGCCACCGACGTCGACGCGGGTCACGATGCGCGGGCCGTCAACTTCGGTCACCGTCAGCGAGATTGCGCCGTCGTTGACCATCAACTGGCTGCCCTTCTTCACATCCGCCAGCAGCGGCTTGAAGTAGATCGCCACTGCGTCCTGGGTGCCGGCGTCAGCCGCCATCTCGGTGTCCAGCGTAAATGTCTGGCCATCCTCAAGTTCGACCGAGCCGTCGGCGAAGGATTCGATCCGAATCTTCGGCCCCTGCAGGTCGCCCAGCACGGCCACGGATTGGCCGAGTTCGGCAGCGACCTCGCGCACGGTATTGACCCGCCTGCGGTGCTCTTCGGGAGCACCGTGCGAGAAGTTGATGCGAACGGCGTTGACGCCTGCTTCGATCAGCTGCTTGAGAACCTCCGGACTATCACTGGCCGGACCGAGGGTTGCGAGTATCTTGGTTTTGCGATGCATGGCGGGGACGCTAGCACAACCATCGACAAAGCGGCAGACCCTAGTTCCACGGCCCGCATCAGTGCGTCGCTGAGGGCCATTGCAACTCGAGTTCAACGTCTTACGGCGCGCAATTTTGCGCAACCTCAAAGCCCTACTGGGCACCAACCCACCACCCTCTTAGCCGATGTTCGCGCCCCCCTGTTCATACACCGGGCAACGCCCACAATCGACTGACCCCGCCCACCGCGAACCGAGCGCATGGGTTGGGCTGGCTTATCGACCGGCTGGGTCGGTATCGACTGACGGCACCCATGGGCCGATCACTTCAGCGGACAGCTGTGTTCGGCGGCCGGCTCGGTTACGTGCTCGGTATCGGCGCTGCACCGATGAGCATGCCGCCCTGCGAACAGATATGCGGCCGCGGATACGTTGCCCGGCCACAGCGCGCTCCAAGACCATGGAATAGCAGCACCGACGGGCGTCGACGTCTATACTTGGGCCAAAACAAAACTCTCGTTGCCGAGCACACGCCCCGGCCGACCGAGATGAGCCCATCGCAGCCCGACCCTCGAGTACGGTAGCGCCGAGCGTGGCCCGCCGTGCGCTCGGGTTGTGTGTTATCGAGGAGTCAGAATGAGCGATTCGAGCCGCTATCCGCGCGCCACGGACAGCATGCGCCGGCCCACGATCCGGGATGTTGCCCGCGATGCCGGCACATCGAAAACCAGCGTCTCGCGTTACTTTGGCGCCGAACGGCATCGATTGTCGGAATCCATGCAGGCCCGCATCGAACGCTCGGTGGAACGGCTCGGTTTTCGGCCGGATCGGATCGCAGCCAGCCTGCGCGGCGGCCGCACCCGTCTGATCGGCGCGTTGGTGGCCGATATTCGCAATCCCTATAGCGTGGCGCTCATCCACGCTGCCGAACGCGCCTGTGGCGATGCCGGCTACTCGCTGATGGTCTGCAACACCGATAACGATGAAAACCTGGAGCGCCGACATCTCGAGGTGCTGGATGGCTACAGCGTAGACGGGCTGATCCTGAATACCGTCGGGCGCAATACCGAAACCCTGGAGGCGATGCGCGGTCGCGGCTTGCCGATGGTGCTCGTAGACCGCCAGATCGATGCCCTCGACTGCGACATGGTCGGGCTGGACGATCCACAGGCCGTGGCCCAGGCCGTCACGCATCTGATCCAGCGCGGCTTTGCCCGGGTCGATCTGATCATCGAACCGGTCGCCGAAATCAGCTCGCGGATCGCCCGCGTCGAAGCGTTCCGAACCGAATGCGAACGCCACGGCCTGGCGGGCGACGTTTATGAAACCGCGCTCGGCGCCGACAGCAGCGCCGAACTGGACCGGCATCTATCGGAACTGGCGACCGAAACCCGCCCGAGTGCGGTACTCTGCGCCAACGGCGTGGTCACCCTGGATGTCTGCCATGCCCTACAGCGGCTGGCGGCTTTCGATCGGGTCGGCGTGCTCGGCATCGACGAACTGGCTTGGTGTGCCCTGGCGGGCCCCGGCATCACAACGCTGGCCCAGCCGGTGGATGCCATCGGCCGGGCGGCAGTAGAGCGCCTGATCGCCCGCATCGACGGTGGCGATGAACCGCCGACGGTGCAGCGCTTGGGGGCGACCCTCAACGTGCGTGGCTCGACCGCGATTCCGAGATGACGCCAGCCCCGGCCGCCGACGTGGTCACCTTCGGCGAAAGCATGGCACTGTTCGCGGCCGATACCCCGGGTGCGCTGGCTGGCGCGGCCCACTTCACGCGTCGCCTGGCCGGGGCCGACAGTAACGTCGCGATCGGCCTGGCGCGGTTGGGCCTACGGATCGATTGGACCAGTCGGGTCGGCGACGATGCCTTTGGCCATTTCATCGTCGATGCCCTCGGCGCCGAGGGCATCGACTGCGAGCATCTGATCGTCGATCGACAGCGGCCGACCGGCCTGCAGTTCAAATCCCGTAGCGATAACGGCTCGGACCCGGAAACGGTGTATTTTCGGCATGGTTCGGCCGCCACGGCACTGTCTCCCGACGATCTGTCGGCAGCGCGTATCGCGGCCTGCCGACATCTGCACCTGACCGGGATCACGGCCGCGATCAGCCCTTCGGCCCATGCCTTGTGTCACCACGCCGTGGATGCGATGCGCGCGGCCGGGGGCACTGTTTCTTTCGATCCAAACCTACGTCCAGCACTCTGGCCCAGCGCTCGTGCGATGCGCGACGCCATCAATGCGCTCGCCGCCAAGGCCGACTGGGTACTGCCCGGCATCGATGAAGGCCAGAGCCTGACCGGCTCGCGCGAACCCGGCGCAATCGCGGATTTCTATCTGGCCGCCGGTGCGGCCGAGGTAGTGGTCAAACTCGGGGCCGCTGGTGCCTATTGGCAATCACCGCACACTCGGCTGACCGTCGCCGGCCAGCCGGTCGAACAGGTCGTAGATACCGTCGGCGCCGGGGATGGGTTCGCAGTCGGCTTCATCAGCGCTCGGCTGGATGGCTGCTCGGTCGCGGCCGCCCTCGCCCGTGCCAATGCGATCGGCGCTCGGGTGATCCAATATCCGGGCGATTCCGACGGCCTGCCGCGGCGCGATCAGCTCGAACGCTAAACTCGGTTGGGGGCGCCTGGCGCGCCGGGCCCAACAGATAGGCCGCCCGTGAAACCAACCCAGGGCATAGTATTGCGCTGCCCGCCGTGATCGGCCCTGCCCCGAATGCCCGGCTCACACCTGGCCTCATGCCAAGGAGGTGTTTGGGCAGAACCTCGGGCCGTGCGGTGCTGCGGGCGAAAATCGCAGCACCGCACGTTCGTCGCTACGCTGGGAACGCGCCGCCCGAAGATTCTGCGCCATACTGGGTAAACGTTTTTACACCTGCCACGAACTGGCCTATGAGCGACACACGATATCCCCGAACACCGGATGGCCGCTATTTCGTGGCCAAGAACCGGCTCTGGCGCCAGACCGATCCCCGCCTGGAGGACGCCGAACGACAACAGTGGGTATCGGCCCTCATGGCAGCCCGGCGGGCCGTTCGCGATGCCGATAGCGATACGGCCCGAACCCGGGCCCGCGAACAAGTCCAGGAGGCCAAGGTCGCTCTGGGCGAGCGCGGGCCGGTATGGTGGTCGGACGGCGCCGCCGACGAGACCCAACGAGCCCCGGCCCATTCGTCCTATGCCGATTGGTGGGCCGAGCTGAGCGCCGAGCAACGCCGCGCCGGCGGCGCATAAGTCCTGAAGGCACCGCCGCTGCCGAACAACCGCGACCTGTCTTACGGCCGGGAATCGGGCGCTCGCAGACCAGGTTTGTCCGGGCTGTCCTCGTCGATCTGTTCGGCATGCCGCTCGGACAGGAAATCGCCCAGGTTGTGCAGTACGTCGATGTGTTCGCACAAGGTGCGTACGGCCACCAACAGCGGTACGGCTACGACCATGCCGACCACCGACCACAGCCAGGCCCAGAACGAGACGCTGATGAACACCACGACGGTGTTCAGGCGCAGGTTGCGGCCCACCAGATAAGGGGTGGCGAACTGCCCTTCCAGAATATTGATGGCGAGGTAGATGCCGGCCGCGATCGGGGTCCAGCCCAACCAGTCGAAGCTGATCGCAGCGATGGTCGCAACCATCACCATACCGGCGAACGCCCCTAGATAGGGAATGAAGTTCAATAAAAAGGCGACCAGCCCGATCAGCAGGGCATTGGGCAGCCCAAGCACGGCCATGGAAGCACCAACCGCCACGCCGACCCCGAGGTTGATCAGGGTGATGGTCAGCAGATAGCGCGACAGCTTACGCTCGATATTGAAGGCGATGGCCACGGCCCGGCGCTTGTCGCGAAACGTTGGCAGCACGTGCACCAGCTTTTCATAGAACATATCGCCCGAGGCAAGCAGAAACAGCAGCAACACCAGCGTGAAGCCGAACTGGGCCATGATCGGCGGTGCCAGCATCATCGCCGTTGCGGTTAATCCGCGCTGCTTGACCTCGACCTTTTCAACCTGGCGATCGGCATCGGATTTGGTCAGCTCCTCGATCTTGTCGTTGAACTGCAGCAGGCCGTTGAACGAACGCGAGACCTCGGCGATACGATGCTGGACCTGCCGCTCGATCCGCGGCGCGTTGTCGATCCAGTCGGAAGCGGGCACGGCCAGTGCCGAGACCAGGCCCAGCAGCAGCGTCAACAACAACAGCACGATGCCGATCGACGACAGCACCGGGGGTACACCGCGCCGATCGAACACCCGCCGCACCGGGCCAAACACCATCGACAGCAAGAACGCCAGCACCACCGGCACCAGGAAGTCCTTGGCCAGGCTCAACACCGCGATTGCGGCGAATACGAACAGACCGATCACCGCGATCTGCATCCAGCGGCCCAGCCCGCGCTGACTATCTCCCAGGGCGTCCGCTCGCGGCTGCCTGTCCTGATTGAACTCCGGCTCGCTCAAGCCGCGGCTCCTCTATTCGCCCCGGGCGAGGCTCGCACCGGTAGACATCAAACATAGAGTAGCGCCGACCGCCCCGCCATAAGCATTTATACCAAGAGCCGCCGGCGGCGACCGGGCTAGTCGGCGTCGGCGATCGCCGGTTGTTGTGCCCCCGGGGTAGGCGCCTGCATGAGATCGATGAAGGCTTGGTCGAAAGCCTTACGCTCGAGCGTCATCTGCACGGTCGCAGCCGGACCGGTATGGGCGGCCGGCTTGGCCTGTTCGGTCCAGGCCAGGGTATCGCCGTAGCTCGGGCCGTGGCTCATGTCGGCATCGAGATAGAGCGTGCGGGTTTTGCTGACCAGGTCAGGATGCAACCAAGCCAGTGCAGCGATTTCATCCCACATAAAATAGCGCTCGGTATCGTACTGGGCCAGATACTGCGCGGCCGGGCTATCCGAGGAGGCGATGGTGTGCTGCATCTCGTCCGAATACCAGCTCTGTAGCGATATATCGACCGGTGTAACCGTGATTTTTTTCCAGTCGGCGTTGAATACGATATGCGCCGCCTCCGGGTCGAACCAGAGATTGAACTCGTGGCTCGGGCTGGTCGTGAACTCGGCGTTGTCGGTCACGGGTGCGATCGAGCCGCCCATGACCACCAGCTGCTTGGCGGTCTCGGCAAAGCTCGGATCGATACGCTGGGCCAGCGCCAGGTTGGTCAACGGGCCGGCGGCATAGATCGTGACTTGCCCCGGGTGTGCATGCACGGTATCGATCAGATAATGCGCCGCATCCTGATCGCGCGGTGCCAGCGTCGGCCGGCCTTCCGGCATCTTCTGTTTGGCGTTGGGATCGGCCGGGTATTGCTCGGGCTCGGAGCCGTCGCCGCCCCAGGCGCCCAACCAGGCGACCTGGCCGTCGAAACGCTGTTCTGCCAGGGTACGCTTGCGACTGCGCACCAGTGGATGCACCGCGCCCTCGTACACGCCGATATCGCGCCGGCCGATCAACTCCAGCATCCGCAGGGTGTGCTGGGTCTCGGCCGCCATCCAGGCGTTGCCGGTCACCATGGTGATCCCCAGCACCTTGACCTGGGGCGCCTGGATCAGCGCCATGGTCGAGCGGATATTGCTCCCCCCGGGGCCCGAACCGTCCTGATCGATCACGACCAGCTGCTGCCCGCTGTCGGCGGCGCTAGCGCCCGCCGCGGCCAGCAACAGCACCAAGCCCATCGTCAGCCTACGCCCAAGTCGTTTCATTCATATCTCCCTATTAGCTTACGAACGGCCTGACTGGCCGGGGATCAAGCGATACGCATAAATCCCGCCAGATTGCGCCGCCGCCAGCTTATAGCGTCCATTCCCGGCCATCCAACAGCAACAAGCCCGGGGCGAACATCGCGCGCTGGCCTGTGTGTATTAGCGCAGCAACACACCTAGAAGATCCCAGCCGGGCAGCTGCGCTAGATTTCATATCTGGCCATCGACGAAGCACAAGCGACTGTATCGTCTATTTTTTTTGGCTCTGAAACGGCTCTGGGGCCATCGATCGGCACGCTATTGATGCAATTTGTCTTGCGCTTTCCGCTTTGGTGTTTTACTTATGTAACACACCACTTCACTACGACACCGAGACAAGTACGATGAAACACGCTACATTGCAGCTACTGACTGGTCTGATCTGTCTTGCGAGCGCATCGGCCGCGATCGCCGGCAACCCGATACCGGAACCGGCCTCCGCACTGACTGGCTTCGACAACGGTATCCCGGTTTTCGAACTGCCTGAGGTCGTGGTCACCGCGGATGACGGCCCCCGGGGTCAACTGTCGCAGCGGCGCGATCAGCGCCCCGCGGTAGCAGATTCGCGCCGTGACCGATCTGACAGCAGCCGAACCGATCGTGCCGAGTACGCCGATGCTTCGGCCGACTACACCGCCATGCGCCTCGTCGATCGTTGAGCATGGCAGCCATACAACGCAGTGATTGCTTTTTTGATGCCCGAGCGCTGGAACGACAACGAACCCATCTATCGTCAGCTTCGTGCCCGCGTCGTGGCCATGATCCTGGATGGCCGCCTGGCCGAGGAGGAGTCTCTGCCCTCGGTCCGGCAGGTCGCCGCGGACTACCAGATCAATCCGCTGACCGTGTCCAAGGCCTATCAATCGCTGGTCGACGAGGCGCTGGTCGAAAAACGCCGTGGCCTGGGCATGTTCGTCCGCCACGGTGCCCGCGACCAGTTGCTGGCCTCCGAGCGCGATCACTTCATTCGAGAGGAATGGCCCGCGATCCGGGCCCGTATCGAACGCATGGACCTAGATCCGGCCGATCTGCTGGCCCAGCCCGCTAAGGATAATTCGTCATGACTGCCACCCCCGTCATCGAGGCCCGGGGCCTGGGTAAACGCTTTGGCCACAAGAGCGCTCTCGCCGATATCGATTTGAGCGTCGGCCCCGGCCGTATTCTCGGCCTGATCGGCCCCAACGGCGCCGGCAAGACCACACTGCTGAATCTACTGCTCGGGCTGATGCGCGGCGATGGCGAGCTGCGGGTGCTCGGCCACGACCCAATGGGCGAGCGCGGCGCGCTGATGCGCGAGGTCTGCTTCATTTCGGATGTCGCGACCCTGCCGCGCTGGTTGCGCGTACGCGAGGCGATCGAGCTGGTCGCCGGCTTGCATCCCAAATTCTCGCGCGAGCGCTGCCAGCATTTTTTGGCCCGTTCCGCGCTCGAGCCGAAAACCCGGATACGCGATCTGTCCAAGGGCATGACCGTCCAGCTGCATCTGGCGCTGATCATGGCCATCGATGCCCGGCTGCTGGTGCTGGACGAACCGACCCTCGGCCTGGACCTGCTGTTCCGCCGTGCCTTCTACGAGAATCTGCTAGGCGATTATTTCGATGCGGACCGCACGATTCTGGTGACCACCCACCAAGTCGAAGAAATCGAGCATGTCCTGACCGACGTAGTGTTTCTGCGCGACGGGCGCAAGGTTCTGGATACCGATATGGACACCCTCGGCCAGCGCTTCGTCGAGCTCCGGGTCGCCCCGGACGATCTGGCCGCCGCGCGGGCTCTGCAGCCGATCGGCGAACGGCGCCTGCTCGGCAGCCATGCCCTGATTTTCGATCTCGAGACCACGACCGAGCCGGCCGCCCTGGATCGCCTCGGCGAACGACACAGCCCGGCCCTGGCCGACCTGTTCACTGCCTGCATGAGCGAGGCCAAGGCATGAATTCGCTAGCGCATAACCTGGTCTGGCTGATCCGCCGCGAACTGATCGAACACCGCCGCTTGATGCGCACGCCGTGGGTGATCGCTGCGCTTTTGCTGGTGCTGAACATCGGCATGCTGCTGGTCGGCAGCATTCATCGCTCGAACATGCATTTGCAGATTCGGGCCGGCGCCAACAATCTGTTCGAGCTCGCGTCGCTCAATCTCCAGTCGTTGAGCGCCTCGGACACGGCGGATCTGGGCCGTGCGATCGCCCTGCTGCTACTGGCTACCCTAGCGATATTCGCCGTCGCGCTGCTGGTCAGCCTGCTGTCCTATGCCCTGTCCTGTCTGTTCGACGAACGCCGGGACCGCAGCATTCTGTTCTGGAAATCGCTACCGGTTGGCGACGGCGAGAGCGTCGCCGCCAAGGCGCTGGTGGCCTTGCTGGTCATGCCGGTGGTCTGGGTATTGATCGCCTTATTGACCGGCTGGCTGTCGATGGCGGTCTATCTGATTCCACTACTGCTGGCCGGGGCCGACAGTACGGTCCTATTTTCGCAGACCCATCTACTGTCGATCACGGCGCTCGTCTTAGCCGCGCTACCGGTTTATCTCCTGGCCCTGGCGCCGGCCGTCGGCTGGCTGATGATCTGCTCGGCCACCGCGCGTCGGCATCCACTGGTGTTGGCCATCATGGTGCCGGCCGTGTTTGCCGTCCTCGGCGCGCTCGGCCTGCCGAACCCGATCTGGCGCATGCTGGCCGGCCGTCTCGCGCCCCGCGACTTCAGCAGCGCCGTGTCCGCGCTCGCCGAACGCCGTGGGCTCGGCGAGGCGCTGGCTGTGCTCTACCAGCCGGTCGCCAGCCTGGAACTTTGGTTGGGCGTGCTGCTCTGTGCGATCTGCCTGATCGGTGCCACGATCTATCGACGGCGCTTCACGACGCTGATCTGAGCGCGACCAGACGCGCAAAAGAGAAACGAATCATGACTATCCAACCCACCCTCGTCATGCTCGCGATGCTGATCGGCTTGGGCAACGAACGCGTGCCGCTCAGCCCAGTTCAGCCCAGTTCAGCCCAGTTCAGCCCAGTTCAGCCCAGTTCAGCCCAGTTCAGCCCAGTTCAGCAGAGCGATGTGGCCCGTTTTTTTCAAAACGCCCGGCAATTGCCGGCCGCGGGCCGGGCGATCGGGCATTCCGTGGCCGACTCGGTCGTCGCGCTGCTCGGTATCGTATGGCATGACGTCATACACGGGCATTTCGATCGTATCGGCGCCGATATAACCCAGCGGGTTTCGCCTGTTGCCACCGCCCTCGGCCCATTCTGTCGACAGCTCGCCGCAACGGTATCTGCCCAGCAACAATTAACGGGCGACCTACCGCGATTTGCACCGTATGCTGTACTGAAACCGTCGAGCAGCCGTCGCTGTGAAGCGCATACCGTTTCCTAGGCCATCTAGAGCCACCGACGACCAGAACCGGCTGCCCAGTCTGCTGCTTACAGGGAGAACGCCATATGAAAAAACTCTTGGGTCTGATCGCGGCGACGACGCTCTCAACCGTCGTCGCCGGCTGTGCGACCACCAGCGAAAAACAGAACTACACCGAAAAACTACAAGAACAGGCCGCACTGGCCGGTCGCGCTGCGACCGTGCTGCAGCAGCAGATGCTGCAGCCGAGCCAACGGCGTATTCCCAAGGACTTGGTTAAAAAGACCCGCTGTATCGCGGTCTTTCCCAAGGTCACCCAGGCCGGATTCATTCTGGGCGGCCAGCGCGGGCGCGGGCTGATCAGCTGTCGTCAGCGCAGCGGCGACTTCACCGACGCGCCACCAGCGGTCTATTCCCTGTCGGCGGCCAGCATCGGCCTCCAGGCGGGGGCGGCCCAGCGCGCCGTGGTGCTGTTGTTCACCACCCAGCAGAGCGTGCGTGCGGTCCTGGATGCGCAGGTCAAACTCGGCTCGCAGGTCAGCGTATCGGCTGGCCCGACCGGCTACGACCAGAGCGTCAACAGCGCCGCGCCGATCGTCGCCTATGGCATCGCCCGCAAGGGCCTGTACGCCGGCCTAAACCTGGGCGGCGGCAAGGTCGAGTTCGATCGCGATGCCAATACTGCGATCTACGGACCGAACCCAACCCCGCGTAAAGTGCTGCTACAGACACCGCAGGTGCCACAGTCGATGCAGACCTATGCCGGTGCGGTCGAAGATTTCACCAACGAGGCACTGCAGGACAGCCAATAAAACCAACGGCTGATGCATCCGTGGGCGATCTTGCCTGCGGGTGCTGCGCTGGTCTGTGCCGGTTATTGCCTACGACCGTTCCGCTGAAGGCTGGCGCTCCGCGCCAATGCGGATGGGTGCTGCGGGCAACCTAGCTTATCGGCCCCGCTCGGGCCGGCTTATTGTGCAGCGATCGATGCATTGCTGGGCACGGCTTTGGCCGGCGGCTACACCACACATCGACAGTCGCTGGCCCGAACTTCAGACAAGGCAGGGCCCGTATGTCGGGCACTGAGCCGGGTCGCAGCCTGCGCTAGGGCGGGTCGAGGTTTCGCCCGAGCGCCGCGTCGCTGTCCCAAATCGTGGCTGGCAGGGCACGAGCCGCAGGTTCCGAGCGTGCCACGCTCAAGGCTCGTAACGCAGCTACATGCGATTTGGGGCACACCCCTTCGGGACAACGGCTGGTTGGGCGCAATCCAGTGTTGTCGCTCACGGACGTAGCAGCACTACGCCGCACTCGCGGCGCCTTGGCTTGCGGCCTAACAGCCCTTGGCCCGGCCTCGTACAAAACCTCAGCACGCTCTAGGATAGAGGCTCATTTGTTCGGAACGATCATGCATGAGCGATCCATCCAGCTTTGAACAGCATGCCCAGATTGGCGGCGCCCTATCGCTCGAAGGCGATACCCAACGCATTAGTGATTACTATCGCGACTGGGCACAGAGCTACGACGACGACCTAAGCGCCGAGACCTACCACGCCCCGGATTTGATGGGCGACTGGTTGGTCGAACTGGCGGCTGCCCGCGGCCTTGGCACACCCGGTAAGCTACGGGTTTTCGATGCTGGCTGTGGTACCGGGCTGCTCGGTCTGGCCCTGGCGCGCTGCGGCATTAGGATACTCAGCGGTGCGGATCTCAGCCCGGAAATGGTCGAGCAGGCGCGTCAGACCAAGGCCTATCGCGACCTGCACGGCGATATCGATCTCAACCAACCATTGCCCGCCGAGCTGGCCGGCCCGTTCGACGCAGTCATGGCCGCCGGCGTATTCACCCAGGGCCATGTCGGCCCAGACGCCCTCGACGGCCTAATCGATACGCTCGCCCCGGGCGGACTGTTGATCATTAGCGTACGCGACGGCTATCGCGATCTCTACGACCTGGACGCGACTTTGGACGCCCTGGTCGAGGCCGGCCGGGTCGAACGCGTCGACCGCAAGGCCGACGCCCCCTATGTCGGCGCTGATACGGCCGACTACTACGCACTGGCACGCTGCTAGCCGACCCCGTCGGCCGGTCGATCAGCCGATGGCGAGCATGCGATCGATCGGCCGGCGGGCCGCCTCGGCCAGCGCCGCATCGACTTTCACTTCGTAGCGATCGAAAGCCAGCGCATCGCGCAGCTTGGCCAGGGTGGTCATCTTCATGTATTCGCAGACCGAGTTTTCGCTCGCGGCATGGAAGGTCTTGCCGGGGTTTTCTTTCTGCATCCGGTGCAAAATGCCGGTCTCGGTGGCAACCACAAACTCCTCGGCCTCCGACTCATGCGCGTGTGTGAGCATGCCGCTGGTCGAATGGATATGCGCATCCTTACAGTCGAAGCTCATCGCTGAATTCATCATGCAGGCGGTCGAGCAGCCACATTCAGGATGGATCAGGATTTCGGCGTTCGGATATTCGCGCTGCTTGTCGGCCAGATTCATGTCGCCGATCTTTTCGTGCACGTGGCAGGAGCCGGGCCAGATATGCAGCTTGCGGCCAGTCATCATTTCTACATAGGTACCGAGAAACCGATCCGGCAGGAACAGGATCTCTTCGTCTTCCGGAATCGCCTCGATCACCTGCACCGCATTGGATGAGGTCACGCAGTAGTCGCACTCGGCCTTGATCGCGGCCGAGGTATTCACATAGGCCACGACCGTCGCCCCCGGATGCTCGGCTTTCCAGGCCTGAAGCTGTTCGAGAGTGATGCTCTCGGCCAGCGAACAGCCGGCGTTGAGATCAGGAATGAGCACGGTTTTGTGCGGCGAGATAATGGAGGCCGTTTCGGCCATGAAGTGTACGCCGCAGAACACGATCACGTCGGCATCTGTGGCCGCGGCCTGACGCGATAGGCCCAGCGAATCGCCGAGATAGTCGCAGATGTCCTGAATCTCTGGGCGCTCGTAGTTATGGGCCAGAATCACGGCGTTCTTGGCCTGCTTGAGGCGGTGGATCTCGTCCACCAACTGCTGTTGCTGATTGTCCATATCGTTATCCCCTCGGCCGGTCGCGGCCGGCTGCATCAGATTCGATCGATGCGCTGACTGATATCGAAAGCGATCACCGAATGGGTGAGCGCCCCGATGGAAATGAAATCCACGCCGGTTGCGGCGATCTCGGCGATATTCGCAAAGCCGACGTTGCCCGACGCCTCGAGCTTGGCGCGCCCGGCCACCTGCGCCACGGCCGCGCGCATGGTCTCGGGCGCCATGTTGTCGAGCATGATCATATCGACACCGGCGGCCAGCGCTTCATCGACTTCTTCGAGGTTGGTGGTTTCCACCTCGATGCCAACATAGGGCGCATGTGCCCGCACCGCCGCCACCGCAGCGGCGATGCCACCGGCCGCCACGATGTGGTTGTCCTTGATCATGGCCAGATCATATAGACCAGCGCGATGATTCACGCCGCCGCCGGTCGCTACCGCTTTTTTATCCAGATCGCGCAGGCCCGGCGCGGTCTTACGGGTATCCAGAATACGCGCCGGATGGTCTGCGATCGCTTCGACATAAGCCCGGGTTGCGGTAGCAATGCCCGACATGCGCTGGGCGATGTTCAACGCGGTCCGTTCGCCGGTCAGGACCGCCTGCCCGGCGCCTTCGAACAGCACCAGTTCGTCGCCAGCCACCACGGTGTCGCCGTCCGAGACTTCGGGCTGCCAGTCAAGCGCCGGGTCCAGACGGGCGAACACTGCGCGGGCCTCGGCCAGCCCGGCGACCACGCCGTCCGATTTGGCCACCCAGCGCGCCGCCACCCGCGCATCCGCGGCCAGGATCGCCTCGGTGGTGACGTCGCCGGTCTGGACGTCTTCTAGCAACCAGCGATCGATACGGGCCAGTGTATCGGCCTGATCCAGAATCATGACGGGTTCGCTCATGGCAGTACAGAAGTTCGCGCCGGCCGGTCATGGCGACCAGCGGCGTCGTGATCGGTCAGCACATCGCGGCGTTGGTGCACGCCGATGCTCTGCCCGCGCGCCAGCGCCGCCGCCGCGATCCGGCCGGCCAGCCGGTGGATATGCCGGTCGCAGAGCGCGAAGTATTCATGCTCGCCGGACGGGCGCCAGGCCGGCGGCGTCGACTCGATAGTCGCCAGTGCGGCCTCAAGGCCGGCCCGATCGCGTTCGATGCCGACCTGTCGGGTCATCAGCGCGCCCAGCCGGCGCCGTCGGGCCGCCAACGTCGACGCTCGCGTGGCATCCACGCGCAATGCCGACGCCGGTCCGACCGGCGTCCCGGGACAACGCTGTACGGCTCGCGCATGGGCCACGGCACGAGCCGCAAACACCAGACATTCCAACAGCGAGTTGCTGGCCAACCGGTTGGCGCCATGTACGCCGGTCGCCGCGGCCTCGCCAGCGGCATACAGGCCAGGCACGTTCGTCGCACCGTGAATATCGGTCGCCACACCGCCGACACAATAATGCGCAGCCGGGGCGACCGGCACTGGTTCGCGCCGGGCGTCGATGCCGCGGGCTGCGATCGCATCCATGATGAAACCGAACTCGACCCGCAGCCGATCCGGGTCCAGATGACGCAGATCCAGCCCGACCCAGGGCGCGTCCTGGCCGGCGATCTCGGCAACGATAGCGCTGGCAACGGCATCGCGCGGGGCCAGCTCGGCGCCCGGCGCATTGGCCAGGAAACGTTCCCCGGCCGCGTTGACCAATGTCGCGCCGGCCCCACGCAGGGCCTCGCTGATCAGGAAAGTGCCGCCCCGCCGATCGTAGAAGGCAGTGGGATGGAACTGCACGAATTCCAGGTCGGCCAGGCGTGCCCCGGCGGCTTCGGCCAGACCGAGACCGGATCCTGCCGCCCCCGGCGGATTGGTGGTGCGCTCGAACAAGCCCGAATAGCCGCCGGTGGCCAACAGGGTCGCTCCTGCCCGAATGGTCTGATTCTCGCCGCGGTCGCGGCGATAGACCGTGGCCCCGATGCAGCCGCCGTCGGTGTCGAGCCGCAGTTCATGGGCATGGCCATGCTCGACCACGGTCACCGCGTCGCAGGCCGCGATCTGGGCGATCAGAAAATCGACCAGCGCCTTGCCCGTCTGTACGCCGAGCGCGTGCAGAATCCGGGCATGGCCATGGCCGCCTTCGAGCCCGCGCCGCAGAGCGCCGTTCGCATCGCGATCGAACGGCATGCCGGCTGTGATCAAGGTTTCGACCGCAGCCGCGCCTTCGCGAACCAGCACCTCGACGGCCTCGCGATCGCATAGCCCACGGCCGGCCGTCAGGGTGTCGTCGATATGCGCAGCGAACGTATCGTCGTCGGTCGTGACCGCGGCAATGCCGCCTTGAGCCCAGTAGCTGCTGCCCGAGGCCAATGCGCCGTCGGTCACCAGCACCACGCGGCCGTGGGCGGCAGCCTGCCAGGCCGCATACAGTCCAGCGGCACCGCTGCCGAGTACCAGAAAATCGCTATCGAGGCTGTCCCGTTCCACGCTCGCTGTCTCCGAGCCCGATAAGGGCCCGTCCCTTGTGATGACACATGAATGCCGCGGTTGCTGGTCCGCGGTGGCCATGCGGGCGACCGATCGAAGTCGATATCGCCAATGCCGAACCCTGGCCCGAGCCGTGTCCGGTTGCCTGCCGCGTTGTGCGCGACCCAATGGCCGCAGAAAGACAAACGCTTAAACCGACAACATACCTCATTGCGCACGCAATGTTCAGTACTTGTCCGGATCGCAGACTGCATCGACGCCGTCGACGGGATCGCGCAGACTGTCGGGCCGTCGCCGTCGGCGACGAGTTGCTGCTCGATCATCGTTTGCCCATGTCGCTGTCCCGCCGTGCCCGCCTGTCTCGTATCGAAGCTGCCCGCCTCGGCCGGCTGGCGCTGCCGATTCTCGGCGCCCAGCTCGCCCAGATCGGCATGGGCACGGTCGACATAGCCATGGCCGGCCATGTCGATGCGACCACGCTGGCAGCCGTGTCAGTCGGCTCGAGCGTCTGGCTACCGCTGGTCGTGTTCATGATCGGTACGCTGATGGGGCTGACCCCGATCGTGGCTCAGCACGTCGGCGCCCGCGCCTTCGATCGGATTCGCCCGGCGGTCCATCAGGCGTTGTGGGTCGCACTGGTGCTCGGCGTACTCAGCGCGCTGGCGATCGTGGCGGCTGGGCCTGCGATCTTTCAACTGATGGCCGTTCCCGAGGCGATCGCGGCCCAGGCCACGATCTATCTGAATGCTGTCGCTCTCGGCCTACCGGCAATCGCGATCTACGAGACCCTGCGGTTTTATTCCGACGGGCTCGGCCATACCCGGGCATCGTTGATCTTTGC
Organism: Salinisphaera sp. SPP-AMP-43; assembly: GCF_049568105.1. Lineage (GTDB taxonomy): Bacteria > Pseudomonadota > Gammaproteobacteria > Nevskiales > Salinisphaeraceae > Salinisphaera. Next base: position 3,564,633 of record NZ_CP145335.1, read on the forward strand.
GCTGTTCGGGTTGGCCGTGAATACCGTCGCCGACGGCCTGCTGATGTTCGGCGGACCAGGGCTCACGGCACTGTTCGGCCCTGGCCTGCCGCCGACACTGGCTGCGCTGCCGGCCCTGGGCGCGCTCGGCTGTGGCCTGGCCACGGCGATCTCGATGGGGCTGATGGCCGCCGCGCTGTTCGTCTATACACGCCGGGCCCGGGTCTATGCTGACGCACGCACCGGGTCTGCCTGGTCGTTGCCGTCGCCGGGGCTGATCCGCGAACAACTGCGCATCGGCGTGCCGATCGGCGTATCGGTATTTGCCGAGGTGTCGCTATTCACTGCCATCGCGTTGTTTCTGGCCGGCTACGGCGAAGTCGTCATCTCGGCACATACCGTCGCTCTCAATTTCGGCTCGGTATTGTTCATGCTGCCGCTGTCGCTGGGCATGGCACTGACCGTGCGCATTGGCCAGGCCCGCGGTCGCGGCAAGTACCGCCATGCCCGGTTCGTAGCCTGGAATGGCGTAGCCTGCGCGCTGGGCGTGGCGGTCCTGATCGATCTGATCCTGATCTTCGGCGGGCCCTATGCCGTTGAAATCTACACCGGCGCCCCGGCGGTCCAGCAGCTCGCCGTGCAATTACTGCTGGTGGCCGCGATCTACCAGTTCTCGGATGCCGCCCAGGTCTCGATCGCTGGCGCCCTGCGTGGCTATAAGGACACCCGCATCATCATGGCGGTGACCGTATTCGCCTACTGGGTGGTGGGTCTGGGCAGCGGCTACTGGCTGGGCGAAGGCTGGGCCGGCGTATTCGCCGGGCTGGGGGTTTATGGCTACTGGATCGGCTTGATTGCCGGCCTGAGTGTGGCCGCCGTACTGCTGGGCGCGCGCCTGCGCTGGACGACCCGGCCCGGGCGGCCGAACTCGATCGGCGCCTGAGCGACGAGCGTACAGCGGCGCCTGTGCGCTGGTAGATTAGGCGCATTCCGCGTGTTTGATCTGCCCATGTCCGCTGGTTCACCGCTCGATCTGCTGTCTCTGTCGCTACGCCCGTTGACCGCCGCTCTGGCCAGTCTTGCCTTGGCTATTGGGCTTGCTGGCTGTACCTCGGCGCCCCCCAATACGGTCGGTGTCAGCCCTGGCGCGCCCTCGGCTCAGACCGCTGCCGCAGCCGCCCATCCCCGCGACTGGGTCGGGCGCTGGCACGGGCCAGGGGCCGCTGCGTTGCAGATCATGCCAGCGACCGACAGCCCAGGTTACACACTCACCATCCGCAGCGCGGCCGGCATCACCAGCCACTACCACGCCACCACGGTCGACGACCGGCTGATCTTCGAACGCGGCGGCCAAACCCTGGCCATCCGTTCCGGTCGCGGCGCAGAAACCGACAGCTCGGCGCTGACCGCGCAGAGCGATTGTCTGATCGTGGTACCAGGACGCCAGGGCTATTGCCGACACGGCAACACTGCCGATGCCCTACCCCTGGCCCATGGCGCATTCGTCGCGGTCAAAACCGACTGCAACGCTGCCAGCCCGTCCGATACCCTGTATTTCGACGGCCAGGCGCTGTCCCGCCCGGGCCAGAATGCCTGCCAAGCCGCCGTGGTCGGCCAGCAAGGTGTGATGTTTCATCTGCACGACAGCTGTGCTGCGGACAACACCCTACAAGGCGCCAACGAGACCGTCAGCGTACCGGATCGTCATCACTTGGCCGTGCGCTCCCAGACCCGGCCGACGAAGCTTTATCGCTACTGCGCCACCGGGCTGCTGCCGCCGTCTCTGCAGCCGACGGCGGCCCCTAGGTCGTATTGAGGCTTCGCCCGGGTTTCGCGTTGCCGCCCCAAATCGTGGCTGGCCCGGCGCGGGCCGCCGGTTCTGGGCCTGCTGCAATCACCGCGCTTAACAGGGCCCAACGCGATTTGGGGCACAACCCTTCGTAACAGCGGGCGCTGGCCCGCAGTCCAACGTTGCCGCTGACTCACGTCGCGACGCCTCGGCTTGTCGCCCGACAGCCTATGGTGCGGACTCGCAGGACACCTCAACACGCTCGGGTCAGAACGCATAATCCAGACGCGCATAAACCGTGCGCCCGACGGCACCGGCATAGCGCGAGTCGTAGCCGGCGTTGCCGACCTCGGTCTGGATCGAGAACGGCGGATCGCGATCGAGAATATTTTTCGATCCCACGGTCAGTCGGATGCCGTCCTCGAAACGATAGGAGCCCAGCGCATCCCAAGTGACATAGGCGTTGACGTGGCGGTGCACGACCGTATCCGGGCTCGGCTGGTAGTCATGATAGCCGGTCTGGAAATGATTAATCACGCTGGCGGCCCAGGCCCCCTTGTGCCAGCCGAGGGTGACCTTGTGCTTCCAGCGAAAGATCACCCCGTTGGCATAGTTGTCGACATTGTCGATGTAGTCCGCGCCCGGCGCCTGTTGTGAATCGTATTTGTTGATGTAGGTGCCTTTGATATCGAGCGTGTAGGTTCCGGTATCGGTGGGCAGGCCGAAATGCAGCTGTACGTCTTCGCCGTTGGTTTCGGTCTTGCCGAGATTGGCCTGGACGTTCTGGTAATAGTCGATGGCACCATCATCGTTGCGCACGAAACGATCGGCGTACGCATCGTAGTGGTTGAAGATATAGGTCGGTGAGGCCTGAGAGATCTGCTGGGTCAGCTCCACGGCCCAGAAATCGACGCTCAACGACACGTACTTCACCGGCTGCAGCACGAACCCTGCGCTCCAGCTCTTGGATTTTTCCGGCGCAAGATCCGGGTTGCCCCCGCTCTGCTGGTCGAACTGCTGGCTGCAATCACGCCCGCGTACGCCGCCAGCTGCCGGATTGCCGCCCGGGCAGAGCACCGGATCATCGAGCTGGGTCGGCGTCGCCCCGATCACCTGCGGCCGATACAGGTCGTACAGTGTTGGGGCATGGAAGCCCTCGCTATAGGACGCCCGCAGTACCAGCGCATGCCAGGGCTGGTAGCGTAGCGACACCTTGGGATTGACGGTATCGCCCACGTCTTCGTAGTTGTCGTAGCGGGCCGCCGCATCGAGTTCTAGATTCTTCAGAATCGGCACGTTGAGCTCGCCATACACGCCTTCGACGTTACGCGAGGCATCGACACGCGCTTCGGAATACTCCTGGGCCGGCGCCGCCCGGGCGATATCGCCATCGACGTTGAGCTTGAGCGTCTCATGACGATACTGGGCACCCAGCGCTAATGCCGAGGCCCCAGCCCCGAACCAGTCGCCCAGTTGATGGCTGAGTTTGCCATCCCAGGTATAGACCTGGCCCTTATCGGTTTCGACCCGCCCGACGGTTTCCGCATCGTTGAGCGCCGCCCGGGCCTGGTCCGAGAGCGGGTCGGTCGAAAACGGGTTCAACAGGCCTGCGTTGAAGGCCCGCTCGAGGGCGTCGTTATCGGTATTGCCGCCGTCCAGATCGACATCGGTCTGGGACTGGTTGAACGATAGCGCGCTGTCGTAGTGGAAGCCGCCGAAATGGCCGCGGAAATCCATCACCGCGCGCATGTAGTCGTTTTTATTCAGTGTAATACGCGGCCCGAGCGGCACCGCCCGATAGCGCACGCTCACCGGCTGGCTGGCATCCAGCCCGACGTTGTCGGGCACCACCCCGTTGCCCGGATAGAACCGCGTACCCGGCTGGATTTCGGGATAGTTGGACGACGGCGCGGGGGCCGCCTGGGCGCGGCTGTTGGTATGCGACCACAGATAAGACAACGAGACTTGATGATTCGGCGTGATCTGCCAGGCGCCACGGCCGAAAAAAGAACTCTTCTTGGTTTTTTGCTGCACCTGGGTGCCATAGGGCGTGAAATTGAAATAGCAGTAGCTGGAGCCATCCCCCGGCACCAGTCCCGGGCCGCTACAGCCATCGGCCGCCGCCGGATTACCTACTCGGGCCCCTTGATAGTAGTTGGCCGGATAAGGAAACGACGACACGAAGTTGATGCGATCGTCGAGCGGCTTGACGAAACCCCGGTCGTTGGTCGAAATCGCGTCCTGTTCTTGATGGCTGAGCACGGCCATCACATTCCAGCCGTCTTTTTTTAGGTTGCCCTTGCCAAAGCTGGCACTCAGATCAGAGCTGTTGCCACCGCCGTCGCGAGTCGGCAGCTGATACTGGGCATGCAGGCTGCCGCCATCGAGATCTTTCTTGGTAATGAAATTAATCACGCCACCGATGGCATCTGTGCCATAGATAGCCGAGGCCCCATCGCGCAGAATTTCTACACGATCGATGGCCGCGAACGGGATCGTATTCAAATCGACCGCGCCGCCGTTAAAGGCATTGTTGCCAAGCCGGCGACCATTCAACAAGACCAGCGTTTTGCTCGGGCCCAAACCACGCAGATTGGCATAGGCCGCGCCCCCCTGGCTGGCCGCCGGCGTATTGCCGGTACTGGCGCCGATTCCGTTGCTGGTGCTGTTGTCGGTCAGCTCCTGCAGCAGTTGGGCGGTCGAGGTGATGCCCTGCTCTTGCAACGCGTCGGCATCCAGAGTCGTGACCGGTAGCGCGGTCGCGGCATCGGTGCGTGCAATGGCGGTGCCGGTAACCGCGATATCCCCGAGCTGGGTCGCGGGCGCGGCACTGGCATCGACCGGGGCGGCAGCCGCTGTCGCTTCAGCCGCAGCTGCCGAGCTCGAGGCCGGCGCAGGCGCCGCAGCAGCGGCTGGCGCGGCGGGCGATGCATCGTCGGTGCGGGCATTCACGGCTGCTGCCGGCGCAGCGGGCGGGTCGTTTGCCGTCTGTGCCGCCAGGGCTGCTGTAGAACACAACATCAGCCCGGCGGCGACATAGGCTGGTGCCGCAGCGGTAGCGCGTGTGTTCCGATATCTAACGATGGTCGTGCCGATCGGCGCAGGCCAGCGCCCACCGGCCGTGGTCGCAAAAATCCCCATGTTTTCCCCCAATGGCCGGTATTCAGGCCAGGGCGAGCCGTAACCTGTGTGCTACCGGCTGATTCAAGCCGCTAACAAGCAGCACGTCGACATCGCACCCAAGCGAGCGATGTCTGCATGAACCACGCAACAGCCGCACCAAAGCTGCCGTCGGGGGAATTGTCTCTAGATGAGCGGTAGCTGAGCCTCGATCGCCGGTCGCTGGGCTTCGTACTGGGGCGGCAGCTTGAGCTGGCCCCCCAGGGTTTCGACCGGCTCGTCCACGGTGAAACCCGGGCCATCGGTGGCGATCTCGAACAAGGCCCCGCCGGGCTCGCGAAAATACACCGATTCGAAATACTGGCGATCGATCACCGGCGTCGGCGATAGCCCCAGGCTCTGGGCGCGTTCGCGCAGTACCGTTTGGTGTTCGACATCGCGGGCCCGAAAAGCGACGTGATGAATCGAGCCGGCGCCCTGACGATGTACTGGCGCTTCAGGCGCGCCCAGCACATCGACCACGGCGCCGACCCCGGCCCCACCCTCGGCCTGCAAACGTCGACTCGGTCCTTCCTCGGCCACGTCTTCAAAGCCGAAGACTTCGCGCAGCACCCGTACCGTCGGTGCCGGATCCGCGACCCGGATCGTGGTACCGAAAAAATTGCGCAGCGCATGTTGGGCCGGCACATCACCGCCAGCCGAACCATTGATCGCGGCTGCCCAGTCGGTTTCGACCAGGGCCAGCGACAGTCCGTGTGGGTCGGAAAACGACAGCCGCGGCGTGCCGAAACGAGCGCCGCGCTCGATCGCAACACCGGCGTCGTTACCCAGCCGCTCGGCCCAGTAATCGAGACTGCCCGGCGCGACTGCCCAGACCAGATCGGCCGGCTCACCGCGGCCGGGGCGCCCTGCTGCGGCCTGTACGAACGGAAAAAAAGTCAGCGCACTGCCGGGTGTGCCGTACTGATCGCCGTAGTACAGATGATAGGTGCCGGGATCGTCGAAATTAACGGTTTTCTTGACCAACCGTAGGCCCAGCGTATCGACATAGAAATCGCGATTCGCACGCGGGTGGCCGCAGATCGCGGTGACATGGTGCAGGCCCGGGCTTGCATCGGACATAGTAAGCACTCGGCGATGATGATGGGCCCAGCATACGCCTCAAGCCCCGCCAAGCGGCAGCCTAAGCGGGGCGAGTTTTCTACCCCATCAGCGCCAAGGACTCGGCAGCACGTCGCGCTGCTGCATTGCTCGCTGCTCGTGCCCCGCCATGGGGACTGGCGCCGTGCCGTACGGGCTTTAACGGTACGAGCGCGAAGGCATGGGCAACAGCGGTCTGGTTATAATCCGGCCGCGGCTGGCCGATCATGGCTTGCGGCTTCGATGGCACACAACCTCGCACGCTTTTTGCTTTTGGCGAGCGGGACTTTGCCGCACTGGCCAAACGGGGGATTTCAGCATGGTTCGAGTCGGAACACGCATCGGGTTAGCACTCGGTCTGATGGGGCTGGCGACTACGCCAGTTTTCGCCGCGGACCACAGCCCCGACGCTAGCCAGGCGCCCGCGGGCAATCAAGGCTATTATCGCGACCCGAGCCTGTCGGGCAATCAACTCGCATTCGTCGCCGAGGGCGATATTTGGCTGAGTCGTATCAAGCATCCGACCCCGCACCGGCTGACCAGCACGCCCGGTGCCGAAACCAGTCCGTTCATCTCGCCGGACGGCAAGCAAGTGGCCTTCGTCTCCGATCGCGATGGGCCCAGCGAGGTCTATGTCATGCCGGCCGCCGGCGGCCTACCCAAACGCGTGACCTTCGAACAGGCCAAGCTGCGCCTACGCGGCTGGCTGGCCAACGGACGGCTGCTATATGCCACCACCGGCAGCGTCGGGCCGTCCAGCCAATGGCAGCTGCGCACCGTCGATCCGAAGACCGGCCAGTCACGGCCGATTCCACTACAGGACGCGCTGGCCGGGGCCTTGACCGATGACGGACAAACCCTGTTGTTCACCCGCTTCGGCCTGGGCTTGACCGGCGACAACGCCCGTATCTATCGCGGCGGCGCGATGGGCCAGCTCTGGCGCTATGCTATGAACGGCGATCATGAGGCCCAGCGCCTGCCAACCGAAGGCTCGGTCAGCGCGCCGATGGTTTGGCAACAACGGGTGTATTTCGTCTCCGATGCCAACGGCCATCCGAATATCTGGTCGACCCAGTTCGATGGCAGCGATCGCCGCCAGCTGACCCACTACCGGAATTTTACGCCGCGCTCGCCGATGCTCGATCAGGGCCGCATCGTCTATCAGCTTGGCGCTGACATCGATTGGCTGGATCTGGCCAGCGGTCAGACCCATGAGCTCGATCTAGCGCTACCTTCGGATTTCCGACATCGCCAACGGCGTTGGATCGACGATCCAATGAGCGATCTCGATACGGTGCATCTATCCGGCGACGGTCGACGCGCGGTCCTGACCGCGCGCGGCCACGTCGCGACCATTGGCACCAATGCGGCGCGCATTGTCGGCATCAGCCCGGCTCGGACGCCCCGCCTACGGGCTGCGGTCACCGGCCCCAAAGGCCGCTGGCTGTATGCCATCAGCGATGCCACCGGCGGGCAAGAAATCTGGCGTTTTGCTGCCGACGGCAGCGGTCACGGCCAAGCCCTGACCCACAACGGTCGAGGCATACGCTGGAGCCTGCACCCGTCGCCAGATGGGCGCTACTTGGCGCATGACGACGATCACGGCAACATCTGGCTGCTCGATCTGAAATCCGGCGACAATCACAAGATCCTGTCGCAGGGCACCGGCGGCACGGCCGCGGATTTCATCCGCTGGTCGCCCAACGGCCAATATCTGGCTGTCGCCTGGCGGCGCCGCGGCGATGCCCGCGAACGCATCGATCTCTACGGCATTCGCGAACAACGCCACCAAACCGTGACCAGCGATCGCTATCGCAGCTTCGCACCGGCATTTTCGGCCGACGGCCGTTGGCTGTATTTTCTCTCCGATCGCGACTTCGCCCCTACCCCGGGCTCGCCCTGGGGCGATCGCAATCTGGGGCCAGCGTTCCAGGATCGCAGCCAGATCTATGCCCTGGCACTCACCCAACAAGCCGATTTCGGCTTCGCCCCGCCAACCGAACTGAACCCGCTCGAACACGATGGCGCCGATCCATCATCGTCGGATGACGATCCGTCTAAGCCGTCGAACAGCGACCAGACCGAGCCACCGCCGCGCGTGAGCTGGCCGCGACTGGCCGACCGGCTCTGGCCAGTGCCGATCGCCGCCGGCGACTATCGCGATCTCGGCATAACCGCCAAGCGGCTGTATGTCCTCGCGGCCACTCCGCCCAAACCGGCACAGCTGCACAAGGGCCAGGCCGATACGCAGCTGCTGTCGATCGCGATCCAGCGCATCGATCCCAAGGCCAAGACCTATGCCGACAACGTCGCCGGCTTCGAGCTCGGCGCCCACGGCCAACGGCTGCTGCTGCAGCGCGGTCGCGACGGCCACGATCTGCTGATCGTCGATGCTTCGGCCACGCTGGATGACGATCTGTCGGGCCACCAGGTCCGCAGCGGCGACTGGGGCTTCGAGATCCAGCCGGCCGCCGAATGGCGCGAGCTGTTCAACGATGCCTGGCTGTTGCACAAGGCCGCATTCTTCGACCCGAACATGCGCGGCGCCGACTGGCCGGCGGTCAAAAAACGCTATGGTGCCCTCGTCAATCGCGTAGCCGATCGCCGCGATCTCAACGACGTACTGGCCCAGATGAAGGACCAGCTCTCGGCCATGCATTCCCAAGTCCGTGGCGGCGACGTCGAACAGGCCGAACCGTCAGTCAAAGGCGCATCGCTGGGCGCCGATCTAGAACAGACCAAGCACGGCATCCGGATCGGCCATATCTATCGCAGCGATCGCGACCTGCCAAGTCAGGCGGGGCCGCTAGCCAAGCCCGGCGTAGATGCCCGGTCGGGCGATGTGATCGTGGCCGTCAACGGCCAGCGCATCGAGCGGCTGGCCGGCCTGTATCGCGGCCTGCGCAACGAAGTCGACCATCAGGTACTGCTCACGATCCAGCGCGATGGCCACACCCACAAGACCGTCGTCGAGCCGGTCGGACTGAAGCAGGATGCGCATCTGCGCTATCGCGACTGGGCGATCGGCAATCGCGAGAAAGTGGCCAAGGCCAGCCACGGCCGCATCGGCTACCTGCATCTATATGCCATGGTCGGCGACGACATCGCCCAGTTCGTACGCGATTTCAAGGCCCAGTACCGCAAACAAGGGCTGATCATCGACGTCCGCCGCAACCGCGGCGGCAATATCGATAGCTGGGTTTTGGACCAGCTCATGCGCCGACCGTGGATGTTCTGGAAATCCCCCGGTGCCGATGCCCAACGCAATATGCAGCAGGCTACCCGGGCGCATATCGTGGTGCTCACCGATGCCCTGACCTATTCCGACGGCGAGACGTTTTCGGCCGGCATCAAGGCACTCGGCATCGCACCGCTGATCGGAACGCGCACCGCCGGGGCCGGCGTGTGGCTATCCGACAGCCATACCCTGGCCGACGGCGGCCATGCCCGAATCGCCGAGTTCCCGCAGTTCGGAATCGACGGCCGCTGGCTGGTCGAAGGGCGCGGCATCAGCCCCGATATCCAAGTGGTCAACACGCCGCATGCCAGCTTTAAAGGCCAAGACGCCCAGCTGACGCGCGCGCTCGACTATCTACAGACCGCGCTGAAAAAAGCCCCGGTCAAGCCGCTCAAAGCCCAGAAGATTCCAGCGCTGGACGCCGACCAGCCCATGGCTCGGCCGGTGCAACCGCTCGATCATCCGGTCCGCGACTAGAACCGGGCACCAGGAGACTGACAGGGCCGGCGGCCTTAGCCGCCGCCGGCCGAATGCGAGGCTTGCATGTCGTCTTCTTCGGCGACTTCGTCGCGCGGCTGCTCATGCGGCGTCGGATCGGCGAGTTCGGCGGCCGGGCGGTTGAATACGCCGTCGATCCGGTTCAGACCGTCGAGCGCCGCGGTGCGATAGGCCTCGGCCATGGTCGGATAGTTGAAGGTGGTGTTCACGAAGTAGTCGATCGTGTTGCCAACGCCTTCCTGGCTCATGATCGCCTGGCCGATATGCACGATCTCGGAGGCCTGGTCGCCGAAGCAGTGGATGCCGAGAATTTCGTGGCTGATCGGGTCGAACAACAGCTTGAGCATGCCCACCGTATCGCCAGTAATCTGGGCTCGGGCGGTTTCCTGAAATAGGGCCTGGCCGACTTCGTAGGGCCGGCGGGCCTCAGTCAGTTCGCGCTCGGTCGGGCCGAGCGAGCTGATTTCGGGAATGGTATAGATCCCGGTCGGCACATCGTCGACATAGCGAAAACCGGGGGTATCGATAGCATCCGCGCTGGCCGCCCGGCCCTGACCGTAGGCTGCACTGGCCAAACTGGGGATGCCGATCGCATCGCCCACGGCATGAATATGGCCGATCTGGGTGCGATAGCGCTCGTCGACCGCGATCTGGCCCCGCTGGTTGGGCTTAATGCCGAGCGCTTCCAACCCCATGTTGTCGGTATTGCCGGTACGGCCGTTGGCCCACAACAGGGCATCCGCGCGCACCTTCTTGCCGGATTTGAGCACCAGGGTCACGCCATCGTCGTCGGCGATGATCCGGTCGTATTCTTCGTTGTGTCGGATCAGTACGCCATAGGTCAGACGCAGGTGGTAGGACAGGGCATCGCTGATCTCATCGTCGAGAAATTCCAGCAGCCGCTCGCGGCTGTTGATCAACTGCACCCGCACCCCGATGCCAGAAAAGATCGAGGCATATTCGCTGCCGATCACGCCAGCGCCATAGATGATCATCGAACGCGGCGTGAAACCGGGGTCGAGAATGGTATCGGAATTGAAGATCCGCGGATGCGTGAAATCCACATCCGGCGGCTCATAGGGCCGCGACCCGGTCGCGATTATGGCCTGATCGAAAATGATGGTGTCGCGCTGACCGTGGGCATGGGCCACCGATAGCCGATGCTCGTCTTCGAAATAGGCATGGCCACCGATCACATCGATGCCGTTACGGGCATAGAAGCTGGAACGCATCTGTACCTGCTGGCCGACGACCCGATGCAGGCGTTCGAGCAGCCAGGACAGCGGTGCTTCCGGGGTGCGCAGGTCGTACAGCATGCGTGAGGACTGCACCGACAGCAGCTGCTTAACCGCTTCGCGCAAGGCCTTGGAGGGGATCGTGCCGCGATGGGTACAGTTGCCGCCCACATCGGCGACCCGCTCGACCACGGCCACCGACCGTCCATGCTTAGCGGCATTCAGGGCCGCGCTCTCGCCGGAGGGCCCGGTCCCGATGACCACCACTTCGTAGCGTTTTTCTGCCATCACTCGCTCGCTTTGCCAACGCAAAGATCGGAATTGTCGCATGTTGCGTGCCGAGTCGCCGCGGCCGGCGCCGATCTGTCGGGTTCGCGCCCCGGCAGGGCCAGCCCGGCCCTTGAGACGTCGCGCAGACAGCCGCAGCGACCGGTCCCGCCAATGACAGATCGACGAGCGCCCGCCGGCCCACCGCTACCGATCGGCTCGTGCAGTCATGGCGCATGAAGAAGCGATCGGTCGTCATCTGCTTGCTAGCAGCCCTCCTGTAGCGCCTACCGGCAACCCGTCGCACCCAACCGCCACGCCGCCAAGTACTGCGGCGTTTTATGCGAATATCGCTTTAAAGCGTCCACCCATCGCCTCCGACCAGGCGCGAGTCGATGGCTGTCGGCATGCCACGCACTTGCCTTACAACACTGTAGGGCGGCCCCATCGGAAAACACGGACGCCCAACGATTCACGGCACGACGGCAATCCGGCGTTGCCGTTTCCTTACGTAGAACGCATCCGGCCCGCTCGCCATACCGGGTCTGGCCGTACAACGGCGCCAGCCCCGGACGCACATGAAACAACCGCCGCCTCTTAAGGCGTGTTGAGGTGTCGTCCGAGCGCCACCTTGCCGCTTCAAATCGTAGGGGCGAGGCGCAAGCCGCTCTATCGTGACCTGCCCGATCACGGCTCGTCAGGCGGGCCGACGCGATTTGGGCACAACCTTCGAGCCGAGGGGGGTTAGGCCGCAATCCTGCGTTACCGCTCACGGACGTCGCACTCGCGGCGCCTCGGCTTGCAGCCCAACAGTCCTGGGCGCGGACTCGCACGAAAGCCTAATACGCCCTAGGCTAAGCCCATCGTTTGACTGCATCTGTCGCTACGATGAGCAAGAATCCGAACCCCGACGGCAAGGGCGCCTCGCCGGTGCTGGCTACCTTGCACGAAGCCCGCCGCGGACTGGCCAGCGTTGCGCCCAAGCATATCGAGCAGGTTACCGCCGAGCTGTTCACCTCGTTGTTCGTGCTCGAGTCGGAATTCCGCTTCAAGCCGGTATCCGGCAAACCCTACTATCTCTACGAACAGCCGGAACGCTTCTGGTTGGGCATCACGCCGCCGTCGATGATGAGCGCCGATGTCGGCGGCCGGTTCGTCGGCGTCTGCGAACTGCAATCCGATCTGACTTGGACCCTGGAGCTGGACGATGCCGTAGCCGAAGATGAAGATTTCATGGCCTGGCTGGCGGCCAAGCGGGCGGCCTTCGAACGCCGGCTCGGCGAGGCCGAAACCGTGGACGATATTCTGCCGGTCTACGAAGCCCGGCTCTCGTTCTATCGTCGGGCTTCGGCTTTTGGTGTGGCCCATTCGCTGGGCCGCTCGATGACGGCCTCGGGCATTAGCGGGTTATCCTATGACGAGGCGCGTGGCCTGCTGACCGACCGGACGAGCCGCGAGCCCAACGACTGAGCGGGATTTGCACGGCCCTTGCTTATATCGCGTCCATGCCTTTTCCATCTTTCAGGTAACACCATGTCCGACTTCCGATTTCGCCGCGCCGGCCGATCGATCTGGCCTGCCCTGGCCCTGGGGGCGCTATCTTGTCTTGCGGCACCGGCGGCTCTGGCTCTGCAGATCACCACCGATTGGCATGAAGAGCAATACGACGATCCCCAGGGCCAGCTCGCCACGCCGGTGATCGCGGCCGCCGTACGCAATAACGATCACATCTATGAGCTGCATCTGATCTGTGGTCGGGACCAGTACAACGGCGCTACGCCCGAGGCCCGCCGCGACGGACCGGTGCTCGAGCTGGCGATCTCGACTTTCACCGACGACGAACAAGAGACCGCGATCGATACCCAGGCCATCGAGGGACGCCCCGGGCAGGGTATCGATATCGGCCTGCAGGTCGGCGACATGTCTCGCGTGACCCGTACCTTTCGTGCCGAACAGGCCCCGAACGTGATCTCAACCGCGTTCAGCGCAGATGCCAAGCTGGGCAACGACGGTAATGGGCCCAAAGCCGGCCCACAGTTCGTCAGTGCGGCCGGCGACGGCCAGGGCATCACGATCTACAAAGCGCTGGGCCACGAATCGGTGACCCTGCCGTTTTCTCGCGATAACGAGCCGGTCGCACGTTTTCTCGGTGCCTGCCCGGTAACGGCCGGCGGCTAGCACGCCGCCGACCGGAACCATCCGCCGGCTACTGGGTGGCTAACGACCGCAGGCGCTGCGCAGCGCTGCGGCCGTGGCCGACCAGCCCAGGCATGCATCGGTGATCGATACCCCATAGGCCATCGCCGGGCCGGCCTGCTGCTTGCCAGCCTCGAGATGGCTTTCGATCATCACCCCGGCGATCGTCGACTCGCCGGCCCGACGACGCGCTGCCAACTCGGCCAGAACCTCGGGCTGGCGATCAGCCTGCTTGCCGCTGTTGGCATGGCTGCAGTCTACGATCACCCGTGATGTACGCCCGATCGCCTCCAGTGCCTGGCCGGCCCGGGCGACATGGGTGGCATCGAAGTTCGGGCCGCTGCGGCCGCCGCGCAGAATCAGATGTGCATCCGGATTGCCGGGGGTGGCGATAACCGCTGGCGCGCCGTGGCGATCGCTGCCGAAGTAATGCTGCGGCTGGGTCGCGGCCTCGATGGCATCGATCGCGGTGCCGATCTCGCCTTCGGTACCGTTTTTGAAGCCTACCGGCAGATCCAGGCCGCTCATGCGCTCACGATGGGTCTGGGATTCGGTCGTCCGGGCGCCGATCGCGGCCCAGGACAGCACATCGCCCAGGTAGTCGGCAGTCATCGGCGTGAGCACTTCGGTGGCGATCGGCAGCCCCAAGCGGGCCAGATCGATCATCAGCTGGCGCGCAGCTCGCAGCCCGCTGGCCGTATCGTTGCGCCCATCCAGATCGGGGTCGTGCAACAGCCCTTTCCAGCCGACCGTGCTGCGCGGCTTTTCGACATAGGCACGCATCACGATCAAGGCGTCATCGGCCAATTCCTCGGCAAGCGCGGCCAGATGGCGACCGTAGTCAAGCGCAGCAGCGCTGTCATGCAAAGAACACGGCCCGGCGATCACCAGCAGTCGATCGTCGCGCCCGGCCAGAATATCGCGGATTGCAGCACGCTGATGGGCAACCCGGGCCGCCAGCAACGGTTCGAGAGGCAGTTCGTCGACCAGCGCCGCCGGCGTGGGCAGGGGGCGGCTGAGTGCCGCATCGGTTTCGGATAGATTAGGCGCAGTGGCGTGTTGCCGGGACATGATCGGCTCCTTGTTGCAGCGCGACGCACAATGCGTCGTCGGCGGTGGCTGGTGTGGCAGCAAGAACGGCAAAATGCCGATAGGCCGTGTCCCGATAAAACGAAAACATGTTGAACATCGTCTGGTCCTTCGCGTTGTGGCCGCGGTACGCGGCGCAAAAAAAAACCCCGGCGGGGAGACCAGCCGGGGGTTTTACAACGCTTGGCCAGGCTCCCGAATCCGGGCGCCTGTCCGTATCGGTTCAGGCGCCAGTGCGGCTAAACCAATACCCATAAAACGACGGCGAATGCGATCGCGCACAGCCGCATACCGACGCTTCGGCGACAGCGAGCAGCGATTGATTGGTGGCGAGCGCATTCATTACGCGCTTACGGTAGGCACGGCGCTATAAAAAATCAATAGCCGTGACGCCGAATATACGCCGGGCGATCACAGCCTGCCTGGTGCGCCGGCGGGTACCCCATGGCCGCCCGGCCCGTGGCCATATCGAAGCCTCGCCGCCGGCAACCCGGCTCGCATCGTTGGCTGCGGTCCTGTTAGCGACCGCGCACCAACGCCCGAATCAGCCTGCGCCCGGGGTGGACGGCATCGACCAGATCCGCTGCCAGTGGCCGCGGCTCATCACAGATCGAACTGGCCAGCAGTTCGGCGGCCAACGGCGCACTGACCATGCCCTGGGCACCGTGGGCAGTGGACACCCATAGCCCCGGACGCATCGCGCCGGGCAGCTCGGCCACCCGGTTCGCATCCAGCGCCAACTCGGCATAGTCGCGGCGCCAGGCATCACGATCCGGCACCGGCCCAACACAGGGCAACCGATCCGGGCTCACGCAGCGCCAACCCACCCGGGAGGCGCTCGGCCGTTCGGCCAACGTGGCCCCGAGTTCCGGCAACGTCTCGGCGAGCATGGCGAGATTATCGCGATCTTCTTGCGGGCGCGGCTGGTCGTGGCTTGCCTCGGGCCGAAAACTGGCGCCGACCGCCAGCTGATCACCGAGTGGCGGCGCCACATAGCCCCGCCCGCACACCACCGCGCGTGGCGTCTGGCGGCCCATGGCGTGGCGGGTATCGAACAGGCTCACCTGGCCACGTACCGCCTCGAAATGGCCTAAATCATCGCTTAAAGCCGAGGCCGCCGAACCGCAGGCCAGTACGACCTGGTCGGCATGGCCTAGCGCACCGTCGGCCGTTTCGAGCCGCCAGCCGTGGGCCTGCGGTTCGAGCGCAGTCACAGCGGTTTGATACAGGCTGGCCCCGGCGTTCTCAAGCAACGCCTGGCACAACGCGTCAGGGCGTACCCAGCCGGCCTGCGGGTAATACAATGCACCGCGGACCGCCGATGACAGCGTGGCACCGGCGCGTTCGGCGGCGGTGTCGGCATCGAGCGGCTGTAGCAGTTCGGTCGGCAAGGCCAGACGCTCGACACAGCGGCTCTGGCGGGTCGCCTCCTTGGCGTTCAAGGCCAGCTGCAACAGCCCGCAGTCGGACCACAGCAACCGCCCCGGATCGACGCGCGCCAGCCAGGCGAGCGTGTAGTCCAGGGCCGAGAGATAGAACCGGGTCCGCGGATCGGCCGCGGCCGAGGGCCGCACATAGAGCGCCGCCTGGCTATTGCCGGACGCGCCGCCAGCCACGCCCTGGGGATCGAACACCTGAACCCGACATCCCCGTCGTGCCAGGGCCTCGGCCGTGGCTGCGCCGGCGATCCCGGCGCCGACCACCGCGATATGTCGTGCCGGTCCGGGGCACGGCGGCGTGAACCAGGGCCGATGTACACGACGTGGATCGACACTAGGCTGGTCGGCGCTTGGCCTTCGTCCGACCAGCATGTCGCGTTTGCGACCGAAACCTGGACGCTTGGCACAGTCGAACCCGGCAGCATCCAGCCCACGGCGCACAGCGCCGGCACAGCTGTAGGTCGCAAAGGTGGCCCCGGGCCGGCTGGCCGCAGCGACCGCTTCGAAGACTGCCGGCTGCCACATCCGAGGATTGCGCGCCGGCGCGAAACCATCCAGAAACCAAGCATCGGCGCGCCCATCGAAACACGCAAGGCCAGCCAGTACGTCATCGAAAATCAGATCTACGGTAACGCGGTCATCCAAACGGCGTCGATGCACCCCGCGTACCGGCGCCGGCCAGACGTCGCACAACCGCTTGGCATAGTCTGTCCAGGCCGGCCAGGCGGCCCAAATGCGTTCGACATCATCACGCCTCAGCGGATGCTTTTCGATCGAGACCAGATGCAAGCGCGTACCCGGCGGCGCGACCTGAATAAAACGATGCCAGGCCAACAGCAGATTGCGCCCCGTACCCAGGCCGGTCTCGGCGACCACGAAGGCACGCTGATCCGGCCAATCGGCCCAGCGCCGATCCAGATCATTGCCGGCAATAAAGACGTGGGCCGACTCGGCCAAACCGTCGTCGGACGAGAAATAGACATCGTCGTAGTCGCTCGCATGCGGGGTGCGAGCGCTGGCGAAGCCGATTTGGGCCGGCGGCAAGCCAAGGGCATCAGGCGTGTTATCGGACTCGTTAGGGGACATACGCAAACGAATGGTTAATTTGTGTTCAAGCCCGATCCGAAGACCCTGCGCATGGCCAGTCTCAGCCGTCGGCGCCGCAGCATGCACAGGTTTATCCACAGGCACTGTGTGTAAATCGGATGACTGGCTACGGTTGGCTCGGAAGTCCCGACGGCCCGATGCCATGGCCGAGATCGGTCTTGCAGCCGACCCCGGCATGAGCGCCTCAGCATACAGATCCCGTCATGACAAGGATTGACAGCACTCGGCCTGCTACCTGCCGAAATACCAGACCGCCCACCGATTCTGGTTATTTTTTGTTCATAGCGTGCGTATACCTTGGTACACGGGCGGTTTCGAATGTTACATCGAATTATTGAACAGCCTTATCCACAGGCGATGTGAAAAACCGCACAGCCCGCGAATGTCGGTTCCGCGCGCCGGGCATACATCGGATCTGCGATCATGAACCCATGAACCGATCGCACGAATCCCACTCGGCCTGGGCCCGTTGGCTCTATCGCGGGCTGGCCGGATTGTTCATCGCCCTCGGCGCTATCGGCGTGATACTACCGTTGGTGCCGACGACGCCGTTTCTGATCGTCGCTGCCTGGGCGGCGGGCAAGTCCTCGCCCGCCCTGCGCCGTCGACTGCGGGCCCATCCTCGTTACGGGCCTGCGCTGGTGCGCTGGCAAGATCACGGCGCTGTCTCGCGACGCGCCAAAATACTCGCGATTACCCTGATGGGTGCCAGCTGGGTGATGCTGTGGTTCACAGTCGGTCGGCCGTGGCTGATCGCGATGGTCGGCCTGTTCATGGCCGGGCTGGCCAGTTATCTGGCGAGCCGACCGGAAACCGCCGCCTAGAAAGCGAGATCATCGTGGCTGCGACTCCGGTCCGCAGCCGGGCTATTTCACGGGCATTCGGTGCCCGCGCGCTGGCGCCTGGATGCTCGCTGTCCATCGGCTGGCTAACGAAAGATCGCGCGCCCGGCCGGCTCGCTCGGCCCGAGGCGCTCTGTGGCGCTGTATGGCCCGGCCGCTACCGGGTTCGCAGCGCGAATGACAGCGCCGGCTCGCAGCGGCCTGCTCTAGCCAAGGGCTTCTGCTTCGAGCATGTTGGCCAGCAAGGTTTCATACAGCACATCGCCATCGAGGGCGCGCGGATCGAAATCCGAATCCTGGCTGATATGAGAAAACCGCGCCTGTTGATCCGTGCCGCCGCCGATATACGCCATCGACCAGTTGCCGAAACCGCGTTCGGCCCGGGTATCGAAGCTCAGAACCGTGACATCTCGATGGCGTTCGTCGCACTGGATGCGCTCGAAGGTCTCCTGAATCGCGGCGTGCGGGCCTTCGAGCACCTGGGCAAAGCAGCGTTCGTCGAACATCAGCGCACCGGTCACGCCGATCGTTTCGTTATTGTGCCGCGAGCGCTCGAGAATGCCGTCGATTTCACGCGCTACATCTTCATCCGGCGCCATGATGTCGCTGCGGCTGAAATACACTAGTCGATAAAGCGCTTCGCTCATAAAAATTTACTCCGTGGTCATCGAGATTCGGTACTTGGCCGGGTCGAACGACTGCAGATAGTCGGCCACGGCCGCGGCCGGCATCGGCCGTGCGATGTAATAGCCCTGGACACTGTTGCAGCCACTTTCACTGATCGCGGCATACTGGCCGGGTGTTTCCACGCCTTCGGCGATGGTGGCCATGTCCATGCTCGCGCCCATCGCCAGAATCGCCGAAATCAACGCCTGGGAGCGCGGCGACTGTTCGGCCTGGATGAACGATTTGTCGATCTTGATCTTGGAAAACGGAAAACTGTTGAGATAACTCAGCGAGGCATAGCCGGTACCGAAATCGTCCATGGCGATCGATACGCCCATCTCGTGTAGTGCCCATAGCCGGCCCATCACACCTTCGGTCTGGCTGAGCAGCGTGCCTTCGGTGATTTCCAACTCCAGGCGCAACGGCGACAGGCCGCTGGCCTGGAGCGCATCGGTGACGGTGGCAACGATTTCGTCGCTTTCGAACTGAATGGGCGAGACATTGACCGCCACGTTCAACGACGTATCGGCCCAGGTCATCGCTTCACGACAGGCCGAACGGATCACCCAGGCCCCGATCGCTGCGATTTCGCCGATCTCTTCGGCCACCGGGATGAAGGTCGCCGGCGATACCCGGCCGCGCCCCGGATGCACCCAGCGCAATAGTGCTTCGAAGCCGGACAGACAGCCGCTGCTGGTCGAGGCCTGGGGCTGATACACCAGCTCGAACTGGCGCAGCCCGAGCGCCCGACGCAGATCTACCTCAAGTTGCCGACGGGCCATGGCCTGTTCTTCCAGGCTCGGTTCGAAGAAAAAGTACCGGGAGCGACCGCGATGCTTGGCTTCATAAAGCGCCAGATCGGCATGCTTGAGCAGATCGGCGGGTCGGGCTGTTCCCTGGCCCAGCATGGCCACGCCGACGCTGGCCGACACGTCGACCTGCTGGCCATCGATGAGAAACGGACGCGCCATGACCGAAGTCAGGCGCTGAGCGAGGCCACGGGCGCCATCCGGCTGGCGCGATGAGGTCTGCAGGATCGCGAATTCGTCGCCGCCCAACCGGATCAGCCGGTCGTCCTCGCGCGTCAGCCGGCGCAGCCGGTTGGCCATCAGCTGCAGTAGTTCATCGCCGACGATGTGTCCCAGCGTATCGTTGACCTGCTTGAAGCGATCCAGATCCAGAACCAGAACTGCTGCCGGGCCGGCCTCGTTCGGCTGCTCGGCGAGCCGATTGATACAGCGATCGAACATCAATCGGTTGCCGAAACCGGTCAAAGGATCGAGCTGCTCGGCCAGCTCGTCGTCTTCGCCCTCCGGCCGCGGCCAATCGCGGCTGACAGCGACCAATCGTGTGTTGTCGCGACAATGGCCGATATAGAGCGTCACGCAACCGATCGAGGCAGCTTGCACGGTGATCGCGGAGGCTTGATGATCGAGCAGAAGCCGCTCGATATCTCGGATAATCGACGGCTCGAAACGCGCCCCAAACAGATGGATCGCCAAACGACCGACAATCTGCGTTTCCTCCGCGAGCTCCAGCAGCTCAATGAAGGCTGGGTTGGCATGCAGGATGACGTTACCCGCATCGAGTACGACCAACCCGGTAGCGAGTTCATCCCAGAGTTGTGTTGCAGCCATAAGCCTCAGTGCCGGCGCATCGTTGGCTTCGAATATCGCCCGATCCGAATCGTGCTTTAGCTTTTTGGCGCCACGATTTATACCTAAGTATTTATACGCAAAGATATCGTTGGCTTGTCCGACGGCGTCCAGAAGTCGGCATCGGTTCGCTCGTCATTCCCGGCCACACCAGCCCCGGGCGGGCCTGGACCGGCGTTCGAGCCATCGGCTTTGGCTCGGGCATTACATGAATACCGCAATAACGCCGATAATCGTGCAATTCTGTGCGCTTATCCGGGTTTTCAGAAATCCGGAGCGGTTATATGCTAACGCCAAGTTTTGATCATAGTTGCGGGGACCGATGCGGCGAGTTCTTCTTGTGATGATGCTGATCTGCATGGCTGCGCTATCAGCCGCCTGCCAATCGGATCAGTCTTTTTCGTCCTCGTCGCCCGAGATTTCGCCCTGCAACCGGCTGCGCGATTTCGATCTGCCGGCCCAGCGCTTCGACGAAACCGCCCAGGCACTGGCCCACGCCAGCAGCTGCTTCATCAAGGCCGATCTGGCCGACATCGGCTCGACCCAGGTGCCCGCAGTCTCTGGCCATCTGTCGATCGCAGCTGCCCTGTCGCGGATCCTGGCCCCGACCGATCTACAGGTCATGCAGCACGGCGATACGCTGATCGTGCACTGACTCCTTAGTTTCAGCGCACCGGTTGCGCGGCGCCCACGGCGTGCTAATCGATGGTCTCGCGGGCGATGCGCACGATACGCTCGCGCAGCCAACGGTGCGCCGGATCGTGATGATCGAGCGCGCCCCAGGCGATACCGATCTGGAAATCCGCCAGTGCTACCGGCGGATCGAGCACCGCCAGACCGAGATGACGGGCCTGATAGCGCGCAATCCGGGCCGGCAAGGTCGCGATCATGTCGGTTTTGGCGACCAGTTCGCGCGGCAGCTGATAGTGCCGGGTCAAAATACTGATCTCGCGTGTCAAACCGCGATCGGCCAAGGCTTCATCGAGCCGGCTCAAGCCGATACCGGTCTGGGTGATCAGAATATGCCGCTGGGCCAAGAAAGCCTCGAGCGTCAACTCGCCGCCGGCCGTTATCAACGCCGGATGATCCTGCCGGATCAGGCAGGCCAGTCGATCGCGCCATAGCCGTTGATGATGGAAATTGGCCGGCAGCTGGCCGAACTGGTTGACCAGGAAGTCGGCTTCGCCGCGCTCGATCTGGTCGATGGCATCACTCGAGGCCGACAGAATATTGAGCGCGATATGTGGCGCCTCGGTCTCGAGGATTGCCACCACATTGGGCATCAGCACCGAGGCCGCATAGTCGGTGATCAGAATCGTGAACAGCCGCTCTGCGGTCGCGGGCTCGAAGGCCCGATTGGGCGCGATCGCTGCTTCCATCTGCGCCAAGGCATTGCGCACCGGACGCTGCAGCTGCTCGGCACGAGCCGTGGGCTGCATGCCGCCGGCGGTACGCACCAAAATCGGGTCGCCGAGCAGCTTGCGCAGCCGCTTGAGCGCATTGCTCATCGCCGGCTGGGTGATATTCATCGCCCGTGCGGCCTTGGTCACGCTGCGCTCGCGCAGCAGGGCGTCGAGCATGACCAGCAGATTCAGGTCCACGTCACGAATATTCATAGGATGAATATAGCGAAGTTTTATGGGGCACCGGCGCCCACCACGCGGCTCGTCGACTTCTGGCATATTAAAGCGACAACGACACAGCGCGGGGTGCGCCATGACATATGCGGTAACGCACATCGATTCACCGATCGGCCCGCTACAGGCTGTGGCCAGCGCCCAAGGCCTGGTCGCCATCGGCTGGCCGAACGCCGCCGCTCCGATTGCCCACCCGGCGTCGCTCGAAGCCCATGCCGACCAGCCTGTGCTGGCTGCGCTGGCCGAACAGCTCGAGGCCTATTTCGCCGGCCATCCGATCACCTTCGATTTGCCGCTGGACTGTGGCGGAACGCCTTTTCAGCACGCCGTATGGGCCGCTCTGCGCGCTATTCCTTATGCCCAGACACGCAGCTACAGCCAGATCGCCGCGGCCATCGATCGCCCCAGAGCCGCCCGGGCAGTCGGCGCTGCCGCCGGTAAAAACCCCTTGCCGGTCATCACGCCCTGTCATCGCGTGCTCGGCGCCCGTGGCGAGCTGACCGGCTTCGCCGGCGGCTTGGCGGCCAAGCAATACCTGCTTGGCCTCGAACACGGCCAACCCACCCTGGACCTGGCCGCCGGCGCATGATGTCGCAGGCCACCCGCGGGCCTAATCGAGATATCGTACGACCGTCGATTGGGACGGATGTCGAATGCAACCGGCACGCTTCGAACTGCCGTACCATGCAGCACACAACGATTTGTTGTCAGATCGTTGCCGACGGCCATGACTGATCAAAACGCGCCCAAAGCCACGCTCACGATCGAGAGCGCCGATCTGGAACGACCCGATACCCAAGCGCTGATCCACGCCCATTGGCAGGCCATGGCCGCCGCCTCGCCAGGCGAAAGCATGCACGGTCTGGATCTGGAGGCACTCAAAGCCCCGGACATTCGTGCCTGGAGTGCACGTATTGACGGCCAACTCGCCGGGTTCGGCGCCCTCTACGATCTCGGTGCCGCACACGGTGAACTGAAATCGATGCGCACTGCCGAGCCTTTCGCCCGGCGCGGCGTGGCCAGCGCGCTTCTAGGGCATATCCTGATTGCCGCCCGGGCCAGTGGCCTCACCCGTCTGAGCCTGGAAACCGGGTGCGGCCCAGCTTTTGCCCCGGCGCTGGCGTTCTATCGCAGCCAGGGTTTCGTCGAATGCCCGCCGTTCGGCGACTATACGGCCGACCCCGCCAGCATCTTTTTGACTCGGGATCTTGGCAGTTCACCGGCAGATTCATTGCCCGATAATAGGGCGCTATAAGAGTGCAATATGGTCGGGCCGACCGCACAATAGCGACAGTCTTTTCGTTGTTTTGATTTTCGATGTCCGAGCTATCTTCTGCCGGCGCCGCGACCGGGCGCCGGTTGCTGACCCTGGCCGGTCTGTTGCTGGTCGCTCTCAACCTTCGCCCGGCCTTGACCAGCGTTTCACCGGTGCTGAGTCGGGTCGGCGACAGCCTCGGCCTGGGCTCGGTCGGCGAAGGCGTGCTGACCACGATGCCGGTGCTCTGTCTCGGTCTGGCCGCACCACTGGCCCCGCGTCTGGCGCGTCGTCTTGGACCGGAACGGGCAGTGCTCGTGGTTTTGTCGGTGCTGGCCTTGGCCATGATCGCCCGGCCCTACACCGGCTCGACCGGCCTGTTCATCGGCACCGCGGTGGCCGGTGGCTGTATTGGCGTGATGGGCGTACTGCTGCCGGGGCTGGTCAAACGCGATTTTCCCGAACGCGTCAGCGTACTCACCGGGCTGTACACGATGGCGCTGTGCCTGGGCGCCGCAGTTGCCGCCGGTGCGACCGAGCCGCTGCGGCTGGCCTTTGGCGCCTGGCAACCCGCACTGGCGTTCTGGCTGACGCCGGCCGTGATCGCCGCCATTGCCTGGTACCTGCAGCTGCATCGACGCGCCCAGCCGGCCGGGCGCAGCCGGGTGCCGACGCGCCTGCACCGCGACCCGTTGGCCTGGCAGGTCACGGCGTTCATGGGCCTGCAATCGTCGCTGGCCTATACGGTATTCGGCTGGCTGCCCACGATCCTGGCCGATCGTGGCCTGACCCCAGTGGCTGCGGGCCTGGCGCTGTCGGTCTCGATCCTGATTCAGCTGGCCAGCGCGATCGCGGCCCCAGCCATTGGCGCGCGCATGCGCGATCAGCGCACCGTTTTAACCGGCGTAATGCTGCTCACCCTGGCCGGCCTCGCCGGCTGTCTGTATGCCCCGCTCGCCAGTATCTGGCTATGGGTAGTCGTACTCGGCCTTGGCCAAGGCGGCACGTTCAGTATGGCTCTGACGCTACTGGCCTTGCGCGCACCGAATGCCGAGGCCGCAGCTGCGTTGTCGGGCATGGCCCAGGGCGTCGGCTATGTCATGGCGGCCCTCGGGCCGCTGGCGGTCGGCCTAATCCACGACCTGGCCGGTAGTTGGGCGCCGATCGGGATCCTGCTGGGCCTGATCGGCCTGGCAGCGATTGCCGCCGGGCTGGGCGCCGGGCGCGACCGCGTGATCGCGGTACCAGCCGTCTGAGGCCGCCTATCGCACAACTCATGCGCTGGAACCGACCGAGCGTATTGTTGTTATGTCTTGTACTCGCGCTGGCCGGGCTACTGCTGGGCGGCTGTGTCAGCGCGCCACTGCCCGGTGCGACGCCGGCTGCCCCTGGCCGGACCCCGAGCTCGGCAATCGCCTATCCGGCGCCAGGGCCACCCTATGCCGCCACTGCAGCCGATCCCTTCTATCAGCAGCCGAGCCCAACACGGCTGACGCGCCTGGCGCCCGGGGCGCTGATCCGCTATCGGCCGATCGCGGCCCGGGCCTGGCGGATCAGCCATGTCCAGGCCCGGGCCTGGCAGTTCGTGTATCGCAGCACGAATACGCGCGGCCAACCGGTCGCCGATGTCGCGACCCTGCTGGTGCCGCCCGAGCCGCGCTCGCGGCTACTGTCGTATCAAGTGGCCTATGACGCGCTCGATGCGCGCTGTGCGCCATCCCAGGAAATCGTGCACGGTAGCCTGGTCGAGCAGTGGTTCGTTTCCAAGGCCCTGCGCCGGGGCTGGCCGGTGCTGCTGCCGGATTACGAAGGCCCGAACCAGGCGTTTTTGGCGGGTCGCCAAGCCGGCTATGCAGTACTCGATGGCCTGCGGGCCGCGCGACGCTTTGCAGCCGACGACCTAATCACACCAGAGACGCCAATCGCGCTCTGGGGCTATTCCGGCGGGGGCTATGCCAGCCTCTGGGCCGGGGAACTGGCCGCCAACTATGCCCCTGAATTGCCGATCGTCGGCATTGCCGCAGGCGGGCCGCCGGCCGATCTCGAGGGCTTGGCGCGGCATCTCGACGGCGGGATTTTCGCCGGCGTCTATTTCGAGGCACTGCTGGGTCTGGCTCGGGCCTATCCCCAGATCGATCTGGACCGATTACTCAATGACCGCGGCCAGCGCATGCAAGCCAAGCTCGCCGGCAGCTGTCTAGCCCAGGAACTGGCCGGCGTACGCGATCCGTTGCTCTCGGGCTACAGCTTTGCCGATATGGCCGACTACGTGCGCGTTGATGATCTACTGGCCGAACCGGCGGTGGCCACCGTTGCCCGAGCCAACCGGCTGGGCGGCCACGGTCTGCCAGCGCCATTGTTCTATTACCAGGCCCGGTTCGATCCGTTGATCCCACCCAATCAGGCCCGGACCCTGGCGCGGCGCTATTGTGCAGCCGATGTGGCCGTCGACTTCGACTGGGTATTCGGCGAGCACATCGTCGCAGCGCTGGCGAATGCCGAGCCGGCGATCGATTACCTTGTCGCACGGTTTGCCGGCCGGCCCGCCGACAACGACTGTCCGAATATCGCACAGCGCAGCACAGCGACGCCTTAAAGTCATCACGACCTCGTAGGCGGCGGCCTCCAATCGAGGTCGTGACACGCCATGGCCGCGCCGTCGTTCTGGCGCGAGCGCCGGAGCGCGGCATCGTCCGCGTTTGGTCTTACGGCGGCGATTGTTCGTATCGGTCAGCTCATGGACCATGCCGCCCTGCGAGGCTGCCAGTCTCAACCGTGGCGTGGCGTGCCAACTCGGGCCTTCCCGGTCACGCCGGGAGCCGCCCATCGAGTCGGCCCCGAATCACTTCTGACGGCGCTGTTCGTCCGTCCCGCTGCAATGCGGACCGGCAACAACGCCCGCAACCGGCGCTAGGGCATGTTGAGGTTTGGTGCGGTCCGCGCCAAGGGCTGTGGGGCAGCAAGCCAAGGTACCGCGAATGCAGCGTCGTCGCGCGACGTCCGTGAGCGATCACGTGGTATTGCAGCCCAACAACCGTTGTCTCGAAGGGTTGCGCCCCAATCGCGTCGAGCCGCGTGAGGCGCCTTGCCAGCCACGATTTGGGGCGGCCAAGCAGCACTCGAACGAAACCGCATTACGCCCTAGCGTTCGTCGAGCACGCGCCAGCCCTGGCTGCAGTCATCGCCTTCAACGGCGAACGACCACAGGCTGTCGTCGGATAGCCGTGTGAACGACAGCCAGCCGCCAGGGATGAACACGCCGGTATCCAGCCAGCGGGTATTGCCACAGGCCACCGCGGCCGGCATCGGCGTATGACCGAACAACACACGATCCACGCCGACCGCGCTGACCGAGCGACGTATCCAGCGGCTGCGGCCGTCGAGCCGTGCCTGGACGAGCCCGGCCCGTCGCCGGCTCCAGAGCACATGCTCGAGCATATTGCCCTCGCCTTCGGTCAACGCTGCGACCGCTTTCGCCCAGTCTCCATTGGGCAGATCGGCATGCACGATGCCGACCTGGCCGTTGCCGGGCAGCGCGATCTCCAAGGCATAGGGCATGGCCGCCAGCCACGGAATCAGTTCGGCCGCTGCCTCGGCCTCGAGCGCATCGAACCAATGCCCGCCGTTCTGATACCACAGCGCCCGCATGGCCGGATCGACATGGTCGCCGCCGACCGCATCCAGCAGCATCTGTTCATGATTGCCGCGCACCGCATGAAACCAGGGCTGGGCCAGAAATTCCGGTGCCCGATGGCTGTCTGGGCCGCGATCGATCAGATCGCCGACCGAGAGCAGCCGGTCGCGCTCGAAATCGAAACCGATACGCGCCAGCGCGCGTTCGAGCACATAGAAATAGCCGTGGATATCACCCACGACATAGTCTTCGCCGCGGGTGTTCGGCGACAACCGCTGGATGCGTTCAAGCGTCTGCATCGCGCCAGCATCCCATAGATCTCGGGCCGGATTGAACCAAGCCCTTAGTGCATAGGCCGCTCGATTAGACTCTCGAGCCGCCGTATTTCAAACTGCAATGGCTGGCCCGCGGCTTATTTATTAGTGAAACACTTACTCTGGATCGCGCTCGGCCTGCTAGGGATCGGCTACAGCTCGTCCAGCCTGGCCCGCTCGAACACGGCTTGCGATGCCGACACTTCGGCGCCAGTGGCCGGTTTTATCTGCGGCCAACCCGAGTTGCGCCGGCTGGAGCGACAGCTCGATCGTCTGGCCCTGCGCGCCCGCCAGGCGAATGGCCCAGCACTGGCTCGCGACCAGGCGAATTGGCAAGCCGAGACTGTCGCGACCGGCTGGCAGGCCTTGAGCCAGGATCTGCGCCCGCTACAAAACCTGCGCCAACGCTATCGGGCACGCCTGGCCTATTTACGCGCACGGCTCGACCCGCCGCCGGCCTCGAAGGCCGCCAACGCGATTCAACAGACGTCGGCGGCAATGTTGGGTTCTGCGCCGCCAGGGGCCGACGTGTTGGATATGCTGGCTCGCAGCGGCATCGCGCGCCCGGCCGAAGCATATGCCCCGCACCACCACGCTTCTCCCGTCGCCGCGCTCGATGCACTCGATGTTCGTGCCTCGCCGGCATTGCGTGATCGACTCGAACGCGAGCTGGGCAGCTTACATGTGACAAGCCGCGCTCTATGGGCGCCAAACGCGCATCTCGGCGTGGTGTATCAAACACAGGGCAGCGCCCACTGCTTCTATGGCGTCTGGTTCGTCGCGCCGGCCGGGCAACCGGCCCAGCCGATCAACACACCCAATCTGATCGACTCGGTCGAAGACGGCCGTTCGGCCTGCGGGTCGAGCTCGGCGCACTTGATGACTCTCCAGGGTCAACCTTATCTGCTGCGTCGCGATGCGATCTCGCTCGACCAAACCGATCTACAGATGCAGCCCTGGCAACAGGATCACTGGGGCCGTGCCGCGCATATCGTCTTACGCTTCGATCACCATCTGGGCGCGGCTCGTACCCTGCATCGCGATGATACCGACGACGAGTTCTGGGCCCGGCTGGCCGCGCCGCTGGCGCAGGCCTTCGACAAACATCCGGCCCCCGGCTTTACCGACGTCACATTATCAACAGCACAGCGCGTTCGCTTCGAGCGGATGCGCCAGCACGCCCGCGAATCAGGCGACGACGTCGCACCGCTGGCCGATACGGCGCCCGGCGGCGGGCCGATCGGCCCCTATCGCGGCTTCGCTGATTCGGCGGTGTATTTCCCGGCGCCCTCCTCGCAAGGACTGCTGCTGGGGCGTATCGGCCGAGGTCATATCGGCTGGCGTACCGGCTCGGATTGGCTGCTCGGATTCTGGCGCGAAGCCGCTAACGGCACCCTGCAACCCGCCGCAAGCGTCACCGTCGAACGCCGGCGCGGCGCCTTTCTCGGCGCGGCCGTCTTGCCACAGGCACCACGCAACTGACCTCGCCGAACGAGGCACCAACCGATTTAGTTATAAATAATACATTAATGCACAATGATGCCTTTTCAGCGCGCTGGGCTGTGGCAGACTTGATTACGACAAGGAAGCAAACGAGGGGCGCTTCGGTTACGGCGTCACCTCGTGCGGGCCTATAACGGCTTCGAGTGGTTCCGGACGGCGCACCGACAGCGATCGGTATCCACGCTGGGCACGAGAGGCAACCGCTGTGTCATCGACGCCTTCCAGACCGCCG
The DNA here is from genome assembly GCF_049568105.1 of Salinisphaera sp. SPP-AMP-43. Lineage (GTDB taxonomy): Bacteria > Pseudomonadota > Gammaproteobacteria > Nevskiales > Salinisphaeraceae > Salinisphaera. The sequence goes on from NZ_CP145335.1 coordinate 3,593,468, forward strand.
ATCCGTAGATCGACCGAACGGGCCCTATGGTGGGGCTGTGTCGTATTGTTGTCGATCTTTCTGACCACGATCCAGCTGGCGGCAACCAAGCCGTACCCGCTGACCGATTTCGATCGCGTCGTCTACATGCAGGCGGTCGAGCCGTTCCAGCATCGGGTGCTGGTGCCTGCGGCGGTGCGCTTTATCGAGCACTATATTCCGATCGGCCATCGACTGACCTTCGGGCTGATCGAGGTCACCGTCTGGATCATACTGTTTGCCCTGGCAGAGCGCGCGCTCCGACTGTTCGGCGTCGGCCAGGGCGAGGCCAAGCGCCGGCTGCTGGCGCTTTCTCTGGCCGTACCGATGGCGATCGTGACCCTGATGCCTGATCTACGGGTCGCACCGGCCTTCATTATCGATCGCGGCCGGCTCGAACTGGGCGAGTGGCATCTGCAGTACCTGTTCTATTACCCCTACGATCTGCCCGCCGCGGTCTTTACTTTGTTGCTGGTGCTGTTGATCATCGCCTGGTCACAGCGGCTGACCGGGCCGCGCTTGGCCCTGATCTGCAGTATTTTCACGATCGCCACCGTCAATCGTGAAACCACCATGTTCCTGATCCCAATGGCCGGCCTGTTGTTGCTACCGCACCAGCCGTGGACGACCATCCTCAAGGTGCTGGCGCTGTTGACGATCTTATTCGTGGCCGTCCAACTGCCATTGCACTGGATTTTCGCGGCGAACGTGAACCCGCATGCCTCGCTGGTCGGCGATCTCCCCTACGAACAACACTGGGCACAAAATCTGGCCCAGATGAGCCAGCCCTTTTATCTACTGGCCCAGTTCGTCCGCCTGGCCGGCGGTTGTCTATTGCCGGTACTGCTCTGGTGGCCATACGTCGATCCACGGCTCAAACGCGCGCTGATCGGCTTCGTGCTGCCGCTGGGCGTGATCGCGCTGTTCGCCGGGCGTCTGGTCGAACATCGTATCTTTGTCGAGATCGCGCCGCTGCTATGGCTGGCGGCCCTGTGTGCGATCCGCGGGCGCGTACATCAAAGTACGGCCGTACGCGTGACCGCGGCCGCGGACCGCCAGCCCTCTGGGGCTGCGATCAGCCAGGCGTATTCGGTCCACGCCGATCCACCAGAGTCAGGCGATCGTAATCCTTGACGACATACGCCGCTGGAATCACCCGGCCATGAAACGCCACATAGACGCCGGGCGCGAGCAGGCGCGCGGCCATGATCGCCTGGGCGACGTTCTGCAGGGCATCGCTGTCGGCCACGCGGAATGGCCGCATCGCGCCGGTCAAAACGATCGGTAGCGATACATCCGGCAAGGCCTCGGCCAACGCCCGGGCGGTATGGGCGAGCGTATCGGTGCCGTGCGTGATCAATACCGCGTCGCAGCCGTGCTCGGCGATACAGTCGCGGGCCGCCGCTACGACGGTCGCGCGTTCAGCCTCGCCCATCTCCAGCGAGTCCAGCATCATCACCCGCTCGACAGCGATCCGGATATCCGGCTGTTCCAGACGATCCAGCAGGCTGCGAAGCATGGGTTTGTCCAGCCTGAGGGTGCCGGCGTGGGCATCGTATTCTTTTTCGATCGTACCGCCGGTCGCCAACACGCTCAGGCGAAACGGCGAACCACAGCTCGATTGCATATCCATGGCGCTCGGCTCGTAAAACCGCCAGTTTAAGGCCTGCGGCTGAGCCAGACGATGCCGTTGATCGGCCGCCGGGCGCACCTTAAACGCATGGCGTTCGCCGGCGCGCAACGCTAGTATTCGCCTTCGCTGCCGAGCGGCCGTCGTTATTGTCCGAACACAGCGGGTCGGGCACGATCGCGTCGGCCAGGCAGGCTATGCGCCGCCATTTTTGCGGTGACGGCGATGGGGGACGCCACAGCACTTGATCTCGAATCCGAAATCGCGAACCGGGCTCGTCGAGCGCGGCCTCTGGTGGCTGGCCGCAACATTGATCGCGCTACTGCTCAGCGGCCTGCAACTGACCATCACCGCGCCCTATCGCTTGACCAGTTTCGAGCGCATGGCCCATTTCGCGGCCGTAGAACCGTTCCAGCACCGCGTGCTGGTGCCGGCGATCGCCGCCGCGATCCAGCGGATCGCGCCGCTGGGCGATCGGCTGGTCTTTGGCAGCCTCGAAGTGCTGAGCTGGCTGCTCCTGGTCGCGCTCGCCTATCGCGTCCTCGGCGTCTTTCGCATCACCACCAGCGAGACACTGCGCCGAGCGCTCGCGTTATCGCTCATGATCCCGCTGGCGATCGTAGTGCTGATGCCCGATCTATGGCTTACGCCGACTTTCCAACCGGGTGCCGGGCCGCTCGAGCTCGGCGACTGGGGCGCACGCACACTCTTCTATTATCCCTACGATCTGCCGGCCGCAGCGTTCACGCTGGCCATGCTCCTTGGCCTGATATCTTGGGCCAACCAGCCGAGCGTGTGGCGGTTGTTGGGCCTGGGGGCGCTGTTCGCGATCGCCACCGTCAACCGTGAGACCACGCTGTTTCTTATTCCCATGGCTGCGCTGATCCTGGCGCCAAGCGTGCCGGTCGCCCGCCTAGGCCTTGCCTTGGGCGCGCTGCTCGCGCTCTACGTGGCGGTACAATGGCCACTGCACTGGCTGTTCGCCGATCATGTCAATCCGCATGCCGGCCTGGGCTCGACCGACTACGAGATCCATATCTACGAGAACCTGCGGTTGCTGTCGCAGCCGTTCTATCTGCTGACCGCGCCGGTGCGATTCATGGGCGGCTGCTGGCTGGTGGTGCTGTTGTGGTGGGGCTATATCGAACGCCGCCTGCAGGCTGCCGTGCTCGGGCTGGTCGTACCGCTGGTGCTGGCTGGCCTGGTCATCGGCCGGATCGCCGAACACCGCATCTTCATCGAGGCCGTTCCGCTGCTGTGGCTGGCCGGCCTACAGGCCATGCGCGGCCGGATCGAGGCCGAACGACAGCCCTAGGGCGCGTGTCGCCGTATCGTAGCGGGCCACGCCCTAGATACGGAACGCCGCAGGGCGTGAGGGAGGGCCCAACCGAAAGCATACGCCCCCATCAATCAACGACCCGATGGCAACCCTGCGTTGTGGCCCTCTTCGCATAGCACGGCGCCCGGCCGCTCCGCCTTGTCTTGCCGCATTACAGCGCTTGGCGTGGACGCGGCCGATACATCCACAGGCCTTAGGTTGCGACATATCGCTTGGCGCTTATCTGCCAGGTGCCGCGCGGTCGGCTAGAAGTCGGCTAGAAGTCGGCTAGAGCCGCAACCGGCGCGCCTCACCGGCTCAGTCACGTTTGGCGGGATTGCCGGCAGGCTCGAACAGGATTCGTCTCGCGCCCGCGATCGAGCTGATCGGCCCGCCTTTGGGCGCGCTCGATGCTGTCGGTGACCTGCCGTGCCACCCAGTAATCGAGGGAGTCATGCTCGCAATACAAGATCGCCCCGTTGGCCGGGGCGCACGGATTGCGCATAAGCGACCACGTCGCGCTGTTCTCGGGGCACTCAACACGTACATCGCCGCGCGCATCGACGATCGGGCTGAAACCGAGCCGACGATAGCACCGCGCTGTCCTGGCCCGGCCGAGCCCGGACAGCGCGAGCTGATTGATCCGCCTAGCGCCCGGCTTCAGCCCGCCAAGGCTTGCCATACAAGGGCGATCGCTTCGGCCCCTGGATCGACGATGCCGGATAGCGCCTCGCTACGAACATAGGCCGAACGCCCGGCCCCGGCCTGTTCGATCTCGGCTGTATTGTCGGCGCCGCGGCGGGCGGCTTGGGCCGCATCGGCCAGCGAGCCTTCCTGTAGTGCCTCGATGGCCGGCGACAGCGCATCGAGCATGGTGCGATCGCCAACCGATGCACCGCCATAATCCTGCATGCGCTCGACGCCCGCGGCCAGCGCAGCAGCCGCGGGTTGTGCCTCGCGCAGCGCAGCAGCAGTGGCCGTGAATAGAATCGACAGCAATACGCCCGACGAGCCGCCCATGTCGCGGGCCAGAATATCGCCGAGTTCGTCGGCCAACAGAGCTGGATCGCCGGTCGACAGCCGATCGGCCTCCAGTGCATCGCCGATCGCCTGGGCGCCACGGGCAAAGGCGGTGCCGGTATCGCCGTCGCCGGTCTGGGCGTCCAGGTCGTCGAGCGCGGCGCGCGAATCGATCAGCGTCTGGACCGCGGCCCGAATCTGGTCCGCCCGGGCTGGGTCGCGTTCCCCGCTACCGGGCTCGCGGCCAGCGCCGAAATCGGGTTCGAAGACCGCCGGCTCGGCAACACTGCGAAAACCCGGCCAGCCGATGGCCTCGACATCACTGGCCAGCGCCTCGAGGGTCGCCTCGCTGGCCGGCAGCAACGTAATCGAAAAACCGTGCATGTTCATCGAACTCATCAGCGGCGCTGGCACCACGGCCGCCGCGACCCGGCCCGCTGGAAGCTGGGCCAGGGTCTGATCGAGCAATACCGCCATTTCTTGGGTCGAACAGCCGCCCAGATTGTTGATCAGCACGACCCAGCTGGCATCGCGACCATGGCGCTCTTCGGCTGCCTTGAGCAACGGCTCGAGCGCTAGCCGCACGGCATCGGCCGCATCGCTGGGATCGACCTCGCGTACGCCGGGCTCGTTGTGGATACCCAGCCCGAGCTCCGGCGGCCGGGGTTCTCGGCTCTGACCGGGCAAGCCGGCGCTGGATAACGACAGACCGATCGAAGCCAGCGCTTCACAGGCGTGGTTGGCCACCTCGGCCACGGTATCCAGATCGGCGCCGGCCGCGGCATGGTGGCCGGCGATCTTGTGCACCAGCACCGTACCGGCCAGCCCGCGGGCACCGACGTCTTCGGGCAGAGAAACATCGTCGGCCACGATCGCGGTCCGTACTTTGTAGCCTTCACGGGTAGCCCGCTCGGCCGCCAGGCCGAAATTGAGCCGATCGCCGGTATAGTTTTTGATGACCAGCAGACAGCCTGCTTCGCCGGTGACTTCACGGATCGCGGCCAGCACGGCCTCGACGCTCGGCGAAGTAAACAAATCGCCGGCGACCGCTGCAGCCAGCATGCCGCGGCCGACGAAACCGGCATGCGACGGCTCGTGGCCCGAACCACCGCCGGAGATCACGGCGACCCGATCGCCCTCGAACTCGCGATCGACGACCAGCCGAATACCGGCCTCGCGCCCGGTGATACGAACCGGGGCAATGCGTGCCAGGCCGGATAATCCGTCGTCGACGACATCGTCGGCGGCGTTGAAGAAATAGTCCATAAAGGCTCCGTTGTCTTGTCGATGCGCCGATTGCCAGCCGAAACCGATCCTTCGAAGGCCGATTCGACTCACCACAGGTCTAGGCGCGAATTATTATGCGGGTAGCGACGATGAGGCGAAATCGCCGCATGCAAGACCTGGCCACGTCGGCCAGGCCCAATCTGGCCCAATCTGGCCCAATCTGGCCCAATCTGGCCCAGGCTGGCCCAGCCTGGCCATATGACCACGCCCCGCGTCGGCCCCCGACGACGCTGCTCTTATCGGTCGTGGCCATAGGTTGGTCCGTTCGAGGCAGCGCTGCGTTCGTCGAAGCCGGCGTCGATGAGTCTGGCTATCGGGCATTGCCGGTAGCGGCTCTGGCGTTGTCCGAAGTATCGGCAACGGCCGGATCGGCCGAGGTTTTTAGAGCATAGCTGACGGCCGCGGCGACGAAATACAACACAGCGAACGTCCAGATGATGGTATCCATTTGATCCGTACCGCCCAGTACACCGATCAGGGCCGGCCCGATGAACTGCGACAAACCTGCGGCCAGGGTATAGATCGCCAACGCGTTGCCGGTATCTTTCGGGCCGACGGAAGACGGCATCAGCGCAGTCAGCGGTACGAAACCTGCCAGCCCGATCCCGAAGATCGCCCAGCACAGCACCGTCGGCCAGAACGCTGCCCCGAGCCAGAGCGGGACGTAGTACAACAATAGAATCCCGATCCCGCACATAACGCAGCCGAACCAGGTGATGGTACGTCGCCAACCGAAATAGTCGGCGATCACGCCAAAAAACAGATTGGCGAAAATATTGGTGGTGTAGACGATCGTCACGATCAGCAGATAGGTGCTCTGGCTGAAGCCGATCTTATCGACGAAAAACAACGGTGCGACCACGAACAAGGCGAAATTCGGGGTCGTGTTGACCAGCCGCACGAAGCCGCCGGCACTCACGCGCGGTTCGCGCCAGAGAATCGTCAGCCCTCGTAACAATTCCCGAAACTGTCCCCGGGAGGCCGCCACAGTCGGGCCAGCGTGCCTGCGATCACGAATCCCGACTAGGGCTACAACAGCACCGAGGGCGACCATTGCCAGCGAAATCCAGAACGTCATATATTCGCCCACCAACGGAATCGTGCCGCTGGCAACCAGCGAACCGAGCATCGGTAGGCCGGCGCCGAACACGAACCAGAACCAGCCTACCGAACTGCCGCGTTGATGCGCCGGCACGGCCGAGTTCAGCCAGACCAGAAAACCATAGGCGAAAAACGGATATCCCACCCCACGCAATGCATAGGTCGCGTAGATAAGCCACTCCGATTTCAGGCCGACCCCGATAGTCAGAAACACGATCTCGAGGGCAATCCAGTTCAAGGCGCCGATCAACATCACGCGTCTTGGGCCCCAGATCGTGGATAGGGTGCCGGCAAGCCAGGAGGCGATCGCCACGACGACGCCGTACAGACTGATAGCGTAAGCCGCACTGGACTGCGTAAAACTCAGATCGTCGACCAAGTAAGACGACAGATAGTTCGATTCGACGCCATCACCGATCATGAATAACAGTACGCCGATAAAACCGGCCAAAAGCACTTTCGGCATGCCTATTCGGCTTAACCAGTCGTTGTCGGACCTTGTTTCGGACATATCTCCTCCTGCAGGCCCGCGCTACGGGCGCTGTGTTTTACGTTTTATCGTTGGATCCGTTAAAGCCGTGGCCGGCTTTAACGGTTCGGAAGCCGCGTCTTACCTGCCTGCCGCGTCGAACGACAGGCTCCGCTCAGGCGCCAGTGCCACATCGCAGGCCCAAGCCGCTAACATGGCCGCTCCGACCGCCGTGACTTCTTGTTCCGGAATGGTCTGAACGGGAGTTTCAAGACATTGGCCTTTCAGGGCCATCCACCCCGGGGCTCGCGACCAGCCCCCGGCGGCATAGACCGATACCGGGCCGCACATACGACTCGATACGGTCGCCACGGCGTCGCGGCCCCGGCGTGCGAGAGCCCCCAGCACCGCAGATGCCTTGGATAAGGGCGCAATCGGCCGCTCCGACCGGTATCGGGGCTGCCCCCCACCGGTCCCGCCAGGTTCAAACAAATCCGAATGCAGATACTCGTCCGGCAGCTGATCACCGGCCGCAATGCGCTTGATCCAAGCCGCAACGTCGATTTCCTGGCTCGCCCACTCGATATTGCGGGCCAGCTCCGTTACCGAAAGCAGCGTCAAACCGCGGTGGGTGATTCCGGCAGCGATATCCAGATGTTTCGATGCCGGTAACGAGGAATGGCTCGACTGGCCGACTACGACCTCGGCCGTGCCCATGGAATCGAGGACCGCTTGGGCATCCAACTGGCTGACCCCCCAAGCGCCGACCGGATGATCATGTCCGCCGGCCACGACCACCGCGTTCGAATGCAGCACGCCGGCCGCCTGCAGGCGTGCCGATTGCACTGGCCCGAGTACGCTTCCGGCCGGTTTGACCGGCGGCAGACGCTCGGCTTTTCCGAGAGTGGCTTCAACATTGCGGTCGTGCCAGATCTGCCGGGTAACGCTCCAGGCTGCGGTCCGGGCCGCCAGCGTATCGCTCATGAACGGCGCTCCCGACCACCGCACGGCCGGATAATCAGTCAGCGCCACCCACGTTCTGGCCCGGGCGGCCCCAGGCTGGCCCATTGCCCAGGCCCAGCCCACCACCGTCCGGGCCGCATCCAGCGGCGTCCCGGTGTCGGGCAAATCAGCAAGACGCGGACGGATACTTTCGAACAGCCCGATACGCCGCGGATCGAACCAGGTCAGGACCGGGCCAAGCGGCTCGAGATCAGCATCCAGCAATACGCCGTCTTCGCCGATTCCGGCCACGGCGATCGAGTGCACGCAGAACCGATCGCCACAGGCCAGAATGATGAGACGCTCGACACTCTCCAGAATCTGGTCGGCATCGAGCGCCAGGTCATCGGCGCGCGGCGTCGGCCGGCATTCGCGTCGAACCACGGTGCCGTCCTCGGAAAGCAGCACAACCTTCATATTCGTGCTGCCAAGGTCGACGCCGCAATAAGTCGTGCTGCGCTCGGCATTGAGATGAGTCTTCGGCATACGTGTACCCGCCGCGGCCAGGGCCGGTTCAGTTGCTGAAAGACTTGCCCAGGGTGAGCTCGTGAATCTGACGCAACGTGCCCTGGGCAGCCTCTGGCTCACGTTGCCAGATATTACGACCCACGATGACGCCGCGCGCGCCGGCCCGAATGGTTTGTGCCACGGCATCGACCGTATCGGCGGGATTGCCCGACAACGGCCCGCCGGCGATCACCAGCGGCACCTGTAGTTCATCGACAAGACGACGCGTGCGCTCTTCGCCTGGGAAGGCGATTTTGATGATGTGCGCACCGAGATCGTAGGCGATCCGGGCAATTTTTTCTTCTTCTTCGATCACGTTATCGGTACGGGGCGCGCCGATCAGTACCGGCTCGAGCACCAACGGAATATCCCAGCGGTCACAGGCCGAAATGACCTGGCCCGCCCGCTTGCACAGCGCGACCCGCTCCGGGTTCGACATATTCCACGGAAACAGCATCTTGACCGCATCCACCCCCATACGCACCGCTTCCTCGACGGTGGTGATCAGATCATGCGAGCCGTCGCCGTCCAGCGAAGAGAACTCATAATAGGTATCAATCGTCAGCACCCGGGTCAGATGCGGATGCCGAGCAAAGAATTTCTCGGTCTGGCGTGCTTGCCCCGGCGTCAGCATGAACCCGGTGACCCCCTTGTCCTGCCAAGCGGCAAAAGGCGCGGACGGCGTTTCCAGACCCTCGATACGGTTGAAGATCAAACCATGATCCACCGGCATGATGATGGCGGCACGATCCTCGGGCAGAACCCGGTTCATTCGATAATTCATCGACACTGCGAGATACCTCGGCTTCAGAAATGAATAGAGCACAGCCGATAAATAAGTCGGCGGCACCAGCATTGTACGTACAGTACATACTGGTACGGACAGTAGAATCTGTCAGTTAGAGGGTCAAGTTCGACTTTCGAATAATAGGCAGCCTCGGGAAGTAGGCATGCGCAGGCTGTATCGGGCCGGTTTTAGTTTCACCCCACGGCGCACCAAGCGGATTCTAGATAGCGGGCCGGGCCCGGCGTCGTACAGGCCACCAATCGGCACAACCGACGCGGGATGCGCGTGGGGTCGACTCACCACGGACGCCGCCCACGCGGCGTGCACGATCCATCATCAGACCTCGCCTGGCGCGGCTTTCAGCCCCGGCGGTTGGCGCCGAAAGCCTCGGCTGTATCGATCGCCTACCACTTCTCCGCGATCGACTGTAGCGCGCAAATGCTTGACATCGTCGCCTGCTGTATCGCGGCATTCGACTAAAGACGACCTGTCGGTCGCAGCCGGTTAACGCATACGATCTGATCGTCGGTACTGTACGTACAGTTCGGACATTAGCGGTTGCATCGATCGTTCCGCCGACTTCGCGCTCGGCTCATGGAACGTCTGGCGTAGACCGCACACAACACCGCCGACCGCAGCCGGCCGGGGTGGACCAACAGACGCCAAAAAGGCGCAAACCATTGAGCGGAGGAGCCTCATGCAGCACCGAAAAACCCTGGCGATCGGCCTCGCCGTAGCCGCCCTATCCACCGGGCTGGCGGCCTGCAATTCGAGCCATGACGACGGCAGTCAAACGTCCGATGCGCTGAAGCTCGGCTATTCGCAGCCGCATACGGATCCATTCCAGAACGCAGAACAGAAAGGCGTGATCCGGCGCTTCAAGGCCGAAGGTTTCGACTATCTTCCAGCGACCAACGCCAATCGTGATGCGTCCCAACAGATCACCGACATTCGGACCCTGATCAATCGCGGCGCCAAGGGATTGGTGATTTCGGTCGGCGATGCCGATGCGATCGTCCCCGCCATCAAATATGCCAACGCCCAGCAGGTACCGATCGTTGCCATCGATGAGGCACCGGCCGGCGGCAAGATTGCGATGATCGTACGCGCCGACAATGTCGCGCTCGGCCGCAAGGCCTGTCAGGCGATGGGTAAGCGCGTGGCCAGCGGACAGACCGTACTGACGCTGGATGGTGACCCGGTGACCTCCAATGGTCGCGACCGCACCAATGGCTTCAACGATTGCATGCACCAGAACTTTCCGAAAATCAAACTGGTACACGTTGCGACCCAGTGGGATACCGCCAAGGCGGCATCGGGTCTGGAAACCCAGTTCAACCGCAATCCGAAGATCGCCGGCGTCTACGTTCAAAGCGACGCAACCTTCTATCCCACCGTGGTCCAGACCATGAAACGCATCGGTGCTCTGCACCAGACCGACCACCCCGGCCATGTGACACTGATTTCTGTCGACGGCAGCCCGCTGGCACTGAATGCGATCCGTGACGGCTATCAGGACGCTGCCATCGACCAGCCGATGGTGGGCTATATCAACTACGGCGTGAAATATCTGGTCGCCGCCATCAAGGGCCAGACCTTCCAACAAGGCCCGACCGATCACAACAGCGACATCGTGGACTACAAAGGCAATCTCGCCGACCAGCTGCCGACCCCGGTGGTGACTGCCGACAATGTCGACGACGACGGGCTTTGGGGGAACCAATCGTTCGCCAAGAAGGCGTTCGCGACCCAGTAATCCCGCCATGTCATCCACAACATCCAATCAGCTCGGGGCGGCGGTCACGCTGTCGCATATCAGCAAGCGCTACGGCGCGACCCAAGCGCTCGACGACGTCTCGTTCTCGATCCCGGCCGGCAGCACGCACGGCCTGATCGGACGCAACGGTGCCGGTAAATCCACGCTGGTGCGCATCATCACCGGTTTGGAAACTCCGGACTCCGGCTCGATCCAGTTGTTCGATGCACCGGCCGACGCCGACAAGACCGGCGCCGGCCTGCACGGGACCGTGGCCTGCGTATACCAGCGACCGCCGTTGTTTCCCAATCTCAGCGTGGCCGAGAACATGTTCATCAACCGCCAGCCGGTGGCTGGCACCGGGGCGATTTCCTGGGCGCGTATGAATGCGCAGGCCGAGGCCAGCCTCGCCGAATGGGATATCTCGGTCGATCCCCGGGCCGCGCTGGCCGATATCCCGATCGACCAGCGCCAGATGGTTCAGATCGCACGGGCGCTGAATTCGGGCAGCCGAATCATCCTGCTCGATGAGCCGACAGTACAGCTCGATGGCGGCGCCGCCGAGCGCCTGTTCGCCAAGCTGGCCGAGCTCAAGGCCCGTGGAGTGACCTTCGTACTGGTCTCGCATTTCCTCAAGGAGATCGAACAAGCCTGCGACGGCGCGACCGTGCTACGCGACGGCCAGCTGTTATGGAGCCGCACCGCCGAACGCATCGACGAATCCGACCTGGTCGAAGCGGTACTGGCCGGCCAGGAGAAAAAACAGTTCCGTCTGTCCGCCCGAAGCAACGATGCCGCCCGGCCACCGCGCCTGCGGCTCGCCGGTCTGACCGATCAGTCCGGCGTCTTCGAGAACGTCTCGTTCGACGTCGCCCCCGGCGAGATCGTTGCGATCGCGGGGCTCGGCGGCTCGGGGAAATACGAAATCGGTGCAACCATCGTCGGCCTCCGATCGCCCCGCGCGGGCCACATTGCCGTAGACGACGTGCCGGTCGCACGCGGGTCGGTCATGGCCGCACTGCGTGCCGGCATCGGTTTCGTACCGGCCGATCGACACGCCAACGGCTACGTACCGAATCTAAACGTGGCCGAGAACATGACGATGACGATCACCGACCGCATCGCCACGGGCGGATTTTTTTCGCCTCGGCAACAGCGCGATATCGCCCGGTCCTTAATCGATGATGTCGCCTTGGTGCCGCCCGACCCTGAACTCCAGGTCAACGGCCTGAGTGGCGGCAACCAACAGAAGGTCGTGCTGGCCCGGGCCTTGGCCCGCGACCCGAGCACGCTGGTACTGATTTCGCCGACCGCCGGGGTCGATATCGCCGCCAAGAACGCGATCTACGATCTCATCGAAGCCGCCCTGGCCCGTGACGTGGCCATCGTGCTGATTTCCGACGATGTAGACGAACTGCTGATCAGCCCGCGCGTTCTGGTCATGGACCACGGCAACCTCGTGGATGAACTCGCCGAGCCGGACGAACAACGCCTGGTGCGTGCGATCGAACGAATGGACGAACAATGAATACACCGACCCGAGCCTCGAAACGACAGACTTCCACCCTAGCCATGCTGGGGCGCAACGTACGCGAGCTGAGCGTGCTGCCCGGCCTGCTGCTGATCCTGGCAATCGGCGCTTTCGTCAGCAGTGCTTTTCTGACCGTGCCGAATCTCATGCTCATCCTGCGCCAATCGGCCGAACTCGGGATCGTGGTGGTTGGGCTGACCTTCATCCTGCTGACGAGCAAGCTCGATATTTCGCTGGAATCCACGGTCGGGTTAGCACCGATGGTCGCAGCCTGGCTGATGCTCTCGCCGGCTCTGGGCGGTCTCGGCACCGAACTAGGCCCGGTCGCCGGCATCGCCATTACCCTGGCGGTCGGCGCCCTAATCGGGCTCGTCAATGGCGTACTGGTGGTCAAGATCGGCCTGGATTCGTTCATCGTCAGCTTGGCCATGCTGATCCTCTTGCGCGGGCTCACGCTCGGCATCAGCCAGGGCCGAACGCTGGCCTCATTGCCGGACGCCTATACCTATCTCGGTACTGCAGAATGGCTGTATGTACCGGCCGCCGTCTGGCTGATGGCGATTCTGGCAATCGGCGGCGGCCTGGTTCTCAAATACCACCGCTGGGGCCGTGCGCTGTATGCCATCGGCGGCAATATCGATGCCGCCCGCGCGGCCGGCATTCGCGTGGACCGCGTACTCATCCTCGCCTTCGTGATCGCCTCGATGCTTGCGGCCTTCGCCGGCATGCTGCTGGCCGGACGCCTGTACTCGGTAACGGCGGCCATGGGCCAGAACCTGATCTTTTCTGCCTTGGCTTCGGCCGTGATCGGCGGCGTTCAGCTTACTGGCGGCCGCGGCCGCATGTTCGGCGCCATCATGGGCGTTCTGCTTTTGGGTACGCTGACCAACGTGCTCACCCTGGCCGGTGTGGCCACATTCTGGATCAATGCCTTCTATGGCGCCGTCATCTTGCTGGCGCTTCTGATCGGGCGCGTGGCCAGCGGCCAGCCCAGCGCTCGCGTTTAAACCGGAGATTTCAACATGAACACGAGCACTCTCTTTGACGATTTGAGCCGCCGCGTCGTCGCCGAACTGGGCACGGTCTTCAATGCTACCGACGGGCGTCAGCTCGACCGCGCCCTCGATGCCATTCTCGACGCGCCGCGGATCTTCGTCCTCGGCATCGGGCGCGAAGGTCTGGCGTCCAAGGCATTCGCCATGCGCCTGACGCATTTCGGCAAAACCGTACACTGGGGCTGGGACGACACCACCCCGGCCGTCACCGCCCAAGATCTGTTCATTCTGCCGAGCGGGCCGGCGAATATCCCACATCTGCATTATATTGCCGGCGAAGTGAAAAAGACCGGCGCGACGCTGCTGGTCGTGACTGCAGTGCCGGAAGGCGAGACCGCCCAACTCGCCGACGTGGTCCTGCACCTGCCGGCCAAAACCTACGGCGCCGACGACGAATCGATGGTTCCTACCTTCCAACCCATGGGCAATCTGTTCGAACAATCGCTGTTTGTGTTCTACGATCTACTGGTCATGCTACTGGTCGAGCGCAGCGGCGTGCATTACAACGATATGATCGCCCGGCATCGCAACTTCGAATGATGGTTGCCCGATGTCGGGCCTCACCAGACCCCAAAGCAACCGGAATCGATGATCGATCGCCACTCTCCTATTCCCTTCTATCAACAGCTGGCCGAACGACTGAAGGAACAGATCGATCGCGGCGAGATCGGGGTCGGCACCCGTCTGCCCAGCGAGAATCGGCTCTGCCAGGAGTACGGCCTGTCGCGGGCGACCGTGCGCCAGGCCTTTCGTGCCCTCGAGAGCGACGACTACGTCGATCGCATCAAAAACCGCGGCGTGTTCGCGAAACAGCCCACCGAGCAGACCGGCTGGGTGATTCAAAACACCCAGGGTTTTCTGGAAAACGCACTGACCCATCAGAACCGCGCAGTGACCACGCGCGTACTCGAGGCCGGCATCGTCACCCTGCCGGATTTCGTCTGCGATGCCCTCAGCCAGCCACGCTACACCCAGGGCCATCGGCTGGTACGGCTGCGGCTGCTCGACGACACTCCGGCTCTGTACAGTAAGAATTTCAGCCCACCGGCATTGATTCCGATCATCACTGCTGCGCACGACGTGCTATCGGGCACTGCGTCGTTCTCTTCACTGATGAGCAGCTCAGGCTATCGGGTAGCCGGAGCCCGCCGAGTAGTCCGGGCACGCGGCGCACCAGCTGAGATCGCGGCCCAGCTGGATATTGTCGAAGGCGCCCCGGTGCTCTACGTACAGTCCACATCCTGGAATAAACGCCAGGAACGCTTCGATTTGTATGAGACCTGGGTCCGTAGTGATGTAGTGCCGCTAGAGGTCAATGTCGACTCCATAGACTGACCGGGCGCGTAGCGGCCATCCAACGGTTGATCATCAGTGCTGCCAGCATCAACAGCGAGCCGGCCGCCAGCCGCGGGATATCGGCATCGTGGTTCCAAATCAGCAGATTCACGGTCAAACCAGCCGGAATCAGGGCGTTGTTCATCACTGCCAGAGTTCCAGCATCGACTTTCGGCAGACCACGATTCCAGGCGTAGTAGCCCAGCCCCGAGGCACCGAGACCCAGCCATACCAGCACGCCCCACTGGGTCGTCGTAGTCGGCAGCGCGTCGTGGTCGCCAAACACGGCATAGAGCATCGCCGCCAGCGGCCAGGCACCGATGAAGAACCAGCCGAACTGGGCATGCAGGGGTACACCGGCCGGTAGATAAGGCACCAAACGACGATAGCCGACCTGGCCGATCGCAAAACAGAGATTGGCGCCCTGGACCAGCGCAAACCCCAGCCAGACGTTCTCGCCCACCTCGGTATAGCGGATCACCGTCGCACCGACCACGGCCAGCACCGCCGCCGCCAAACAGCGCAGCCGGAACCGGCCGGCCAACAGATCGTCCAGCACGCTGATATAGATCGGCGTGAGTACCGAAAACAGCAGCACTTCCGGTACGCTCAGAAATTCGAACGATTGATAGAAGCACAAATACATCAGCCCGATCTGGACCGCACCGACCGCCATCAAGCCGAGAGCGGCCCGGCGCCCGGTGGCCACCGGACGCAGCAGCGGCGCGAATACCAACGCAGCCAGGCTCAGCCTGACGAGCACGGCGAAATAGCTGTCTACCTGGCCGGACAGATAAACCCCGATCAGACTGAACGAAAACGCCCAGAGAACGGTAACGGCAACGAGATAACCCATGTCGACGACAGCGCCTGCCTGCGAAAGCGACCTGATTATACGGATCTGGCAACAGCTGGCCGCGCTGCGCCGACTGTCGTTCGTGGCCCGGCCGGGCCCAGGCTCGACCACCGGCTGGTCCGGCCGAGGCCAGGCCGAGCTGAGCCCCGAGTCGGCGGGCGCCGATTGGCGCCTAGTCGAACGTGGCCGCTTCCAGCCGGCCGGCGCCGCCCGAGACGTGGCGTTTCATAACATCTATCGCTGGCAGCGTTTAGCCGATGGCCTGGCGCTATCGCATGAACGGTTCGGCACCGACGCTGCCGTATTCCTGTTCGAGCTGGTCGATGACGGGCAGGGCCGGCTGGTCAGCCGGGCCGGCCACCACTGCGGCGCCGACGTCTACGCGGCCCAGCTGGTGCCGATGGCCGACGGCTTCACCCTGGACTGGACGATCCGCGGCCCAGCCAAGAACGAACGGCTGTATTACCACTACTCGACGCACAGCCCAGAACCTGCCAACGACAAACGCCCACGCCATGTCTGACCAACCCCGCATCACGCTCGAACCGCTAGCACGCCCGGTCGAACTCCATTACGAGCGCGCCCGCATTGCCAGCAGCGACGATGTTCTGTGCCTGGCCGAGCACGGCTATCCGCCGCGGCTGTATCTGGCCGACCTGGCGTGGGCCGACGCTCGGCTGGTCCACTCGAGCACGCGTACCCACTATCCGTTCAAGGGCGACGCGGTCTATTTCGATCTGCTGATCGGCCGCCACCGGCTGGCTGATGCCGCCTGGTGCTATCCCGAGCCGATCGCCGATATGGCGGCCCTGGCCGGGCGCCTGGCCTTCGATCATCCGGCCCTGGAGATCACGTGATTCGGCGCGCTCAGCCACGGCCCGTATACTCGGGCGAGTTTTGGCCGTCTTTCCGGCCGTCGTTCAACCGAGTGCGCTCATGTGGGTAACCGTCTTATTGATCGCGATCACCTGCGCGGTCTCGATCACCTGTTTTTCCAACGAACGGCTGCTCGACCGACTGCTGCTATGGCCGCCGGCGATCGGACGCGGCGAGTATTTCCGGCTCGTGACCAATGCCTTCGTGCACGCCGACGGCGCGCATCTGGCCTTCAACATGATCACGCTGTTTTTCTTCGGCCGCGCGATGGAAGGCCTGTTCGAGCGCTATATCGGCGCCCTCGGCTTCGTGATCTTCTATCTGGCCGCGGCCGTGGTCTCGACGCTGCCGAGCTATATCCAGCATCGGAACGATTCGCGCTATCGCAGCCTGGGCGCCTCGGGCGCGGTATCGGCGGTCCTGTTCGCCTTCATCCTGATCGCGCCCTGGTCGACGATCTATGTTTTCGTCATACCGGTGCCGGCGATTCTCTATGGTGTGTTGTTCACGGCCTATGGGCTGTATGCCAGCCGCCTGGGCCAGGATCACATCAATCATAGCGCCCATCTTTGGGGGGCAGGCTTCGGCGTGGTTTTCACCCTGATCATGGAACCCCGGTTCGGCCCATTGTTCCTCGCGCATATCACCTCCCCGGGCAGTGGTTTCTAGTCGATGCACGACTGGGCATGCCGACTTCGAGGCCAGTTTTAAATGCGCATCCTGTTCTGGCTCGCCGCGATCGCGATCCTGGTGCTGTTAGTGCGTGCCCGCTGGCAGCGTTGGCAACGGGCACGCCGTGGCGAACCCGAGCCGGAACGCGATGGCCCGCGTACGATCACGCTGATCGTCATTGCGATCGTGATCGTCTATGGCACGCTGATCGGCTATCGCTTACTAGTCGGCGACTAACGCCGAGTCGAACGCCTATCCGATCATGCGCTCGGCCCTGACTCGCCTGCCAATCGTAAACTGATCGAGTCATGCGCTGGCCGGTCCCGGCTGTTCAAACACTTGATCCCCGGCAGCGGGCCAACAGCCGGCACTGCGATGTGGCCTCATCGGTTGGCGGCCGCTCTGAAATCCCTCGCGTCAGTGCCAACCCGTCGTTATAATGCCCGCCTTATCGCGCTCCCTTCGTCTAGCGGTCTAGGACGTCGCCCTCTCACGGCGAAAACAGGGGTTCGAGTCCCCTAGGGAGCGCCATTTCCCGACCTGCTCGCGCGCCCGATGTGCAGGGCCCTTGGCCCCGGCAGGCGCTCTCGTAACCTCGCCCCGATTCCTGCGGATACCGATAATGCGTTGATCGATCGCGTTTTCGTCGGTTACCGATACAGCTTGGGCTGAGCCCGACGGTGGCGCCGCGCGATACGGCTGCAATAATGGCGCCTCATCAAGGAGGCCGTCTATGCCGCATCTGATTACGCATCGCCCACGGGTATCCAATCTAGGCTCGAGCGATGAAAACAGCGATTCCCACCGCGTTTGGGAAACCGTCAATGCCTTCAGCTACAAGCTCGGCGGACTCGGCTTCGTCGGTGGCAGCGTGTTCTTCTTTCCTGCACTTTCAAACTACTTGACGATCGGCGATTGGCTATTCTTTGCCGGCTCCGTCTTGTATTTGTTGGTCACCGGTCACGATCTGCTGGAGGTAATGAAGTACTGGCGACACCGCCAGACCGACAGCTTCGCCGACCATATCGAATTCATTGCGGCCTGGTCGTATGTGTTGGGTTCGGCCTTGTTCGTGGCCGGCAGCCTGTTGTTTCTGCCCTCGTTGGACATGATCGCCGCCGGTGCCTGGTGTTTCATCATCGGTTCGGTGCTGTTCGTGCTCGGCGGCTTCGTGAATATTCTGCAGGTGGTCGAGGCGCCCTCGCTGATCTACATGCAGCTGTTCAACGTCACGGTGGCCATGTTCCTGGTTGGCTCGGCATTGTTCGTGGTGGCTTCAGTGCCTTATCTATGGGAACTGCAGCAGCCGGCCAAGCACGAGGTCACAACCTTTGCCGCGGCCCAGTTCCTGTTCGCCAGCCTGCTATTCTTCTTGGGCGGCATCTGTGTGTACTACCGCAAGCTGGTTCGCAATCAGCTCGAAAAATTCTGCCATAGCAGCGGTCTGGGCACGATGTTCATCCGCGACCTGCAGAACGAGATCAAGAGCAAGGGCCAGCTCGGCACCCGCTATCGCAGCAACCGAACCGACTAGGCTGCCACCAGCTGGCTACTGATGCGGCGCAGTTCGGGCAGTTGCTCGAGCAGCAGTTGCAGTTGGCCGGCGACCAATCGTAGCGTGCCGTCGCGCCCATCGCGCAGCGCGACCAACCGATCGTAGATTCGGGCAGCCTGTTCGCTATCGACCGGCGCCGGCTCGGAGCGGATCAGCCCGTGGGCGACTTGTTCCAGCGCCTCAGCGATATGCGCCACGGCCTCGGACAATGCGGCAGCGTCTTCGGCATTCAAGCGTTCGCGATGGGCGCCGAGGGTCGACAGATGGCCGATCAGGGTCTGGGCACAGGCCAGTACCGCCAGTGCCTCGCCGCTATCGGTCCGTGCCCCGTGCGGATCCTTGAGCGCGGTCGCGACATGGGTGCTGACGGCAGCATCAGCATTGTGGGCATCGCGACGCGCGATCCGGTAAGCCAGATCGTCGGCACGGCCGTCCCGATACTGGTCGAAGATCACACGCAGATAAGCCGCCTGCGCAGATAACGCATCGGCCAGCCGATGATGCAGCTCGCGCTCGCGCCAATCCGGCAACACCAAAAACATGACCGCAGCCGCCAGTGCCCCGCCGATCACCGTATCGATAAAACGCGGCCAAATCAGATCGAAGCCGTTGCCGATCTGGTTGAACGAGACCAGCACTAACACGCTGATCCCAGCCGCGGCCACGAAATAATGCCGGAACCGGGCCGCGAAAAAGACCACGCCAGAGGCTACGATCAACAGCAGCTGGAGCTGGGGCGATGGGAACAGCCGCATCAACGCCCAGCCGACCACCAATCCGGCGACGGTACCGCCGACCCGCTGCAGAAAACGGGTTCGAGTGGCACCGTAATCCGGCTGGCAAACCAGCATCGTAGTCAGCAAAATCCAATAGCCCTGCACCGGGTGAACGGCCAGCAGCACCAGATAGCCGGCCCACATCGCCAACGCCAGCCGCAAGGCGTGCCGAAAACGTGCCGATGCCGGCGTGAGCTGGACCCGGATTCGCCGCCAGATCTCGATCGGCGACTGCGGCAGCGGATTCTGCAGCGGCGCATCGGCCTCGCCGACCGCCTCGGCCGCGCCGGTCACGCGCTGGGCCAGACCGCGTAAATTATCGGCCACGTCGTCCACGGCATACAGCAGATGCGCCCCGGGTGCGTTCTGCAGTCCGCGGCGGTGGGCGATGGCCGCATCCAGATCTTCGATGGCAGTGGCCGTCCGGCCATCGTCGGCGAACGGTTCGTCGTAGCGCAGTGCCGTGGCCCGCCTGCGGGCCGCGACCCCGGTCAGCCGCAACAGACGCTGGCAACGAAACATCAGGTCGCTGTGGAAAAACGCCTCGGTGAGCGCCTTGTACGGATAGTGCGCCGAACTGGTGCGTTCGTGGATATCCTGGGCGGCGAGATAAAGCCGCAGATTGTCGCTCATGGCCGAGCGCGATCGGCGCCCGGTCAACCGGTCGATCAAGGCCAGCCGGGTATCGTTGAGGGCCGCGACCACGCGCGCATTGGCATGCGCCAGATCACTGCGGCGGGCCGCAACATCGAGATCGCGAACCGGCTCGAACAACCAGGACTTACAGACCAGATAATCGTCGAGACTGGCATACAGCCGCGCCAGCGACTGGCGCACCGGACGATGCACGAACACGGCGTTCCAGGCCAGCGCCAGCAGGCCATACCAGCCAGCCCCGATCACCAACAGCAACGGTTCGACCCAAAAAGCCCGCGGCGGCCCGGTATGCTGGGTCACGCCGATCATAGTGTAGACCGATAACAGCAGCGTCGCGTTGCCGATGGTCGCGAAGCGCCCGCTAGCCGCCCCCAGCATGATTAGGAGGAACGTACCCATCGGCAGCGCCAACGCGAACACCCAGGGCAGATCGAGTAAGGCCTCGACGGTCAACGCGGCTACTGAAAAACAGACCAGCGTGACCAGCAGTGCCCGGGCTCGACGACGCCAGCTGTCGTCGGTTTCCGCGATGCCGCTGGCGATTACGCCGAGCATCAACGGAATAAGCTGATGTGCATCGTCGCGCAGCCCGGAATAGAGAATCACGCCGGAAAGCGCAATCAAAACTCGTAGGCTGTCGGCGAAGCGGTCGAAGGCAGTGATATGTTGCAGGCGAAACCGGCGCAAGGGCGAACTGCAGATGGCGTGCGACCCGGCCAGTGTAGCGTGTCGCCCCCACCCGCCGGCCAGCCGTTATCCGATCCGCCAGGATTGGCCGATCCCGAGCTGGGCACGCCATCCCAAGCCTCGGCTCGCGGTGCAGATAGATCGCCCTCACCGCTGGCCATGGACGTACGGCGCCGAGGCAGCCACGTGCCGATACCGGCGAGTATGCCCGGCATATCGCCATTCGAGCACGGGCCATAGCCCGTCCGGCATCTGGGCGGGCAACGCTCGATCTCCCGAACACGACGGCCCGAATCTTGATCGGCTGCTAGACCCACGTGCCCAGGTACGGGCCGACCACCGCGGCCGCACGACGCCAGCCACGGCCTCGCACGATCCCGCGACACGACCTAGACTGCGCGGTTTACCAACTTTGGTCGTATTCGTGCAGATTCTTCTATTCAATCTGGCCGGATTGCTCGGCGCTACCGCGCAGGGCCTGACCGGGTTCGGCAGCGGCACCCTGATGGTCAGCACCCTGGTGCTGGTCTATCCGTTTCGCGACGTCGTGCCGGTCGTTGCCTTGGTCGCGCTGGCGACCAACGCCATCATGACCGGCCTAGCGCGGCGCGAATTCGACTGGCGGCGCGGCCCGATCGCCGCGATTGCGCTATCGATCGGCGTGCTGGGCGGCGCCCGGCTGTTGGCCGTGCTGCCAGTCGATGTATTAGAACGTTTTCTGGGCGCCGTGATCCTGTGCTATGTCGCCCTCAACCTGGTCAAAACCCCGGTGCCCGAAAGCATGCCACGGCTGAATGGGGCTGATATTGCTGGGCTGTCGGGCACCGCACTGCTGTCCGGGGTGATCGTCGGCGCGGTCGGCGTATCGCCGATCCCACTGCTGATCTATACCAATGTGCGCTATCCGAAACAGTTCTCGCGCTCGATTCTGACCCTGACTTTTTTGCTGAGCTCGGCCGTCCAGATTGTGGTTTATACCCATCTCGGATTGCTGACTGGCACCTCCTGCCAGTTGGCCCTGGCGACCCTCCCCGCCGTGGTAATCGGTCTGCTGCTCGGCCACCGCCTGCACTACCGGGTCAACCAGAAGACATTCAGCCGAATTCTCGCGCTCGTTCTGGCGCTGCCGGCGCTGCGTCTGGTGCTCGGCTGAGGCGGAATGGTGCTCCAGATAGGCGGTGAACTGTTCGGCGGGCACCGCCTGACTGAACAAAAAGCCTTGTACCTCGTCGCATTCCAAAGCCACCAGATAAGCCAACTGCGGCTCGGTCTCCACGCCTTCGGCAACCACCGCCAGCCCTAGGCTATGCGCCAAGGCCACGATCGAGCGCACGATGGTCGACGGCTGGGCATGGCTGTCGCTTAAAGCCCGTACGAAGGCGCGGTCGATCTTGAGCTGGTGGATCGGCAGCTGTTCCAGATATGACAGACAAGAATGGCCGGTTCCGAAATCATCCAAAGCGACCTCGACCCCCATGCGCGCGAACTGCTTGAGCGCATAGACGGCTTCGAGCATGCCCTGGATGGCCACGGTTTCAGTAATCTCGAACATCAGGTAGTGCGGGGCCAGGCGATGGCGGTTCAAACAGGCCTGGACCCGTTTCGGCAGTCCACGATCGCTGATCCGGGCGGCCGATAGATTCACCGAAATACGCGGCACCTCGTATCCGGCATTGAGCCAGTGGCGAATCTGGGCACAGACCGCATCCAGCACATAGGCTTCGAGCGCGTCGATCTGGCCGGAACGCTCGGCCGCTGGAATAAACCGGTCCGGCAAGATCATGCCGTGTCTGGGGTGCTCCCAGCGTACCAGGGCTTCGGCGCCGGACAGGGTGCGCTTGGCGGCACAGAACTTCGGCTGGTAGTAGACCGTGATATGGCCCTGTTCGAGCGCGGCGGCCAATTCACGCTGTAGCCCGAACTCGGCCTCGGCCTGTTCGGCGATTTCGGCGCGATAGCCGACCACGGCGTTCTTGCCGTTGTTCTTGGCATGGTACATCGCCCGATCGGCGGCTGTGACCAGTTCTTCGGCGCGCCGGCCGTGTTCGGGATACAACGCCCAGCCGATGCTGGCCGATAGACCCGACGCTGTCAGCGTCGTCTGGCGCACGGCCTCTAGCAGGCGCTCGGCTCTCTGCCGGGCGCTGGCAGCATCGGCAACGGCTTCGGCGATGACCACGAATTCATCGCCGCCCATTCGGGCGACCGTATCCTGTACGCGCATTGCCTCCCGCATGCTTCCGGCCACGCGTCGCAGCACGTCGTCGCCCGCGCGGTGGCCCAGATTGTCGTTGAGCTGTTTGAAGCCATCGAGATCCACATAAAGCAACGCGAACCCCTCGCCGCCGCACTCGGCTCGCTGGATCGCCGCATCGAGTCGTTCGTCGAGCAGCTTGCGATTGGCCAGATCGGTCAAGGCATCGTAATCACTGCTATAGCGCAACTGTTCGTTGGCCTGGCGCAGGGATTCGACGAGACAGGCGGTCTGCTGTTCGAGACGTCGATCCAATGCCGCAGCCGCCAGCAACGTCGCCGCCAACAGCAGTAGTGCCAATGCACCGATCAACAACACCAACCAAGTGGTATCCACGCCGCCCGTGGTATGGCTGACGGTCGTCCTCGGGAACGAAGCCGCTGCCATGCCCGTATAGTGCATGCCGGCAATCGCGCCCCCCATCAGCACCGCGGCAGCACTTTTTTTGGCGCCCCGCAGCCGCTGGCGCGAACCGCGTAGCCAGAACGTCAGCCAGAGCGCTGCGGCCGAACCGACGACCGCAACGAGCATCGACAACGCCAACCAGAACGGGTCATAGACGATGCCTGGCGAAACATGCATGGCATACATGCCGGTGTAGTGCATGCTCGCGATCGCGATCGCCATGAACATCGAGCCGGCCAGCCAAGTCCGACGATCGAAATCAAATCGGCACCCTAGCCCCAGCGCCACCGCCGAGCCGATCACGGCCATAAACCAGGACAGCACCGTGGGGATCACCGCATAGCTCATAGTGATCGGCATTTGCAAGGCCAGCATACCGATGAAATGCATGGCCCAGATGCCGGAACCCAATACGATCGCGCCGGCAGCCAGCCAGACCCAGGCTCGCGGGCGCTGGGCCGCGTATATGCGATCAGTCAGCTCCAGCACCGCATAGCCGGCTGCAATCGCAACGGCAATCGACAGCGCGACCAGCCCTGGATCGTAGATCTTGGTCAGATAATCCTCCGCCTGCATGCCTTGCCCACCTTTTAGCCGGCGCGATCGCCGTTATTTTTTGAACACGACATCCCCTGTTGCCCCAAAGGTGCCGTGCTTGCATATCCCCGATGCCCCTATATCGGCCATCCAAAAACCTGTTTGAGATGGACAAACCGGCATATTGGCTGCAATAGCGCCAATACAGCGCTAAGCTCTTATTTATTATTAATATTTATTTTTAATAATCAGAGCACATTATTTGGATTCGCTCATTACCACGGTCCCGTCCATTACACGACCCAGGCAAGTCGATGCCCTACGCTGGAACGACTGTCACGGCGCAGCGACTCGGCCCCGGATTGGCAGCTCAACCAATACGTCTGACGTGGTTGCCGCCTCGACCGACGCTAGGCCGCACGGCGTTTAAAAAACCTTGTCGAGACTGCGGTTCAATCGCGCCAGCTTGACCGGTACAGCAGCGCCCTCGGATGACCGCATCGATAGTGCGGCTCTGGGCGCTGGCCGCCATACCGTCATGGCCGACTCGGCCCGGCGATAGCGCGGCCGCCGCTATGCTATCGATCCATGTACTTGGCTCGGGCCAGCTGCCCACCGATATAGCGAACTGAGCCCTGGGCCCGCGATCTTGGACTAAGTCGCCCTCGGCCGGGTCGAGACGCCTTTCCCCTAGCGCGTGTCGTCACGAGATACGCCGCCGCATCCGCGGCCCTGGGCTGGCAAGCCAAGGCCTCGTGAGCATGACGTGGCCCGGCCACGTGCGCGAACGATAACGACGGATGGCCGCCGGACCCTGCGGGTGATGCCCGCCCATCGCGCCGTGCGGCGTTGCAGGCCTTGACCGTGGGCCCGCTACGCGCGGCGGCCTGCGCCTTGACTGACCCGATGGGCGGGCGTCGTGCGACGGCGCGCTTCGTGACGACACGCGCTAGGCCACCGGGTTTGGCCCAACGCACGAAACGCCGCTGGGCCGGTGTGATCGACCTTACGGTCCGGCATTATCGTGGACCCTTTCGGCGCGTTGCCGGTCCCACGGCTGATCGAGGCCGATGCGCACTATTCAAAGCCGCTCTCGGGCTCGGCTCCAACCGCAACGTGCTGCCGGGTTCGGCCGAACAGCGCATGGTCTATACCCTCTTCGGCTGCTGAGCAACGCTTTCTGCAAGTGGGCGCTGGCTCGCCTACCGGCATTGCCGCACAGCCACGGTCTGCATGCGCGGCCCGACCCAAAGACATTCAGCCAAATTCGCGCACGCGTTCTGACGCTATCTCTGGTGCTTGGCCACGGCTGGAGGTAGTGTCGAGATAGGCCGTGAACGGCTCGGCAGGCACCGCTTGGCTGAACAAAAACCCCTGTACCTCGTCGCATTTCAACTCGACCAAATAGGCCAGCTGCGACTCGGTTTCCACGCCTTCGGCGACCACTGCCAGCCCTAGACTATGCGCTAAGGCCACGATCGAGCGCACGATCGCCGATGGCTGGGCATTGCTATCGCTCAGGGCGCGGATGAAGGAACGGTCGATCTTGAGTTGATGAATCGGCAGCTGTTCCAAATACGACAAGCTGGAGTGGCCGGTTCCGAAATCGTCCAGCGCGACCTCGACGCCCATGCGCGCAAACTGCTTAAGTGCATAAACCGCTTCGAGCATGCCCTGGATGGCCACGGTTTCAGTGATTTCGAACATCAGATAGCGGCTCGCCAGATGGTGGCGATTTAAACAGGCCTGGACCCGTTTCGGCAGCCCACGATCGCTGATCCGGGCAGCCGATAGATTCACCGAAATACGCGGCACCTCGTATCCGAAATCGAGCCAGTGGCGCACCTGGGCACAGACCGCGTCCAGTACATAGGCTTCGAGCGCGTCGATCTGTCCGGAGCGCTCGGCGACCGGGATGAATCGAGCCGGGGCAATCATGCCGTGCCGGGGATGATGCCAACGCGCCAGCGCTTCGGCACCGGACAAGGTGCGTGTGGCGGCACAGAACTTCGGCTGGTAATAAACCGTGATCTGGCCCTGTTCGAGCGCGGACGCGAGTTCACGCTGGAGCACGAATTCGGCTTCCGCCTCTTCGGCCATTTCGGCACGATAGCCCACCGCGGCGTTCTTGCCGTTGTTCTTGGCGTGATACATCGCGCGATCGGCCGCCGCAACCAGCTCCTCGGCGCGCCGACCATGCTCGGGATACAACGCCCAGCCGATACTGGCCGACAACCCCGGCGCGGTCTGTGTGCACTGGCGCACTGCCGCCAGTACACGCTCGGCCATCTGGCGAGCATTGTCGGCATCGGCCACGTCGGCCGCCAGAATCACGAACTCATCGCCGCCCAAGCGAGCAACCGTGTCGTGGCCACGGGTAGCTTCGCGCATGCCCCGCGCGGCGTGTTTGAGTACTTCGTCTCCAGCGCGGTGGCCGAGGTTATCATTGAGCTGCTTGAAGCCATCGAGGTCGATATAAAACAAAGCGAAACCAGCGGCACCGCGGCCAGCCCCATCGATAGCCAGATCGAGCTTTTCGTCGAACAGTTTGCGGTTGGCCAGATCGGTCAGTCCGTCGTAATTATTGCTGTAGCGCAGCTGGGCATTGGCTTCGCGCAGCGAGTGCACGAGGCTAGCGGTCTGGTGCTCGAGCCGGCGATCCAGGGCAGCGGCGAGCAGGGTTGCCGCCAGCAATACCAGCGACAGCGAACTGATCAGCAGAGCCAGCCATTCGGTATTCACGCCGCCGGCTGCATAGCCAACGCTGGCGGCCGGAAACGCCGCCGCAGCCATAGCGACATAGTGCATGCCAGCGATCGCCAGCCCCATCAGCCCGGACGCGCCAAGTTTCTTGGTCGACTGCAGCCGCTGCTGACCGCCCCGCAGCC
Source organism: Salinisphaera sp. SPP-AMP-43 (assembly GCF_049568105.1). GTDB lineage: Bacteria > Pseudomonadota > Gammaproteobacteria > Nevskiales > Salinisphaeraceae > Salinisphaera. The sequence continues at coordinate 3,620,447 of NZ_CP145335.1, forward strand.
GAAACGACCACCCGAGCGCCGCGGCCGAGCCGCCGATCGCTACCAGCCCCGACAAGCCGACCCAGAACGGATCGTAGACGATGCCTGGTGAAATCTGCATCGCATACATACCCGTGTAATGCATGCTGGCAATCGCGACCGCCATCGATACCGAGCCGAACAGCCAAGTGCGGCGATCGAGCGACAGCCGGCAGCTCAATCGCAGCGCGCAGGCCGCCCCGAGTACGGCCATGAGCCAGGATACGATCGTCGGCGCGATCGCATAGTTCATGGTGATCGGCAAATGCAGGGCCAGCATGCCGATGAAATGCATGGCCCAGATGCCAGAGCCCATGACGATAGCGCCGGCAGCCAACCATACCCAGACCTGGCGATGCCGAGCGGCATACATGCGATCGGCAAGATCGAGCGCGGCATAAGCGGCCGCCATCGCGACGACGATCGAAAGACTGACCAGCCTCGGATCGTATGTCTTGGTTAAATACGCAGCCGCTTCCATGCCTAGATCACTCTTTTGAAGGGCTGGCATCGCCGGTTGACCAAACGCCAGATCCTGTTTCTCCACTCTTGCCGGGAACATAGCCCGTTCAGCATCGAGATATCGGCCTTCGGGCGGATTCATTTAAGCAAGCTGGCGACAGCACAGCAGGCAACGACCGAGTTCTGGCGCGTATGGTGTTAATTATTATTAACAAAAAAGATGCACGCAACTATTTAGCGCATTAGTTTTGCGTCGCCACATATACGTACGCCTCGTGCGACCCGATTCATCGAGCTGTCCGTATGGCTTACACTGCCTTGGCGAACAAGGCCGGTGAGCGATGCACCACATCGGTCGCCCAGCCGCCCGCCATACTGCACTCAAGAGCTTGATTGATGGCCCGCGATACGCCGGCAGTGCTGCCGATCGATTACGACACCGTGCATGTCGCCGCCACGGGCCATCACGACACGTTGACCGACGAACTGATTCAACGCGGCAGTCAAATCGTCGACATCCGCGAAGACCTGGTGTTCAGTTCTGGCCAGCCCGGCCCGGCCGCCTGGGCCCAGAACAGCTGGTTGGCGCCACGCGAATACCACATCGACTCGATCGGCCAGGCCGCACGCCAACTGCGCGCGCTACAACGCAACTGGCATACGCATTCGATCGCCCATCACCGGCGATCGCAATTGATCGCCGACAAGCTGCCGTCGATTCGTTTCCGGCCGATGACGTTCCCAGCCCCGCTGCCCAGCGCGTCACTGGGCGTCTTCTGCCTGCTGGAGCGCAATCGGCTGCTGGCATCCCCGGCCTGCTCGAGCGCGTTCGCCGATGGCCGCCCGGTCTTTGTCGAGGATCGCGAAGGCCCGCCCAACCGGGCTTATCTCAAACTCTGGGAGGCACTGACTCTGGCCGGCGCCCGTCCCGAACCGGGCCAGACCTGTATCGATTTGGGGGCGGCGCCCGGCGGCTGGAGCTGGGTCCTGGCCGAGCTGGGCGCCAATGTCGTGGCCGTCGATCGTGCCGCCCTGGCGCCAACGCTGGCCAAACATCCACGGGTGCATAGCCTGCGCGGCGATGCTTTCGCCATCGACTGCGAGGACGTACCGACGCCGGACTGGATTCTTTCGGATGTGATCGCTTATCCGACACGCCTGCGCGAACTGGCCGAATATTGGTGCCGAACCTGTCCGCAGGCCCGGGTGATCCTTACTGTGAAATGTCAGGGCGCGGTCGATCCGGCCGAGATCGCCGACTTTCTTGCCATCCCGGGCGCCCGGCTGCGCCATCTGTCGGCCAATAAACACGAACTGACCTTTTTCCGTCTCCCCGAAGGCGGACCGGCAGACAGCGCGAGCGCGCAGAACCAGAGTGGCCACTGAATCGTCGCTTGCTGGCCGCCCTATCCATTCGTATTCCTGCACGTGGCATGCTTCATGTATCGTTGCCGTTCGGTCCGGGATCTTGCGATTCAAAAAGCGTGACTTACCGCGCCGGATCATTTGCGACTTATGCTGCCGTGTTCCCGCGGTTTCTTCGATAGGACACGTGATCTTCATGCGCTATCTAGCCCTGTCTTTTGTGCTCCTGGTGATGCTGTGCGCCCAAACCGGCTGCGCCGCCTCCGAAAATCAACCCGCGCCGGTGCCCGATGCGGGCGCTGGCCCGGCCGAGGGGTATACACCGCTCACACCCGACAACGACCAGAGTCAGGTCGATCAGGAGGTCGTGCGCGAGCTGCAAAAGAACCACTACAACAAGATCAAACTCAACGACAAATTCTCGGAAGATTTCTTCAACGCCTATCTCGACGATCTGGACGGCACGCACAGCGTATTCCTGCGCTCCGACGTACAGCGGCTGAAAGACAAATATGGCGATGAGCTAGACGACCAGCTCAAAAACGGCCGCCTCGCCGCCGCCTATGAAATCTTCAACACGTATCAGAAACGTCGTATCCAGATCGACCAGTGGGCGCTCGAGCGCATCAAGCAAGGGCTGGACAGCCTGGATCTCAAGGACGACGAATCGTTCACGGTCGATCGCGAAGACGCCGCCTGGCCGGCCGATGCCGAGGCCCGGGAAAAACTCTGGACCCAGCAGCTGGAAAACCAGGTCATCGAACTGCGGCTCAATGAAATCGATCCGGACGAGATCCAGAAGCGTCTGACCCAGCGCTATACCAACGAACTCAAACAACTGCGCCAGGCCGAGCCGGTCGATGCGTTCTCGGTCTATATGGATGCCTATACCCATAGCTACGATCCGCATACCGATTACTTTTCCCCGCGCCGCTACGAAGACTTCAACATCGACATGAACCTGCAACTGCAGGGTATCGGTGCCGAGCTGCGCTCGAAAAACGGTTATGCCGAGCTGGTGCGGCTGATCCCCGGCGGGCCGGCGGCCAAATCCGGCAAGCTCAAACCCACCGATCGCATCATCGCCGTCGGTCAGGGCAAGGACGGTGAGTTCACTGACGTCATCGGCATGCGCCTCGACGAAACGGTACAAAAGATCCGTGGCAAGGCCGGCTCGTATGTCCGTCTGCAGGTCTCGCCGTCCGACAACAGCCAGACCAAAACAGTCACGCTGCAGCGCGCCAAGATCAAACTCAAGGACCAGGCCGCCAGTTCTCGAGTAATGCACGTCGAACGCAATGGCGAGGACCACAAGATCGGTCTGCTCACCCTGCCCTCGTTCTACAATGGCACCGCCGACGACGTAAAAAAGCAGCTCGTCAAACTCAAAAAACAGGACGTCGACGGCGTCGTGCTCGACCTGCGCAACAACGGCGGCGGCGCGCTCGGCGAAGCCATGCAGCTGATCGGCCTGTTCATGGATTCTGCGCCGGGCGTTCAGATTCAGGACGCCAAGGGCAACATCCAGGTTCTGGGCGATCGCAACGACGGCGCCGTGTATTCCGGCCCGCTGGCGGTCATGACCAATCGTCTGTCGGCCTCGGCTTCGGAAATCGTGGCCGGCGCTCTACAAGATTACGGCCGGGCGTTGGTGCTCGGCAGCCGGACCTTCGGCAAGGGCACGGTCCAGACCCTGCTGCCGGTTTCCCAGGGCCAGCTCAAGCTCACCGAGGCCAAATTCTATCGGGTCACCGGCAAGAGCACCCAAGACCGCGGCGTGAGCCCGGATATCACCTATCCGTCGGCGATCGATCCAGACAAAATTGGCGAATCGGCTTTGCCCAACGCGCTGCCCTACGACACGATCCCGCCGACTGCCTATCCGGAGTCGGACACGCTCGATGCAATGCTCGGCCAACTCAAGACCGATCATAGCCAGCGTGTCAGCGACGATCCAGACTTCCAGTATCTGGTCCAGCGTATCCAGCTTGCCCGCAAGCAGAGCGAAAAGGATACGGTCTCGCTGAACATCGACACACGTCGTTCCGAGCAGCATCAGCTCGAGCAGAAGATGCTAGCGTTGGCCAACAGCCATCGTGAGGCCGTCGGCAAGTCGACCTACGACAGCTACAAGGCGTTCGAGGACGCCCAAGACGCCGAAGCCTCGGGCGAAGGTGAGGGCGACGGTTCTGATGCCGCCGCCAGCGAGGCCGGCGATACGCTGCCGGCCCAGAATCCCGGCTCGCCAGGCAACGACAAGATCGATGCTTACCAGACCGAAAGTGCCAATATCCTGTTGGACATGATCCATCTGTTCAGCGAACAGCAGGATCAGCAGCAGGCGGCATAGCAATCGGCGCGCGGCGGATCAGGCCCTAGGGCCGGGTCCGCCGCTTACGCGTTCACCGATCCGGCGCGCCGTAACACATGCCCAGCACGCCGCCATAGAGCAGGTGCGCTCCGAAGGTGGCCAATGTCGCAGGCCAACCGATCGCCACGCCAAAAAACCCGCCGCCGGCAACGGGGAAAAACAGCAGCATCATTCCGACCCAGGCGAGTACGCCGAAGGCCAGCCCCTTGAGCAGCCCGTTGTGGCCGGGCAGCAGCCGGTAGAGCGCCGCGAATCCCAGCCCCCAGATCAGACTGCCAATCACGAAATGCCCGAGCCAGCCCAGCGCCCGCGGCTCGCCGGTCAAACGCTGGATTAGCTCGATCCAATCCAGATCGGGCCATACCTGGGCGAGTGTCTGCCCGAGCATACAGCCGGCCAGTACCATGCTGGCCATGAATCCGGCCGCGACCGCCTTGCCTGGCGCCATAGTCTTTTCCCCCTTGCAAACTCCACAACATACCGCATGCGGCCTGCCCAACGCCGACGCATCGCCCCACTCCCGGAACGACGGGCCTGGCCCCGAGCGCGGCTCCTGCGGCCTAGCGGTTTACAAGGCAACCATCGATCGTCATGGCACAGACGTACGCGGCGCCTGGCGTAGTCCAATCGAAACTTGCGAGACGATGCCAGCCCACGCGTTTGGAGCTGTCAACGGCAGACCACGCTACGCATCTTGACCTGTTTGAACCCCATTCGGCCGCCTGCCCTACATTCCCCCAAGACCCCGGCTAGGCTGGGTCCGGCGTCAATCGTTCGATGACCGATGCATGCTGCGGAAACTGCGCACTCAGTGCCGGCCGCTCGGCCAGTTCGAAGTCCTCGAAATCGAACCCCGGGGCAACCGTATTACCGACCAGCGCGAAACTGCCGGTTTGTTGCAGTTCGGCACCAAACCAGGCGCCCCGCGGCACGACCAGTTGGGGCCGCGCCCCGGACGCCAGATCCTTGCCCAGCACATGCGCCCGGTGTTCACCGTTCACATCGATGACATGTACCAGCAGCGGCGCGCCAGCATAATGATGCCAGACCTCATCCGAGGCCAGGCGATGCAGATGCGATACATCGCGATCGCGCAACAGAAAATAAATCGCCGTGGATACGGCCCGCGCACCGCTGTAGCGCTCGGGCAGCGCCGCCGCCGACAACTTCTCGGCCGCCTGATAGGTCTGCCGGTAGTAGCCGCCCTCGGGGTGCGGCTGCAGGTCGAGTCGCCGGATATAGTCGTCTGCAGTCATGATCCTCTCGTGCTGGCTGAAAACCAGGCCGCGGGCTCGCCGATCTGTGTCGGCCGCCCGCCCGACGCCATAGGTGCGGACGTTAGCCAAACGCGGGGCGCTTTTCCAATGCCGCCGGACCAGTCCGGACTGGTCAAGCGGCAAACCTCATGCATTGGCTCGCCGCCCGGGACGATATCGGCCTGGAATGGTTTATTATTCGAACTTGGCTTCAGAAACTGCCGCTGTATCGCCCCTGCTGGCCGCGCCTCGTTCGGGAGAACTAGAGATGGACTCGATGACCGACTCCGTTGCTACCGTGGTCCCGGCCTCGGGTGGGCGCCGCTTCGACGTGTTCAGCAACGAGATCGTCATCAAGCTGGGCAGCCGTGATACCGGCGGGCGATTCACGCTGTTCGCCACGACCGTGCCGCCCGGCCAGAATGGGCCACCCCGGCATTACCATCGCCACGAAGATGAATGCTTTTATCTGTTGTCCGGCCGCGCATCGTTTTTACGCGATGGCCAATGGTTCGAAGCCGATCCAGGAACCACCGTGTTCATCCCCCGCGGCGTGGTGCATACGTTTCGTAACCGCGGCGATACGCCGCTGACACTGCTGGTCCACACTACCCCGGGCGGGATCGAAGGCTTTTTTGAAGGCTGCGCCGAGATCTTGACCGCCCCGGGCGGGCCCGACCCCGGGCGGCTGGCCGGGATCGCCGCCGAGCACGGCATCGTATTGCTGCCAAGCTAAGCACGCAGCGGCACTGCTCGCGAATGATCGGTTTTACTACGTTGGGACAGGCCCTAATCCCAAACCGCTGCCCAGCCGAGACTATCTAACGGTCTTCAAAGCCCTGTGCAGTCGGCCCCGAACAAGACCGGAGGCCCCCTGTTCCCGTCGGACTCGATCCCGCTGCGCGTCGATAGGGCCTTCGAGTGAAAGCCCTGGCCTGACCTGGCCTGACCTGGCATGGCATGGCATGGCACCCACGATGTCCGCGTCGATCATATGGCCGATCCCGGCTTGCAGCACGATCGCGATGCCATCATCAAAGTGACTGCGATCTGTGGCTCGGATCTGCATCTGTACAACGGCCTGATGGCCGGCATGCAGGCCGGCGACGTACTCGGCCATGAGTTCATGGGCGAAGTGCTCGACACCGGCTCGGCTGTGCATCGCCTGCAGCAGAGCGATCGCGTGGTCGTGCCGTTCAGCATCGCCTGCGGTGGCTGTTTTTTTGCAACAAACATCTGTACTCGCTGTACGACCGCTCGCCCCCCCCCGAACGCCGACCAGGCAGCCGAATTGATGGGGACATTCGCCCTCGGCGCTGTTCGGTTATTCGCATCACCTCGGCGGCATTCCCGGGCCAGGCCGAGTACGTGCCTTATGCCGATGTCGGGCCGATCAAGGTCGAATCCGAGCTGCGCGACGACCAGCGGCTCTTCCGGTTGGATATCTACCCGACCGGCTATCAGGCGGTCGACAACTGCGATATGGAAGCCGGTGACACCGCGCCCATTTGGGTCTGCGGGGCCGACGGGCCAGTTCGTGCTCCGCAGCGCCTGGATGATAGGCGCAGTCCGGGGCATCGCCATCGACCGCGCCCCAGAGCGGCTCAAGCTGGCCAACGACAAAGCCGGCGCCGAAGTGATCAACTTCGAGCAGGACGATGTCTATCGCACGCTACTGGAGATGCCCGGCGGTCGCGGCCCGGACTGCGGCATCGACTGCATCGGCGCTGAAGCCCATCCTCAGGGCGACCCGGAATATGTCCGCCGCAGCGCCGATTCGTCCGCAGACAACCACCCGCTGGCAGTCAACGAGATGATCACCTCGGTCCGCAAGAGCGGTCACACGCATATGCGGCAGTATCTCAAGCCGCGGCTCAACACCGTCGAGCAGCGGCTGATCGATCCCTCTTTCATCATCCCCCCTCGCTACCACCTGGCCGATGCCGCGACCCCCTATGCTCGCTTCAATGCCAAGCAAGATGGCTGCATCAACGTGGTCATGCCGGCTTAAATATCAGCTCTGGATTGTTGTCCGCCCGGCGCTTAGCGGGGGGCCGGATTTTCTGGGCCGCGCTGCGCGCCCAAGGCGGCCATCGACGCATTCAAATCCGGTTCATGTCGTCGGGACCCATAATGGGGGCCTTCCCAAACGCTGCGGTGGGCGCATGTTATGAAACGTCTGATCGCGTTGTTGGCGACGAGCCTGCTGCTCGTTGGCTGCACCACCTACGATGCCGGCTACTATCCAGCCCGGGGCCACAGCACGTTCTATAGCGGCTATGGCGGCTATTACGGCGGCCCCGCCTATTATCCCCGTTATGGCTACGGCTCCTACTCGTCGCGGCACTACCGCGATCGCGTCTATCGTCATCATCGCGCACACCGAGACAGCAAACGATTCCGCCGCCACGAGCGGCATGACCGAGCCCACTACCGCGACCGGCATGAGCGCGCCGATCAGGGTCACGAGCGCCGCCATGATAGACATCGCAGCCGTCGCGATGAGCACGATACGATCCGCCGCAGTCACCGGGCGAGTCGCCATCGACCGCAGCCCCGGCATCATGAACGGCGTCCGCACCGCTCTTTTTCCTCACGCCACGAAAGAGTCCGCTAGCCGCCTTCTGTCGAACCGACAACAAGCGCATCGACGCTGCCGACCGTTTTTAGAACGCGTTGCCGAACGATAGATAGACCAGCGCCTTGCTCTCGCCGCTAAAGCCCAAATCCAGGCGGGTCGAGAGGGCTTCGCTCAGGGCGATATGCAGGCCAGCGCCATAGCTGAACTGGATCTTGTCGCTCAGCCCCGGGGTCACGTCGGGCTCGCCGGCCACCAGATCGTCAGGCAGGCGAGACTGGTCGAGAAACACGCGACCGGCCCCGGCAAACACGGTGCCATCCAGACGCACCCGCCAGATATCGTAGAAATCGAAATCGGCCAACAGGGTCTGATAGGCCATGCGGGCAAACACCCGGCTCTGGCCCAAGAAACGATTCGGATAGAAGCCTTCGAGACTGTCGAAACCGCCGAGCGAAGCGAACTCGTAGAACGGCAGGTCGTTGCCGCTACCGGTGACATATTCGCCGTCCACGCGAAAAGCGAGCAGATGTTTGGGCGAGCCCAGCGGCTGGATATAGCTGGCATCGGTGATGAACTGGGCATAGTTGAAGTCGTTGCCCAGCTCAGGGCCGACGTGCTTGACCTTGCCGACCACGTTCCAGCCCTGCTCGGGGCGGGTCAGGTCGCGCTGGGTGTTATAGATCAGCGATAGCGACACCGGATTGATATAGCCGCCTTCCATGCCCGGCAGGTCGGCAAAGGCATCGGTAGTCGACGGCCGGCCGTCCTGCGGGTCACCCTCGCCGATGGTGACCCGGTCGTAGCCGATGGTACCGGACACCATCCAGTGCGGCGCGAGCTGGCGCGCCAGCGTGAACAACACCGAAGTAGCATGGTGTTCGTGCTGACTGAGCGCATCATCGCCGGCATCGTTGTTGCCCAGGCCATAGAAATCCTGGGTCGGACGCAGTGCATAGTGGGCATTGATCAGGCCGATGAAATCGCTGCCAAACAGATGCGGCATGCCCCAGGTGGCTTCGACATCGGTCTCACCTCGGGTCGACTGGGTAGCGCCGATATCGAGATTCATATGCGAATCGCCGAAATTGATATCGCTGAACTTACCGCCCAGAATCAGCCCGACCTCCGGCCCATAGCCGATCAGGGGCAGTACGGCGATGTTATGCGACGAATCCAGCTCCTGTGGCGCTTCCGGCTCACCGGGCTTGGGCAGCCCTTCATGATCGATGGTAGGCGCGCCGTCGGCGATCGCCTGGCGTTCGTTTTCCAGCACCAGAAACTTGGTGATGCTGCGATCCAGTTCGAGTTCACCGACCGCCCGTGCCGGCACCGGCATCAACAGCCCCGCCACAAGAACCGCGGCCACTGCCCACGACATCCCTAAAGCCAGCCCGGACCAGCCACGGCAGCCGCCGCCCCGGATCACTGAAACCCGTCGAACTCTTTGAGCGATCAGCCATTGTCGCCCTGCCCCCGAATCAAGCCTCATGCCTGAATGCTGCCTCCCTTGAGGTTTCGCCGTATACGGTCGATGCAAGGCCCGACTGCATATCGAATTTTTTGGCGAAACCTCGATGAAGATAGCGTACTCGGCAGCGACCGCATATCGGGATACTTTCGGAAAAAGACCGGCCCAAGGCGGATCAGAACGAATGGCTTGGTCGTGCCCGCTATCAAGCCGCTCGCCGAGCCGACACGGCACGACTACTATAGGGCTGCGTCAGACCCGGTGCCGATATTGTCCGAACGCGGCATGGCCGCGACAACCGCGGTCCGCAAGCCACGATCGGCCCAGCGCGCCGAGTCCCGACCGGCAACGTATCGTGGCCTCCGGGTTCATCGCCACGCACGGCCCGCCGCAGAAAAACGGGCGCCAGCGCGCTATCGCAGAATACGCGAGGATAGGCGCCAGGCCTGGACTGGCCTGGACTGGCCGCAGCACGGCGAAGGACGTCATTTCGCTCGCAACCGATAGCCCCCGCTTGGCGTCCAAGGCATACGTCACCGGGCCTGGTTTGGAAACATCTGGATTGCGATACCCAGCATGCCTGGATCGATCAAACCGCTCATGGTCAGCCGTGTTGCAACCCGGGCCCAGTACGGCCTATGCCAGATCGCTGCCCTATTGCCGTTCGCCAGGCGATGGCTTAGCCCTGGCCGGAAGCCGGCCACCCCAACCGGATCGGGCCCGCTAGATGCTCGGCATCCTGCGGCTCGATTCTCACCCCGCCCTGAGTGATACAGAGCCGCTCCTGGCGCGCCAGTTCGACGGCGATCCGACGGACTCTAGGCATCAGTTCGCGCCAGCCATCGTCGTTTGCCAGCGCCCGGGCGATCTCGGAGGGACAGCAGGTTTTATCGACGCCACGCGCAGCCACCATGCCGAGGATACGATCGTGGATCGCAGCGTCGGTGGGGCTCATGTCGCGGCCGACGTAGCGGACTCTTCGGCAATCTGGCGCAGCCCGTCGGCCAAGGCCTCCGGCGGCTGGGCGCCAGAGATCAGATAGCGCTGCTCGATAATGAACGCCGGCACCGCGGTCACGCCAAGCTGCCGATACCGGTCGATCTCGGCCTGCACTTCCTCGGCATAGCGGTCGGATTCCAGAATTGCGGCGATGGTCTCGCCTTCGAGGCCGAGCGAACGTCCGATGGCCACCAGCAGCGCCGGATCGGTTGGATTTCCAGCGTCGCCGAAATAGGCATCGAACAATTGCTTGTTGAACGCCTGATCGACCCCGGCCTCGCGTGCATAGTGCAGTACGCGGTGGGTATCGAAGGTATTGTACGAGCGACGCTCGGCGGCCCGCTCGAAGTGCAGGCCCAGTTCATGCGCCGCAGCGATGATCTGCTGCTGGGAGGCATGGATCTGGTCCGGTGTCTTGCCGTATTTCGCCGCTAGGTGATCCACCATGTCGCGCCCTTCGGCCGGCAGGTCTGGGTTGAGTAAGAAAGGATGCCAGCGCAGGCGTGCTTCGACGTCGTCGAGCTGGCCCAGAGCCTGCTCCAGACGGGCGACGCCGATGGCACACCAGGGGCATACGACGTCGGAGACAAGATCGATATCGAGAGTCTTCATGTGGCTCGGTTTCGTCGTTCGGATTCAGCCAAGATGATGTTCGAGCGCGACTCTTTCAAATATGTTCAGGACGATACGAATTATCCCCGACGCCCTCATCTTGGTAGGCTAAGCGGCTTTCACAATACAGCGAGTCGGTAAACGGCCGGCCGTTGGGGGACGTTAATGACCGCGAAGCGTGTACTCCTACCCACCGCACTGCTTCTGTGCGGCTGGCTTATGCCACTGGCAGCCTGGGCTGCCGAAACCAGCGATCAACTGCATCTGACCACGGCCTGGCCGGGGCTGGTCGCGCTGGCCCTGTTCGTGGGGGCCTATGTGCTGGTAATGCTCGAGGAATACACGGACCTGCGCAAGTCCAAGCCAGTGATTCTGGCGGCCGGGCTGATCTGGATGGTGATCGCCGGCTATGTCCATTTTACCGGCGCCTCGGCACCGGTCGAGGAGGCGCTGACCGATACCCTGGTCGAGTTCTCCGGGCTATTTTTATTCCTGCTCGTGGCCATGACCTACGTCAACGCCATGACCGACCGCAATATCTTCGAGGCCCTGCGCACCTGGCTGGCCGCACGCGGCTATTCGTTCCGACAGCTGTTCTGGATCACTGGATTTCTAGCCTTCGTGATCTCGCCGGCAATCGATAACCTGACCACCGCCCTGGTGCTGTCGGCGGTCGTGCTGGCGGTCGGCGGTGGCAACCAGCGTTTCATCGCCCTGGCGTGTATCAATATCGTGGTCGGCGCCAATGCCGGCGGCGCCTTCAGCCCGTTCGGCGATATCACTACGCTGATGGTCTGGCAGAGCGACCAACTCGGCTTTGCCGAGTTCTTCCGTCTGTTCGTGCCGTCGCTGGTCAACTTCGTGGTGCCGGCAGCCTGTATGCATTTCGCGGTGCCCAGCGGTGCACCCGAGCCGAGCGAGAATACTGGCCACGTCCGGCGCGGCGGCTATGCCGTATTGATCGCATTTGCAGCCACTATCGCCACCGCCGTGGTCGGGCACAGCTTCTTCGGTCTGCCGCCGTATCTGGGCATGATGCTTGGCATGGCCTATCTGCAGCTGCTCATGTACTACCTCATGAAGACAGCGATGCGCAAAGACCAGGCGCTGGCGGCCTATCGCGAATCCGACGAAATGACGCCGCCGGATCTGGTACGCCACGAAAAACAGGGCGACTCGGCCTCGCGCTTCAATGTTTTCGGCCATGTTGCCGAAGCCGAATGGGACACCCTGCTGTTCTTCTATGGCGTACTGCTATGCGTCGGCGGCCTGGCTTTTCTAGGCTATCTGGCGGTCATGGCCAACGTGCTGTATCTGCAATGGGGCGCGACCTGGGCCAATACCGTGGTCGGCGTGCTGTCGTCGATCGTGGACAATATTCCGATCATGGCCGCGGTCATCCAGATGAATCCGCAAATGCCCGACGGCCAATGGCTGCTGGTCACGCTCACCGCCGGCGTGGGCGGCAGTCTGCTATCGATCGGCTCGGCAGCCGGGGTGGCTCTGATGGGCCAGGCCCGCGGCTACTACACCTTCATGTCGCACCTGAAGTGGACCTGGGCGGTCGCGCTCGGCTATGTCGCTTCGATCGCGGTGCATCTGGTGATCAACGCCGGAACCTTCTAGCCGGCTGATCAACGCAGGCCGCCGCATTCTGGCGGCTTGCGGCTTGCGGCTTGTGGCTAGCACAAAGGCCTCGCCTGCCTGCGGGAATGGCTCGCCCACGAGCGTGGGCGGCGACCCGGTTTCGAGCCCGGCCAGTATGGGTTTACGCCGCCGGCTCTTTTGCCCCTGCGGTCGATCGTCGCGACCCGCCGAGCCGCGCGGATCGCGGCGTCCAAGCCCTACGGCTCGGGCTTACTGAGGTTTCGTACGGGGCCGCGCCAAGCGCTTGTTCGAAAAAACGGGGCGGCGCGGCAGGACGCGACATGGCCACTATGGCGTCGTCGCTCTAGGCGGGCGAGCGCGCTCGATTGCCGTCCTAGCGTTTGTCGCTGGGCGCTCGTCTCTTGGAGTCGGACAGCCCAGTAAAAATAGGGCTGCCCTTCGGTGCTATGCGTCCGGAGCGTGGTCCGCCCAAAGCCGACGACCTGGGCCGTCCAACAGACAAGGGACGGATTAATTACCATGGCGTGAGGATTGGGCCCGCCACTCTGAGCGCGGCTGGCGATTAGCGGCGCTGTCCATCGCCCGACGAGCGATGCGCCGTGTCGGCGTCGTTTTCCTCATCACCGGCCTGAAAACCGCCGGAACGCAAGACCATGGCGGTTTCCAGGGACTGGCGACAGAAAGCCAGAACTTGGTTGAACTCGGCCTCGGGCAGCTGGCGCACCGCGTCGTTGCCGCGATAGATGTTCAGCCATTTGCGGTCGCGCTCGATCATGGTCGGCAGATGGCCGATGCCCCAATCTTCGAGTAGCGCCCAGAGCCGCGGGTTGAAGCCACGGACCAGACTGATCAGAAATGGAATCGGGTCGTTGCGAGCCAACAGCGAGGTCAGCCGCAGGATCATCTCGAAAGACACGGTCGCACTGCCCTGCTCCATGGCCTTGAGCAGGGTCTTGTCTTCCATATCCATCGCTTCGGCCAAACCGTCGATCGACAGACCGGCGGTCACCCGGGCGTCGTGGATCGCCGCCCCGGCGCGCGCCATCCAGGCCTGTTGTTCGGGAGACAACAACCGCCGCTGGGTCGCATCCAGGATCAGCGTGGAACCGATCTTGAGCGTCATACCGCCGACGCGATTGGCCAGCGCACCCACCGCCTGGCGGGATAAATTGAAGGTCAAGCTCGAGACCTGGTCGAAAAGCCGGGCCCGTGTCGAATCGTCGTGTCGGCCCATGATCGCCTCCTGGAGTCGCTCGGCGAGCTGCCGGCACGAGCATACCGCGATTCGGGCACTCTGTTTGAATCCGGCCCGCGCCACAGGCGCGGGCCGGCGCCCTACGGGCTAGCCTTGATCGCCGCCATCCGGCTTCTGACTATCGTCGGCGGCAGCATCGCCGTGGCCGGCCAGGCCGCGATTGTCCAGCATCGGCTGGATACGCGGTTCGTGGCCGCGCCAATCGTCATAGACCTTCTCCAGGTCTTCGGTATCGCCCTTCGACAACACCATTTTGCGGAAACGGTCGCCGTTGGCGCGCGTCAGCCCACCGTGCTCGCTGAACCAGGTATAGCCGTCGTCGGCCAGCATCTCGGTCCACAGATAAGCATAATAGCCGGCAGCATAGCCGTTGCCCCAGATATGCTGGAAATAGCTGGAGCGATAGCGCGGCGGCACCAGATTCGGCATGTACATGCCGGCTTTCTTGAGCGCGCTGCGCTGGAACTCGTCGGCCTGTTTCTTATCCGCATCGGCCGGGATCGTGTGCCAGGACATGTCCAGCAATGCTGCGCTGATCAGCTCGCTCATGTCGTAGCCCTGGTTGAAGTGCACCGACTTCATAAGCTTTTTCTTGAGCGACTCCGGCATCGGCTTGCCGGTTTTGTAGTTGACCGCGTAGTGATCGAACACGTCGGGATAGATCGCCCAGTGTTCGTTGAACTGCGACGGAAATTCCACAAAATCGCGGGGCGTGGCAGTACCCGAGAGCATCGGATACTTGGTGTCGGCGAACATGCCGTGCAGGGCATGGCCGAACTCGTGAAACATGGTCACCACGTCGTCATAGCTCAACAGCGCCGGCTGGCCCTTGGGCGGCTTGCTGAAGTTGGCGACGTTGTAGATCACCGGCTTGGTGCCGAGCAGGGTCGATTGGCCGACGAAGTTCGACATCCAGGCGCCACCGTTTTTGTTGTCGCGCTTGAAATAGTCGGCATAGAACAACGCCAGCTTGGAGCCGTCGGCGTCGTAGACGGTGAACACCCGCACATCCGGGTTCCAGACCGGCAGATCGTGGCGTTCCTTGAAACTCAGTCCGTACAGCTTGTGGGCGGCATAAAACACGCCCTTCTGCAGCACGTTGTCGAGCTCGAAATAGGGCTTGATCTGGGATTCGTCCAGATCGAAGCGCTGCTGGCGCAGCTTGGACGCGTAATAGTTCCAGTCCCAGGGGCGCAGCTTGAAATCCTGGCCTGAATCGTCGATGACTTGCTGCAGATCCGCGGCTTCGGCCTTGGCGCTGGCCTTGGCCGGGCCGACCAGTTTGTGCATGAAGTCTTCGGCGTTGGCCGGCGTCTTGGCCATCTGGTCGTAGAGCTTGTAGGCCGCGAAATTCTTGTAGCCCATCAGCTTGGCTTTTTCGGCCCGCAGCTTGGCGATGGTCTCGATGGTGTCGCGAGTATCGTCGTCGCCGCCGTGCTCGGTACGATTCCAGGAGGCCGAGTACAGCTTCTCGCGGGCATCGCGATTGCTCATGTTCGCCAGCTGCGGCTGCTGGGTCGTGTTCTGCAACGAGATCAGCCACTGCCCGTCCAAATGCCGATCGGCAGCGGCATTGGCCGCGCCAGTGATCTGGTCTTCGGACAGGCCAGCCAGCGAATCCTTGTTAACGAAGATCGGCGAATGATCGCTGGTCGCCGCCAGCAGCTTCTGCGTGAAGGTGGTCGACAGACTCGACAGCCGCTTGTTGATCGATTTCAAACGATCCTTGTCGGCATCCGAAAGCTTGGCGCCGGCATGCACGAACTTGTCGTAATACTGGTTCAACAGACGGGCCGATTCCGAATCCAGATCCAGCGAATCGCGCTGGTCGTACAGCGCAGCCACGCGCTTGAACAGCTTATCGTTGAGATAGATCGCATCCTGATGGGCCGCCAGACGCGGCGCCTCGACCTGCTGGATATGCTGCAAATCGGGATTGGTATTGGCCCCGGTCAAACCGTAGAAGACCTGCAGCGTGCGATTGAGCAGCTGGCCGGTCTTTTCCATAGCCACGATGGTGTTGTCGAAGGTCGGCTCGGCGTCGTTGTTGGCGATTTTCTCGATCGCCTTGGTCTGACGCTGCATGCCGACTTCGAGCGCCGGCAGGAAGTCACTGTTATCGATCTGGTCGAAATTCGGTGCATGGAAGGCCAGCGTGCTCTGCTGGGCGAACGGGTTGTCGTTGGAAAACGATTGCCGTGCCTGCTGGGCTTCCTGGGCCGGCGTCTGGGAACCGTCTTGATCCGCCGAGGCCCCCTCTGTCGTGTTCTTGGCGGCGGCCGCAGCCGTACAGCCGGCCAGGCTCAGACCGAGCACGGCCGCCATTCGAATCATCGAACGAGAAGAATGCATGTATGTTGTTCCTTATCACGAATCGTAATCGAGCGCTGCCGTGCGCCCAGGCAAAGCGCGCCAGTTCAGCGCAGGCTTGGCTCGGGCACAACGCCACTTAAGTCGCATGGTCAATCGCAGGCGAGCAAGCGCGGTACGCCAGCCGGCAGGCACGACCCGTGCCAGGCCGAAGCAGCACAACGTCGGTCAAACCGATTGGACGGCTCGTGGATCATGTCATCGCAATGCCGTGCCGCCAAGTTGCAGCGCCTGGCCACGGCTTCGGCCGAAAGCCCCGCCTGCCTTTGCGAATGACCACGACCCCACCCTGACAGCCCAGGACAGGACGCACTGCCCTATTTTCGGGCCCCCAAACGATTCGTGACCGGCCGGCCGGTTCCCGGGCGTCGGCCGGTGGCCCTGCGCTCGCCGACCATGCATCAGGCCCGAACGCTGGCCTGGGCATCGACCCCGTCACAGCGCGGCCCGCGCAGATCGACATCCGGGTGGGCCGCGACCGTGGACCGCGCTCAGCGCAGCGGCACCGCGTCCGACTGGGCGTTGCGCTTGTCGGTCGGGAAGAACTCTCCGGCCTTCAAATCGGCCTCGATCTGCTCCAGCGTTCGACCATTGGTTTCCGGCACATAGCGCAGGATGAACACTACGCCGAGCGCGCTGATGATCGCGTATAGCCAGAACGCTCCCGAGGTGCCCAGTGCGTTGATCAGGGTCAGCGTCGTCAGTGTGACCAGCAGGTCGAAGCTCCAGTGTGAAAACGCGCCGACACTGGCGCCCTTGCCGCGCACGAACAACGGATACACCTCGGCGTTGATCAGCCACAGCGCGACGCCGAAGCTACAGTTCAGGGCCATATAGATGGCCATGCAGGCAATCAGCAGGTACTGGGCGGGCGCCGACTGCGGCATACCGCCGGTAAACAGAATGGCCATGATCGCCATCGCCACCGCCGAGCCCGGCACCATCCAGATCAGAAACCGGCGCCGGCCGATCCGATCGATCATCAGAATGCCGAAGATGGTGCTGATATTGACCAGGGCGATGCCGCCGATCGACGCCAGCACCGAAGCGTTGTCGCCAAAGCCGGCCTGAGACAGGATGGTCGGCGCGTAATAGAGCAGCGCATTATTGCCGGTAATCTGCGAGAACATCGCAATCCCAGCCCCGGCTACCAGTGCCGGGCGAATCCAAGACGAAAACAGGTCCGACCAGGTCCCTTCTGGGCGCGCCGAAATCTTTTTAATTTCGTCGATCTCGGTACGAGCCTCGTCCTGGGTCGGACGTACCCGCTCGAGCACGCCAAGCGCACCGTCCTCGCGATTCTGGTTGACCAGCCAGCGCGGCGACTCCGGAAGCAAAAACATGCCAAGCATGAGAATGACCGCGGGAATCATGCCCAGCCCGAACATCCAGCGCCACGCATCGCCCAGCGCATAGCCGGTCAAATAGGCTACGAGAATGCCGAACACCACCATGAACTGGAACATCACGACCAGCTTGCCCCTAGAGGCCGAGGGCGCGACTTCGCCGATATAGACCGGGATGATCTGGGTCGCGCTGCCAGCTGACAGGCCCAGCACGAATCGCGACAGGATCAAAAACAGCACGGTCGGCGCCAGCGCCGACATCAGCGAGCCGACGGTAAAGATCAACCCGACCAGCATGATCGAACGCCGGCGGCCGATCCGATCGGAAATCGCACCGGTTCCAAAGACGCCGAACAATGCGCCGAAGATGATAGCGCCGGTCACGATCTGCTTGAGCGTGTCGGTCAGAGCGAAATCCTGCGACAGGCCCAGCAAGGCCACACCGATGATGCCGGTATCGTAGCCAAACAGAAGACCGCCCAGGGCCGCGACCACCGATACCATGACGATCAACGGCTTGCCCTGCAGCAGGCCGGTCGGCGCCGAACTGGCTGACTGACTCATTCTTGCCCCCTTTTATCGGGTCAGAACCCGGCCCCCGCACACGACCGGGCAGTACCGAGCAGTTGCTGAATCGATTCATTATCCCGTTGCATGCGGCATACACGCACTACACCTTTGGGATGAGATACCGCTTCAGGCCCGCGCCGCCGCCTTGGCCAGATCGGCCACGAAACGCTGATATTCGGCTTGGCGTCGCTCGCGCGAGCGCAGGATGAACGCTGGATGCACGGTCACCATCAGTTGTCGGCCCTGCCAGTCGATCGGCGCGCCACGGCAGTGGCTGACCGCAACCCGCCGCTCCAACAGGGCCGTCGCCGCGGTCGCCCCCAGCGCAATCACGATCTGCGGCGATACCCGCTCGATCTCGGCAGCAAGCCACGGCCGACAGGCCTGGACTTCGTGATAGTCGGGTTTGGCATGCAGCCGGGTCTTGCCCTTCGGCGTGAACTTGAAATGCTTGACCGCATTAGTCATATAAAGCACGTCACGTGCCAGCCCGGCCTCCGCCAACGCGGCATCCAGCAGCTGTCCGGCCGGGCCGACGAACGGCCGCCCGGCCAGATCTTCGCTATCGCCCGGCTGCTCGCCGACCAGCATGATTCGAGCATCGGCCGGGCCTTCGCCGAATACCGTCTGGGTGGCCGGCCCGCACAGCGCGCAGTCGCGACACAGTGCTGCACGCGCGGCCAAGCGTTCGAGCGAGGCCGCCGGGCTGGCCTCGGCACGGCGTGCCTGCGCGGCCTCGGGCGTGGCCGGGCGCGGCCCGCAGCGCAGTGTATCGTCGCTTTTATGGGCGGCCTCCATGGCCGCAACTCGTCGATCGGCGCCGGCGATCAGGGACGGAATCAGCTGTGCCTCGGGCAGGTTCTTCCAATATTTGGCCGGCATTTCGGAAAGCATGGCCCGGGTCTTGATCCGGGCCGGATTGAAGATGCTGCGGTAATAGACCCGCCAGGCGTCCTCGGTAATATCGCCCTCCGGGGCCGCCGACCGATCGGTGCCGGGGGAAAACCAGAGCCGGTCGGCGCCCTCCCAATGCACACAGCGATCCGGGGTCAGAATCGACCAGCGCATATTGGCAAACCGCCGCCGGAAGAAACCGGCGGCATACTCGACGATCAGATGCTCCGGCTCGAACCAGGCGATATAGCGCGGTGCGTCGAACCCCGGCTCGGCCACGGTCCGAAATCGAACGAATGCCTTCATCTTGTGTACATCGCGCCGGACCGCCTTGGCATAGCGCAGCAGCCGCGCGACCTCCGGATCGCCGGCCAGCTGCATGAGATGACGCTCGCCGTGGGTCAGCCGCCACAGCAGCCGATACAACAGCGCCCAGCGATCAGCACTGCGATAGCAGGCCGCGGCCTGGGCCTGTGTCACGTAGGCCCGCGGTACCCGCGGCGTCGGCCCGTTGTCGTTGTCGTTGTCGACGGTCTCGGCCCCGGCTTCCGGTGCCCACCAAATCGTCTCGGGTGGCCGGCCGGCCCGCCACTGCGCACGGGCGGCCGCCTGCCAAGCGGCGAAATTCGGCGCGAAACGCACGCGGGTCTGGCCGGCCGCGGTATCGGCTTCATCGAATAAGGACGGCTGTTCCATGTTCAGAGCCCAGCCCGGGCAGCCAGCTCGAGCAGGACGACGTGCGTGAGCAGCGCGACCCCGATCGCCCAGCCGAAACTGGCCAGGGTGCCGATAATCACGATCTCGCTGCCCTGCGGGCGCTGGGCATACTGGAATCGCAGGATCGACTTGGCCGCGATCACGAAACCAATAGCGTTGAACTGGCCGAGCAGGACGAAAACGAACACCAGCGTCCGCTCCAGCCAACCGATCCAGGCCCCGGCCCGCGGCAGATCTGCCGGCGGCGGGTCTTCTGCCCCGGCTGCGCGCTGCCATAGATCGTGAAAGCCACCCATGAACAAGGCCATGACCAATTCACCAACCCGAGTCGCGATCCAGAACCCGGCCGCCAGCACATAGACGACCAACAGCGCATCAATACCCGACGGCGCAAGGCATTTCGGCCAGAGCCCCGAGCTGAAGGCCGCAGGCCACGCAGCCGCCGCGATCAGGATGAAAACCAGATGCGCAATTTGGTCGCCCAAAAACACCTGTAGCGGGCGAAATGGGGCCTGGCGCATCCACACGGTCGACACCCCGAACACCTTGCCGGCATCGATCAGCCCGTGCGATAGCACCACCAGCGCCAAGGCTGCCCAACCGGCCCCGGAGGCCGGCGCCAGGGCGAGCAGCGCCGTAGCTGCGACGATCGCCCAGTGCAGCACGAATACCCGAGCCCGACGCTTGGCCTCGATCATGGCCCGGGTCTGACCGACGAAATCTGCCAAGACATGGGCCCATAGCAGCGCCAGGCCGGTTTCCAGCATCAGCCGACCTCCGCCAACGGCCGCCTGACGATCTGCCCGGGGCAAGCATGAGCATCAAGAGCTAGAACAGCCGTATTCGGGTGTTTTAAAAAATACAGTCGTTTACGGCTGTCTTTCCCCCTCACGATGTCATGGCCTCTTCGAACGCCGCCGTCGCTTCAAGCAGGGCATGCCCCCCGGCCCTTGTGAAATGGGTCTGCACGGTCTGGGGCTGTACGCCGAGTTTCTCGGCCACTTCGGCCATTAGGGGCGCCTTCGGCCCGCCCAGGCGTCGAAAGATATCGGCCTGTCGGGCGGTCCAGTGGCGTGAGCGTTCATCGCACAGGCCAAATAGCCCGCGCAGCAGCGCCTGCTCGGCGGTCGAACCAATCTTGCCATCGATGTACCACAGCTGGTGCGGCTTCAATCGCTCGAGGCCGCGGCCCGAGCGCTCGAAGGCAGCGCCGGTCGAAGCCGCGAGCGTAGCGCCGAGTTCTGCCGCCCCCAAACCGGCGGCGATCCGGGTGTCACCGCGGTCACAGGCGGCGCGCACGCCAGCCCGGGCAAACAGTGCCGCCCGCAGCGTCCATTTCGGTTCGGCCAGCCATAACTGCCAGCCATCGCCGCGAAAACGCTCGTAGCGGACCGCCGTCGGCCAGCCGGCGATGATCCCGGCCGTGTCTTCGAGCGCCGCCATGACCGCATCGCGCTGCGCGGCGTGCAACGCCGTCGATTTGACGATATCGCCGGTCAGCACCGACACGGTTTCCGTGGCCATTGGCATCCTGTGTTCTACCCCACCTTGCTCAGCCTAGAATGCAAAACTCTGCTGTGCGGCCGCGGGCGGCGCAAATCGCGCTCGCAGCGTCGTGCTGGCGGCCTCATTCGCCCCCGGATGATGATTGGCACAGACGATGAACGGCATAGCTTTTTTCAGCCCGGCCTGCATCGCCACCAGATCTTCCAGGCGTACCTTCTGCCAGCGCCGGATCGCCAGAATCCGCTTGACCGACTTCACCCCGAGCCCCGGCACGCGCAGCAGACGCTCGCGGTCGTCGCGGTTCAGATCGACCGGAAAATAAGCCCGGTTGCGCAGCGCCCAGCCCAGCTTGGGATCAACATCCAGATCGAGCATGCCGGCTGCCGCCGCGTCATCATTGCCGGCGGTAATTTCATCGTGGCGATAACCATAAAAACGCAGCAGCCAATCAGACTGGTATAGCCGGTGCTCGCGGATCAGCGAGGTCCGCTGTGCCGGCAGCTTGGCCGACGCATCCGGAATCGGCGAAAACGCTGAAAAATAGACGCGCTTCAGTCGATAGGACGAATACAGATCGGCCGTGGTCGACAGGATCTCGGCATCGGTCGACGGCTCGGCACCGATGATCATCTGGGTCGACTGGCCGGCCGGGGCGAAACGCGGCACGGCCGCCGGCCGCGGCTTGGTGTTGGTGATGCGTTTGGCCGCCCGTCGAGCCTCGGCCTGTTCATCCTGGCGCGCCCGGATACGCGCCATCGACAGCTTGATGGTGCGATGATCCTTTTCTGGGGCCAGGTCGTGCAGCGCGATCCGAGTCGGCAACTCCATATTGATCGACAGCCGATCGGCAAAGCGCCCGGCCTCGGCCAAGAGTTCGCCATCGGCATCCGGAATGGTCTTGAGATGGATATAGCCGCGAAAGTCGTGGTCGAGCCGCAGGCTGCGCGCGACCTCGACCAACTCGGCCATGGTGTAGTCCGGGGTCTGGATCACGCCCGAGGACAGAAACAACCCCTCGATGTAGTTGCGCTTGTAGAAGTCCAGGGTCAGATCCACGACCTCCTGGGTCGTGAACCGGGCGCGCTTGACGTTCGAGGAATTGCGATTGATGCAATAGCTGCACTCATAGATACAGAAATTGGTCAGCAGAATCTTGAGCAGCGAAATACAACGCCCGTCCGGCGCATAGGCATGACAGATTCCCGAGCCTTCGGACGAGCCGACCCCACGTCCGCCGACCGACGAGCGCGAACGGGTGCCGCTGGAGGCACAGGAGGCATCGTATTTGGCGGCGTCGGCCAGAATGGCCAGCTTGTCGAGCGTCTTCATACTGTCTATTTATACAGTAATCGCTATTTTGGATGCAGCCGCCCGACCGTCGACTTGCGGGGTAGCGCTCAGCGAGCGAACAATAGACCCAAGGCGTTGGCGATGCCTGCAGGCCTATCCGGGGCGCCCGGGCCGGCAACCGGCCCTGCCCGCATCGCTAGAACGTGCCGCGCATCGAGACTGCCGTGACCCAGCCCGCCACCGAGACGACGATACCGGCCGCCGAGGCCGCCTTCTCCCTCGATCGTATCGTCGCGGTCACACTGCAGACCGCAACTCAGACCTGGACCGATTTCATCGCCCGCCTGCCGATGCTTGCCCTCGCGCTGGGAATTATTCTGGCAACCTGGCTGTTGGCCTGGACCAGTCTGCGCGTGGCCCGCCGGATCGCCGGACGCCGGGCCCGGCCGTCGCTGCTGCGGGTCATCGAACGCCTGATCAAGCTTGCGATTTGGGCCACCGGGCTGCTGCTGGCACTGATCGTGGTCTTTCCCGGCGTCTCGCCGGCCAAGGCACTAGGCGGACTCGGCCTGTTGTCGGTCGCCGTGGGCCTGGCGTTTCGCGATACCTTCGAGAACTTTTTCGCCGGCATGCTGATGCTCTGGAAGTATCCGTTCGAAGCCGGCGACTTCATCGAATGCGGCGATCTACTCGGCCGGGTCGAACGGGTGCATATCCGCATGACCACCCTGCGCGAAGTCAGCGGCGAACTACTGCTGGTGCCCAACAGCCGCTTGTTCAAAAACCCGGTTCGGGTGCTCACCGATCAGCCCGAGCGCCGGGTATCGATTCTGACCGGCGTGGCCTATTCGGTCGATCTGGCCGCAGCGCTTGAGATCGTCGAGCAGGCCGTAGGCGGCTGTGAACACGTCATGCGCGAGCGGCCGCCGCAGATTCTGGCCCATGGCTTTGGCAACAGCGGCATGGAGATCGAAGTGACCTGGTGGTGCGGCTCGACACCGCTGGCGGTACGCCAGTCGCGCAGCGAAGTGGTGGTCGCGGTCAAGGCGGCCCTGGATGCCGCCGGCATGGAGATTCCCTTCCCTTATCGTACCTTGACCTTCGCCGAGCCACTGACCGTGGCCCACGACGACGACGCTTGAGGAACGGCCATGCTCGAAATCTCAAATACGGTGACCGTGCCCGACAGCGAGATCGAATGGCAGGCCATACGCGCTCAGGGCGCCGGTGGCCAGCATGTGAACAAGACCGCCACCGCCGTGCAGCTACGCTTCGATATCCGAGCCTCGGCGGCGTTGCCCGATATCTATAAGGAACGACTGCTGGCTCGAGCCGATCAGCGCATCACGAGCGATGGCGTGATCGTGATCAAGGCCCAAGATTCGCGCAGCCAACAGCGTAACCGTGAACAGGCTCTGGCCCGGTTGAAAACGATCCTGCAGAGCGCCGGTCAGACCCCAAAAAAACGCAAGCCCACGCGGCCCAGCCGAACCGCCCGGCGCAAACGGACCGACGAGAAAAAACGACGCGGCCGATTAAAAGCCATGCGCGGCCGCGGTCGCCCCGGCGACTAACTCTGCGTCGCCCAATCGACCGCGGCCGGGTCGGCCCTGGCTTGTGTTCCGCACAGGCCTCGGCTAACGTTTTCGCATCATGATGCGTGCGATCACGATAACGCTCCTACTGCTATATACGCTGGCGGCCCAGGCTGGCGTATCCGGCGCATCGTGTCTGCACATGGCAAACGCCGTTTCTTCGAACGGCGCAGCAGCCACCGGGCATAAGCCCACGACGCAGGCTGAACCACAGTCCGAGCCATCGTCTCGCCATCCCATGGCGCCCTGTCCAATGCTCGACAGTTGCTCGGTGAGCGCTCTGACCAACAGCCCTCGGCTATCGGATACCACCACGCCTCGACCGGCGTATCCGCTCTCGATGACAGTCGCCTCACCGCTGCTGGGTTTCGTCTCGCCGCCCTTCCGTCCGCCTTCTTTCGCCTCTAGCTGATCTGGCCATCGCGCGTTGCCCTTAGGGCCGCGTGATTCGTTCAATCTAGGCGATGTCGCCGCTATGCCGAGCGAATCGGAGCAATCACCGATTCCGCGTGGTCGTCCGCCATAGACGGCTCCGCTAGGCAGGCTGACTCGCCAGGCGAAAGAGATACGCCATGTCCCTATGCTTTGTCCTGCGCCGAAGGCCGCGGCTTCCCGGGCGTCTGCCATCAAACTTTGCGCGAAGACGGTTCGCGCCCGCATACCCGCTGTTTAATCCGCATCGAGGCGCCTGTGTAACGGCACGGCCACCGTCGAACCGGCCTACCGACCGCGGGGGCTGCCGATGACCTCAAAACATCACGATCCAGCGCGGCGCAGGCTGTTACAGGCGCTTGGCGCGGCCGGTTTGTTAACGGGCACCCAGGGCCTGTGGCCAGCCTATGCACGCAGCGAACGAGGCGCTGCCGGGCTCAACGAGGCCGCGACCCGTATCGCAGGCGGGCCGCCACGGGATCAGAGCCTAGATATTCATGTGCGTCGCGAATGGATCGATATCGCCGGCGGCCGGGCCGCCGCGATCACGCTCAATCATTCGACGCCGGGACCGTTGATCGAGCTCTGGGAAGGTCATGACGCTCGGCTTCGGGTGCACAACCATTTGGACGAGCCGACTTCCCTGCACTGGCACGGATTGCTGCTGCCGTTTCAGATGGACGGCGTGCCTGGCGTGGCCTTTCCCGGGATCGCGCCGGGTCAGAGCTTCGAAGCCCGTTTTCCCGTACGACAAGCCGGTACTTATTGGTACCACAGCCATAGCGGTTTACAGGAACAGATCGGCCAGACCGGGCCGATCGTGATCCATCCGGCCGAACCGGAAGGCATCAGCGCCGAGCGCGAATACGTGCTGATGCTCAACGACTGGACTTTCGAGGACCCGTATCGCCTGCTCGAAACACTCAAACAGCAGAGCGACTACTACAATTTCTCACAGCGCACGCTCGGCGATCTGGCCGACGACATCGCCGACAGTGGCTTGAGCGCCACGCTGCGCGATCGCCTGGATTGGGGCCGGATGCGCATGAGTCCGCGCGATATCGCCGATGTTACCGGCCATACCTATCACTATCTGGTCAACGGCATGCATCCGGCGGCCAACTGGACCGGTCTGTTCGAACCGGGCCAACGCATCCGCCTACGGGTGATCAATGCCTCGGCGATGACCTATTTCAATGTCCGTATTCCAGGGCTGGCAATGACCGTCGTGGCGGCCGATGGCAAGCGGGTCGAAGCGGTCGAAACCGACGAATTCCAGATCGCGGTCTCCGAAACCTACGATGTGATCGTCGAACCCCAGGCCGAACGCGCCTACACCGTGATGGCCGAAGCCATGGACCGGAGCGGCTATGCCCGAGGCACACTGGCGCCGCGCCCCGGGATGAGCGCAGAAGTCCCGCCGCTGCGCGCCCAGCCGCAGCGCACCATGGTCGATATGGGCATGGCCATGTCCGGCATGGCTGGCAATGGCGATCACGCGATGGACAGCGATGTCATGCCATCGATGGCATCGCATGAATCCGGCCACACCGCGATGACCCAAAAACCGCATTCGATGTCCGGCATGACCTCGTCCACGGGCACCGGTGCGGTCATGGAACAGGCCGGGCCGGTCATCGCTCGCCACGGCCCGGACCACCACGGGATCGGCAATCTCACGGTGGCCGAGGTCGAACGCGACCGTCTGGGCGAACGAGGCACCGGGCTGGAGGGCGCCGACCACCGGGTACTGACCTATAGCCAGCTCCGCAACGTGTTGCCGATGCAGGATCGACGCGCCCCGGCGAAAACCATAGAGATCCATCTCACCGGCAATATGGAACGCTATATGTGGTCGTTCGATGGGGTGAGTTATTCCGATTCGACGCCGATCGAATTCCCCTACGGCGAGCGCATCCGGCTGATCCTGGTCAACGACACCATGATGGAGCATCCGATCCATCTGCATGGAATGTTCATGGAGCTGGAAAACGGACACAACGACCGCCTGCCTTTCAAGCACACGCTTAGCGTCCTGCCGGCATCCCGGGTCTCGCTGTTAATCACGGCCGACGAGCCCGGACGATGGGCCTTTCATTGCCATCTGCTCTACCACATGGAAATGGGCATGTTCCGGGTCGTCCGAGTCAGCGATCGGACGGAGGCGGACAATGCTTAAGTGCACGCTATCGTTCGTGCTCGGCGTCGGCGTACTGGTCGGCACTTCCGGCATGGCCCTGGCCGAGCCTCTGGCCGGCACCGCGCCGCTGGACACGGTCGTCCCGCAAGGCCCAACCAATTCAGCCAGCGGCGCGCCGGCCGCCTGGTCGCAGCCGATCCACGACCAACGGATCAACCACTATGTTCTGATCGACCGTCTCGAATACGGGGTCTTGAGTGGGGCCGACAATTATCTCTGGGATGCCCAGGGCTGGGTTGGCGGCGACTATCACCGCTTCTGGTGGAAAACCGAAGGCGAAGGGCCGGCCGACGGTGGCTCGCTAGAAAGCAGCGAATTTCAGGCGCTTTACAGCCGTACGATCTCGCCGTTCTGGAACGCCCAGATCGGCCTGCGCTACGACCTCAACCCGAACCCCGATCGCGGCTTTGCCGTTCTGGGTCTGGAAGGGCTACTCCCCTACTGGCTGGAAACCGATACTTCGATGTATGTCAGCGAAGACGGCGATGTCAGTTTTCGCGGCGAATTCGAGTACGACCTGCGGCTGACCCAGCGCCTGATTCTACAGCCGCGCCTCGAGCTCAATCTGGCCGCCCAAAGCACGCCGAAATACGGTCTGGGCAGCGGTTTGAACAACACCGAAATGGGCCTGCGGCTGCGCTATGAGATCCGCCGTGAATTCGCCCCCTATATCGGCGTGCGCTGGGAGCAGCAATACGGCAAAACCCGCGACTTCAGCCGGGCCGAAGGCGAATCCTCGTCCTCGACGGCATTCGTGATCGGCATTCGAGCCTGGTTCTGATCCGGCCCCACTTTCTAGCTAGAAGGACAATCTTATATGGACTTGATTTCAACGCTCGGCGATACGCTCTATACGATCGCCGGCATGTTCTGGAAAATTCTATGGGCCCTGGTCTTGGGCTTCGCGATTTCCGGCGCCGTGCAGGCCTTCGTGCCGAAACGACGTATGGTGCAGGTCATGGGCGACGATAGCCCAGCCTCGCTGGCCCGAGCCGGCTTTTTCGGCGCGATTTCTTCGTCGTGTTCTTATGCAGCGGCCGCTATGAGCCGCAGCGTATTCCTGCGCGGCGCCCATATCACGGCCGCGCTCGCGTTCATGATCGCGGCTACCAATCTGGTGATCGAGCTTGGCTTCGTGCTGTGGTCGTTGATGGGCTGGCAGTTCGTGGTCGCCGAGTTCGCCGGCGGCGTGCTGTTGATCGTCATTACGGCGCTATTGATGAAAATCGCGGCGCCGACCAGTGCCTTTGCCCGTCTTCGCGACGCCCAGAGCGAAGAACGCGACGGCGACGCCGAGGTACCGAGCCTCACCAGCCTGGCGGGCTGGCGCCAGGCAGCGGCCAACTTCGTGATGGACTGGTCGATGATCTGGAAGGATATCGCCATCGGCGTGATCGTAGCCGGCGCCCTAGTGGTCTGGGTACCGGATGACTTCTGGCAGGCGCTGTTTCTTTCCGGTGGCGCCGATCAGAGCGTCAGCCTGTTGCAGATGATCGAAAATGCTCTGGTGGGGCCGCTGGTGGCCGTGGTCAGCTTCGTCTGCTCGGTGGGCAACGTGCCGTTAGCCGCCGCCCTGTTCAACGGCGGCATCACTTTCGGCGGCGCGCTGGCCTTTATATACGGCGACTTGATCGTGATCCCGATGCTGCTGGTCTATCGCCAGTACTACGGCACCCGGCTGGCCGCCACGCTCGGCGTCATTCTTTATATCGCCATGGCCGTGACCGGCTTCGTGATCGATCTCATCTTCTCGGCCGGCGGCTGGGTGCCCGACTCGAGTGCGGTAGACGTCGGTACCATGACTTTCTTCAGTCTGGACTACACCTTCTGGCTCAATCTGGTCTTCGTTGCCCTCGGGATCGGGCTTTGGCTGCTGTCCCGGCAGGCCGAAACCGAAGGCCATTGTGCCCATCACCACTGACCGGCACGCCGGGCCGGGGCCCCACGTAAAAAAGCCCGGCGTATACCGCCGGGCTTTTCTTGCTCTAGTCGCCAAGGCCGTCTATCGGCCGGCGACGATCCAGGTATGGCCTAGTAGGCGCGCTGTGGATTGACCTGTACGGCCTCCTGCAGCGGCTTCGGCAAAGGATTCGAATCCGAAGTCTTGAGCTGTTCGGCCTGGCTGACGATCAACGGCGCGCGCTGCGACAGCGCATCGGACGAACCACCGACCTTGATCACATAGCGTCCCGGGTCGATATCCCAGCTATCCGTATCCTTCTGGTAATAGGCCAGTGAGCGGCCGTTGAGCGGGATCGTCACCTGCTTGCTCTCGCCCGGCTGCAGATACACCTTGGCAAAGCCTTTGAGCTCCTTGCGCGGCCGCGGGATCGTACTCTGGCGCGGATGCACATACAGCTCGGCCGTTTCATAGCCGGCTTGGCTGCCGGTATTGGTGACGGTGAACCTGGCTTCGACCGTGGCGCCCGGCGTCATACGATGCGGGGTTAGCTTCAGACCGCTATAGGAAAAGGTCGTGTACGACAGCCCGAAACCGAAGGGATACAGCGGCTTCACGCCGTTCTCGTCATAGCCGCGATAGCCAAGGAATACGCCCTCGCTATAGGTCATGTCGGTTTTGGCATTATCGCCTTGGTAGGCCGATACGTCGTGGTAACTCGAATAGGCCGGATTGTCTTCCAGATGTTTGGCCAGACTGATCGGCAGCTTGCCCGAGGGGTTCACATCGCCATAGATGATCTCGGCCAGGGCTTGACCGCCCTGCTGGCCCGGATACCAGGCATGCAGAATGGCCCCGGCCTTTTTCGCCCACGGCAACATCTTCACGCCACCACCGGCATGCAGCACCACGATCGTGTTCGGATTGGCACGGCTCAAATTACGGATCAGGTTCGACTGATATTCCGGCAGTTCGGCTTCATGGTCGGAGCCTTCGCCTTCATACTCGTTACCCAGGCCGGCTGCGATATAGACCGCGTCGTACTGATCGAGGTTTTGAGGTGCTGCCAACGAGGCCCAGCTCATCTGGATGCCGTTGATGCTGCCGAGTTGCGACGAGCCGCTGCTGGTGCGCTGGTATTCCAGCCGCACGTCGTAGGTCTGGCCGGCCCGCAGCCGCTGCGTACGCCCGGAATAGGCAATCGGCGAGGTCAAGCCGCTGCCGGCGACTTCGCCATCGAAATCGATCAGCAGGCGGCCGTTGACCCACAGCTTGAACGGCCCATCGGCACGTACCTTGAACACATGACGGCCGCTGATGGTCGGCTTGATCTGGCCCGTGAAACGAGCCGAGAAACTGCCGCCGGTCGGGCTGAAGCCATTCACGGAACTGGTACCGAAAGCGGTCACGTTCTGGTTGCTCGAAAAATCCCAGTCCACCCCGGGTTCGATGCGCGTGATCACCGGCTCGCCGGACAGGTCCGTGTTGCTGAAATATTCGGCTTTCAGACCCTGGTTCTGGATATCGCTACCGCCCTGGGCTGGTTGATACCAGACCGACGTCTGGGGGCTAAGCGACAGCGACTGCAGATAGTCGACGCGATTTTCCGAACGCGCCAGCTGCTTGAGCCCGCTCAGCTCGTTGACATAGCTGTCCGGCGGCGACCAGGCCGTGCCGGAGGGCGACGTCGGCACGCCTACCGACAGGTCACCGACCACGGCGATCTTGGCGTTCTGGTCCAGCGGCAGCAGCGGCTGGCCCTGGGACTCGCTGTTTTTCAGCAGTACGATCCCTTCGCGCGCCACATCGAGTGCTGCGCGGGCGCCGTGCCCGGGCTCGGTCAGCCCGGTGACGACCGGCAGGCCTTCATCGAAGCGATAACGCACCAACGCCCGCAGGTTCCGGCGGGCCTTGTCCTTGATCACGTCGGGAACCAGCTGCCCGCTCCAGACATACGGCATCAGATTGGCTTCGGTGAACTGCAGGCCGGTGGGCATATCCAGGTCGGTACCGGCCCAGGCGCCCTGGAAGGGATCGTGGATCGAGTTGAAATCGCTCAGCACGAAGCCTTCGTAGCCCCATTCGCCTTTGAGCACATCGGTAATCAGATGGTGATTGTCGCAGGCGTATTCATCGTTGATCTGGTTAAAACCACACATGATCGCCGCGATATTCGCGTTTTTGGCCAGCGACTCGAAGCCGGGCATATAGAGCTCGCGCATGGCCCGCTCGCTCACGTGCACGTTCAAGCCGCGGCGGTTGGCTTCCTGCTCGTTCATCAACCAATGCTTAGCACCGGCCATGATGCCCTGGGTCTGGATACCGTTGACCGAGGCCGCGCCCATTACGGCGCCCAGGAACGGGTCCTCGCCGCTGATATATTCGGCCTGTCGCCCACCGTAGGGCATGCGATACAGATTCATGCCCGGCGAGAGCATCTGCTGGCCGCCGGCGGCCCGGGTCTCATAACCGATCGCCAGACCGAATTCCTTCGCCCGATTGATGTTCCAGGTCGCCGACAAAGCCGACTGCGACGGATACTGGGCCCCGAAGGTTTTATCGTCGACATGCACGCCCATCGACGAGTCGTAGGCGATCGTGCCAGGCAGGTCGAACTTGGCCAGCGGCGGCAGCATATGGCCATCGTCGACCCGGGTGTAGTTGATCTGCTCGGCCAGAGTCATGTTGTCGACCATCGCGCCGACCCGGGCCTCGACGTCGAGACCCGTGCGTGGCGGCGCCGCATAGGCCTGGCCCACCCCGAATGACAAGACCGCCACACCCATGACGGCACGGCCCATTCCTGTGAACTTGTACATCAGCAATCCTTGAACGATGTCATCGACTAGCGATTAGACGAGGCTTGCGAATCGTCGCCGGCCTGCAGCGAATCATCGGTCTTGATCGGCGCATCCAGCATTGCAGAAGCGCCCGGGGCCGCTTTGCGCGAAGAAGCCCCGATCGCCCCACCCAAGCGCTGCTCGGCCAGCGCATCGCGCTTTTTTTCATAGTTTTGATGGGCTTTGCGGCTGGCATCCGCCGCCTGCGAGGCATCGCTCGAACGAGCCGCCCAGGCTGCGGAACTACTAAGCAGGGCAAAGGTCATAAGTACGCCGGTCAGTGCTGCAAAACGCATGAAGTCTCCTGGTGCGTCGCGATACGAAAAGTCTGGGATTAAAGAACCACCGATTCCGGCCGATAAACCACGACCGCGTAGGCGTGAAAACCATCTCCAGCACAATGCGACGGAAGTCTAAGGAGGCGCGACTAGCGCCGAACACTAAGATTTACTGATAGACTGATCAGAAAAATTGATTGATCAGCCGAAATCAAAGCCCAGGCAGTTGCTTGCGGCGGATCAAGTGCAGCGCTTTCAGACTCGCGTCAACTATCTAAAATCACTGCGTTTGCTACAGACCGACCCCGGTATGCGCTTATTTGGTGGTTTTTTTGACCCCCTCCCCTCGTTCGCCCCAGACCGGTCACACCCGGGCAAACCAGGCCCGCCAGCGACATGTCGATTAGTTACAGTGATCAGATCAACAGAGCTCTGCCGTGGACGTACGACAACTGCGTTATTTCCTGACCTTGGCCGAAGAGCTGCATTTCGCTCGCGCGGCCGAGCGGCTGCATATCGTCCAGCCAGCCCTGAGCATGCAGATCAAGGCTCTGGAAACCGAGCTAGACACACGGCTATTCGACCGCTCGCAACGCCAAGTGCGTCTCACCGCGGCCGGCCAGGCGCTGCTGCCGGAGGCCAGGCGCTGTATTGAACAAGTCGACGTTGCAGCCGCCACGGTGCGTTCGGTCGCCTCGGGCGCCGTTGGCCGGGTCCGTGTGGTCTATTCACCCAGCGCGGTCTATTCCGGCTTGCTCAAGCGCTGTATCGACACCGTGGGCGAGCGATACCCCGGAATCGAAGTATCGATCGAGGAGATGCACCCCCAAAGTCAGCCGACCGCCCTCGCCCACCGTCAGGTTGATATCGCCTTGGGAACGACGCTATCGCTGCGCCCCGATACGACCTGTGCTCGCCTGATCCTGGCCGAATTTCCCCTGCGTCTGGTGCTGCCCGCACATCACCGGCTAGCCGAACAGAGCCATATCGAACCGATCGAGCTGATCGATGAACCATTCATTGGCTATGCAGGCCAGGAAGACAGCAGCGGTCTTCGTCTAACCCGCCGGGTGCTGCCGTTCGAACCTCGCTCCGGCGGCCGCGCCAGCAATCCGATGATGGCCCTGGGCCTGGTCGAGGCCGGTTTCGGCATCACCCTGTTATCGTCGATCTTGTCTTCCCGTTTCAACGGCGCCGTGGTCTATCGCGATCTGCCCGGTTTGAGCCAAAAGCTCGATGTCAGCATGCTCACGCGCGTCGACGAAAGCGAACCGGCGATCCAACGTTTTCGCGATACCGTCGCTGACCGGTTATGTCCGCTAACGCCTTGAAATCGCGAGTCCGAGCAGCCAACGCTATATCGTGGGCCGTTAGCCAACGGCTAGCCCCGACGGTGACTCCAGGCCACGAGCCAGCCAGCCGCCAGGCCGGCATCAGGCAGAGGCGACCGTCGGATCGATCAGCTCGCCGGCACTGCTGTGGTCGTGGGCGGGAGCGACGCCGAAATAGCGTTTGTATTCCCGCGAGAACTGCGAAGCGCTCTGATAGCCGACCGCACCAGCGGCGCCGCTGACGTTGGTCGTCCCGCGTACCAGCAGGTCGCGGGCCCGCAGCAGGCGGATGCGTTTCTGGTACTGCAGCGGCGAGACCCGGGTGAGCTGCTTGAAATGGGCATGAAAGCTCGACACGCTCATATGCGCGCTGGCCGCCAGCGCCGGCACCGACAGCGGCTCGGTATAGTAGGCCCGCAGCTGCTGGATCGCTTCGCCGATACGGGCATAGACGCCCTGAACCTGCAGCAGCTGTAGCAGCAGATGCCCCTGGGGCCCGCGCAGGGCCTCGAAGACCACCTCACGCAGGCGATCGGCCGCTAATACCCGGGCCGCCACCGAGTCGTTCAGACAATCCAGAAGCCGGGCCAGCGCCTCGACCATCCGAGTGTCCAGATCGACCGCTGCCATCGGCAGCGTCTGGGCATCGCAGCGCGGGGTCGTAGCGATCGCATCCTGCGGCATGGCGCTGACCAGCTCGCCGAGCACATCGGGCTCGACGCGCAGATTCGCTCCCAGTAGCGGTGCACTACCGCCGGGCCGGGTCTCGCACTCGAACGGCAACGGCATGGCCTGCACCAGATAGTGGCCGGCCCCGTAGTGGATGACCCGGTCCTCGAGATAGCCGACTTTTTCGCCCTGTACGATGAACACCAGCCCCGGCTCGTAGACCTGGGGCTCGCGCGGTCGATGACAGCTCGAAGCGACCAGCTCGAGGCCTTCAACCGAGGTGGCGTTGAAGCCATTGTGTCGCACATGCGGCGCAATACGTTCGGCGAGTCGGGCCAGATCACTGGCCTCGGCGTAGGTATTCATGCGTCCGGGCTTCTGATTCTCCAAACCACACGATTATGCAACAAAGACCGCCGCTGGCGCCGGCCGGGCCGGACTGGCTCGGACTTTCGGGCATGAATAAGCGAAGAATCGCTATGG
The DNA here is from genome assembly GCF_049568105.1 of Salinisphaera sp. SPP-AMP-43. Taxonomy (GTDB): domain Bacteria; phylum Pseudomonadota; class Gammaproteobacteria; order Nevskiales; family Salinisphaeraceae; genus Salinisphaera. The sequence goes on from NZ_CP145335.1 coordinate 3,654,863, forward strand.
CCGTAGAGCCGCTTCGCACCAACAATGCATGGCAACCAAACGCGTGTTGGCACGCAACGTTGGTCACCACTGACAGGAGGCTTCATGCCCACTTTGACTCACGCCTACGCTGCCCATGCGGCAGACCGCAACCTCGAGCCGTTCGATTTCAACCGCCGCGACCCGCGTCCGGACGATGTGGCGATCGAGATCCTATACTGCGGCGTCTGCCACTCGGACCTGCACTTCGCCAAGAACGACTGGGGCTTCACCCAGTTCCCGATCGTACCCGGCCACGAGATCGTCGGCCGCGTGACCCAGGTCGGCCCGGAAGTCACCCAGTACCAAGAAGGCGATCTGGTCGGCGTCGGCTGCATGGTCGATTCCTGCCGCGACTGCCAAGCCTGCAACGATGGGCTGGAGCAGTACTGCCTGAACGGCTTCACCATGACCTACGGCAGTGAGGATCCGCACGACGGCAGCATGACCCAGGGCGGCTATTCCACCTTCGTGGTGGTCTCCGAGCGCTTCGTGGTCGGCATGCCCAACGGCATCGATCTCAAATCTGCAGCTCCCCTGCTGTGCGCCGGCATCACCACCTATTCGCCGCTCAAACACTACGGTGTGAAAGCTGGCCATAAGGTCGGCGTGATCGGCATGGGCGGTCTCGGCCACATGGGCGTCAAACTGGCCAAGGCCTTCGGCGCCGAGGTGACGCTGTTCACCCGTTCCGAATCCAAGGTTGAAGAAGCCAAATCCAACGGCGCCGACCATGTCGTGGTCTCGACCGACGACGAGCAGATGGCGGCCGTGGCCGAAACCTTCGACTTCATGCTCGACACGGTGCCGGTCCAGCATCCGATCGACCCCTATTTGGCGACCCTGAAATACGACGGCACGCATATCCTGGTCGGCCTGATGGACCCGATCGAGCCCGCCATCACTGGCATGAACCTGATCTTCAAGCGCCGCGTAGTCGGCGGTTCGTTGATCGGCGGCATGCCAGAAACCCAGGAAGTGCTGGATTTCTGTGCCGAACGCGGCATCACCTGCGATGTCGAGATGATCGACCTGAACGATATCAACGAGGCCTTCGAGCGCATGAAGGCCGGTGACGTACGTTATCGCTTCGTCATCGACATGGCCTCGATGAAGGACAAGGCAGCCTGATTGCCCTCCGGGCTGCTTTGTAGGCGCTGCCTTGGCCCTCCCGGTTGCCCCCGACCGAGCAGGTAGCGCCCGAACGTCGGCCTCGGGCCGGCGTTGTTTGCCGGCCGCCGGATAACCCGGCGGCCGGCATTTTCAGATTGGACTCACCCGCTCAGTCGAGAAACTCGAGCAGGGCCCGATTGAACTCGTCGGCATGCGTGGCATTGATGCCGTGCGGGCCGCCCTGAACGACCACCAGCGACGCGTTAGCGACGCTCTGCGCGGTACGCTTGCCCGAAACTTCGATCGGCACGATCGAATCGGCATCGCCGTGGATCACCAGCGTCGGCACATCGATGCGCTCCAGATCGCCCCGGAAATCGGTGCGTCCGAAGGCCGAGATGCAATCCAACGTGCCCTTGGGCGACGCTGCCCAGGCCAGATCCCGGTGATAGGCCCGCATCGAATCGCTGACCAGCAGTCCACCAGCCTCGGTGGAGAAAAACTGCGCCGAGAAATCCTCGAAGAACGCCGGCCGATCCTGCTTCACGCTGTTTTCGAACTGTTCGATGGTGGCATCGTCCAGCCCGCCGTCGGGATTGTCGTCGGCCTTGTACAGATACGGCGGTACGGCTGCGGCGAACACCGCGCCAGCCACCCGCTCGCTGCCATAGGTGCCGATATAACGCGCGACTTCACCACCGCCCATGGAAAAGCCGACCAGGGTGGCGTCTTTTAGATCCAGATGCTGCATCAGCTTATCCAGATCGGCAGCGAAGGTATCGTAATCGTAGCCCTGATACGGCTGGGAGGATTTGCCAAAGCCGCGTCGATCGTAGCTGATCACGCGGTAGCCCGCATTCACCAGCGCCGGCACCTGGGCCTCCCAGGAACGGCCGGATAGTGGCCAGCCGTGGATCAGCACCACTGGGCGGCCGGCACCCACGTCTTCGTAGTACAACTCGACCGGCGCAGTATTTTCGGTATCGACCTTCAGATAAGCCATGCCAGGCTCCTGTGGGATGAATTTAACTCGCCCAATATGCGTCAGTAGCCCGGGCCGACAAAAGCCCGGCCCGAGACAAAAGCGATCAACGCGCTGAAAATAGCCACCGATCCGGCTGATTTTCTCCGGCCCGCCAGGCCAAGCCGGTTTGGCAGCAATCCGAGACACAGTCTCCGTCGCGGCGTCGCCCTACATCCAGACTGCTTGCCATGCTGGATCGCGCTCAACCCGGCCCTGGCCGAAACCGGGCTGGCTATAAAAACTATGCCGCCTGCCGCGTTATCGCAGCAGCCCCCGAAGACCCAGCACGGACAGCCTGCGAAACCGGCTCCCCATCAGCGAAGTAGCATTCGAACGACACACGCCCGGACGCTGGACTCTAAGGGCTCAGAATTTATAGAACAGACGCAGCCGATTGTCGTAGAACCGATGGCTGCCCTCGAAATCGGTTACGCCAAGCACATCCTGGAGCTTGAAGCCTTCCAGCACCGGGCTGATCATCGACAGGCTGAGCGTCACACCGGTATCCCAGCCCCAGGAGTGCTGGTTGTGGGTAATTGGCGTATTGGCAGCAAAGCCCTGCGGCCCGGAGGTATCGTAGAAATCGTGGCTCTGGCCGTAGCGGGCCACGTAGCGGATATAGCGCGAGAACAACGAGAACTCATCGGTGGCGCGTACATTCGCGCGCACGCCATAGCCATAGCCCGGCCCGAGATCGCCCACACCGTCGTTCATGGTGTCGGTATAGAACAACCCCGACAGATCGGTATAGGGATGGGCCACCTGCCCGCCGCGGAAGCTGCCCTCGTGGGTCGGTGAATAGTGCCCGACCACCGACAGGCCGAAATGGGCCGAACGCACCCCCAGCTTGGCGCCATAGACATCGGCATCGATCGGACCCAGCTTGGCTTGGCCGGCTTCGCTCTCGTGGGTGTACTGCAGCCGTATGAACGGCTTGATGCCATCGAAACCATCGCTCACAGCCAGCGCCGGCAGCTGATAACCGGCCTCGACATACTGTAAATCCGCCGTGTCGTTGAAGTTGTAATGCCACAGCTGGGCGATGTAGTCGCCGTGCGCGGTGCTCTGGCGGGCATGGGTGCCCAAGGTGTAGAACCCGGAGGTATCGGGCACGTAGCGATTGCCGTCCTGGAAATGGCTAGAACTGCGGCTCTCGAACTTATACATGCGCGCGAAATAGACCTGCCACTTCGGCTTGTCCTGACGCTGGTCGTGAAACGACATCGGCATCAGCAGGTCGTTGTTGTAATCGGCCGGCGCGATGCGCTGTTCGCCCGGGTCGACCGAGCGATCGCGATGGGTCGCGAAATCCAGCGGTCGGGCCGAGATCGAAAAACCGGCGAACGAGCGCGGGATAAAGGCGAACTGATCGTCCGAGGCAAACGGGGTATGCATGTTCTGGCGCCCGGCGCGAATCCGCACCCCCGGCCAGTTGTACTGGGCATAGGCACGATTGAGGGTTCGATAATGCCCGGCTGGGCCGACCAGGTTCGAGTTGTAATCTTCCTTGTCCTGCAAGGCCTCGGAAAACGAATACCCAAGCCCCGCCGACAACCCGTAGATCTGGCCGGTCTGGGCATAGATATTGCCACCGATCGCGACCGAGCCGACGTCATAGCCGCCGTTCGGGTCCTGGGTCGGATTACCCGGAAAGGGCTGGTTGAGATTGTGATCGCGCTGAAAGTCGTACAGTCCCAAGCGACCAGACCAGCGAACACCGTGTAGAAGCTGGGTATTGAGCTGCTCCCCCAGCCCCGCGGCGACCCCGCTACCGGGGCCACAGAGCAGCCCGAACGCAACACAGCCAACGCCGGCCCAAGCCACCCGTTTGAGTACGGACGGTCGGCTAACTGGCGCATTAATCATAGAAATCCCCCAAATCGAATTGACTGCATTATGCAGTTCCAGCTCGGGGGACGTCTCCGATTAATAGCGAGCCAATCGATTGCGCGCTACTTATGACCGATTATGAAGCCGAGGAATTCAGGCCCAGTGCATCGGTGCTGGCCGAGGCTGAATCCGCGGCCACACGCGGCTTGATGGTGGCATACAACAGCCCGGTCACCGCCGAACCGGCCGCAATCGCAGCCAGATACAGCGAGGCATGGGTCACCGCGTTCGGAATCAGCATCACGAACAGCCCGCCGTGCGGCGCCATCAGCTTGCAGCCGAAGAACATGCTCAGCCCGCCGGCGACAGCGCCGCCGGTCACACAGCAGGGAATCACCCGGATCGGGTCCTTGGCTGCGAACGGGATCGCGCCCTCGGTAATGAAGCACAGCCCCAGCACCAGCGAGGCTTTGCCGCCCTCACGCTCGGCGGTATCGAACTTCGGCCGGGCCAGCAGACTGGCCAGCCCCAGGCCGATCGGCGGTACCATGCCGCCGGCCATGATCGCGGCCATCGGCAGATAGGTCTGGGACGACAACAGCCCGACACCGAAGGTATAGGCCGCCTTGTTGATGGGCCCGCCCATGTCGAAGCACATCATGCCGCCCAGCAACAGACCGAGCAGCACGGCGTTGGTCGAGCCCATCGAATTGAGAAAGCCGGTCAAGGCTTCCAGGATCGCGGCCACCGGTGTACCGATGACATAGATCATCACCAGCCCGGTGATCAGGCTCGAGATCAACGGAATGATGAGAATCGGCTTGAGCGACTGGATACTGGCCGGCAACGGCACGAAACGCTTGACCGCGAGCGCTGCATAGCCGCCCAGGAAACCGGCGATGATGCCGCCGATGAAGCCGGCCCCGAGATCGGTCGCCAGCCAGCCGCCGATCAGCCCCGGGGTCAGCCCCGGCCGGTCGGCGATCGAATAGGCGATATAACCGGCCAGGATCGGCACCATCAGCTTGAACGCCGAGCCGGCACCGATCTGCATCAGCGCCGCCGCCAGACTGCCCTTCTCGTCGGCCGCATTAATGCCGAACACGAACGACAGCGCGATACACAGCCCGCCAGCGACCACCATCGGCAGCATGAACGACACGCCGGTCAGCAGATGCTTGTAGATGCCGCGCTCTTTCATGCTGGGTTTGGCCTGGCCCTGGCCGCTACCGGCACTGCCCTGGCCAGCCGATTCCACCGTCGCCTCGGCCAACGCAGCCTCAATGGTCGAGCGGGCCTGCTTGAGCGCGGCCCCGGTCGAAGCCCGGTAGATCGGCTTCCCGGCAAAACGCGAATCGTCGACTTCGATATCGCAGGCCAGCAACACCACGTCGGCAGCTGCGATCTCTTCGTCGGTCAGCGCATCCTGGGCGCCCACCGACCCCTGGGTCTCGACCCGAATCTGGTGGCCCAGCGCGCGCCCGGCTTCGGCCAATGCCTCGGCGGCCATGAACGTATGCGCGACCCCGGTCGGGCAGGCAGTCACCGCGACGATGCGCTGTCCCGATGCCGCCTCTGCAGGCGCAGTATCGTCAGCCGCCGGAGCCGTGTCCGCAGCGCTCGGCTCATAGGGCGCGGCCTGGCTTTCGGCGGCGTCCAGCACCGTATCCGGCTCGGCCAGCGCCTGACTCAGCTCGGCCCGATACAGGGCCCGCCCGGCATAGCCCGACAGATCGACCGGAGCACTGGCAGCCACGATCACATAGTCGCTGTCGCCGCTGTCATCGGGGTGGAAAACAGCCCGCCAGCCGCGACGCTCGGCGGCCCGGAACAGCCGCTGGGCCGCCAGCCAGGAAGTCGTCTGCCCGCCCGGGCAGGCTGTGACGATGGTGATCTTCATGTTCGGTTCTCTCCGGCCGCCGATAGCGACCCCCGTTTGACTCTCGGTCCGCGCTCGACGACAGCCTGCACGGCCACCGATTGGCGCAGAGTCTCGAATTCAGCCGTATCGGAACGCCCCACGCCGATCCGGGTGACGGCATCCGCCGACAGGGCCACGGCAAACGCCAAAGTGTCGTCATCCGACCAGCCCGATAACCGGCCGTGCATGAGCCCGGCCACCAACGTATCGCCGGCACAGACCGTCGACACTACCGATACGCGCGGCGCCGTGGCCGCGAGCGTCTGGCGTTCGCCTTGCCAGAACACACCCGCAGCACCCCGCGACACCACGACATTCGTTACGCCGGCCTGTTGCAGCGCGGCCGCAGCGTCCAGCACGGTCGCCTCTTCGGCCAGCGTCCGGCCGGCCCAGGCCGCCAGCTCGTCGACGTTGGGCTTGACCCATGCCGGGCAGGCCGCGATTGCTGCCGCTAGTGCCTCGCCGCTGGTATCCAGCCAGACCGGCACCCCGAACTCGTTCAGGCGTACCACCAACTCGGCCAGCCGCGCCGGCGCCACGCCCGGCGGCAGGCTGCCGGCGATCACGGCTGCCGAGAACGATTGTGTTTCGGCCTGTGAATCGATCTCGGCGAGCAGGCCGGCCCAATCATCATCGGCCACGGCCGCGCCGGCGGTATTGATATCGGTCACGCGTCCGGCCGACTCGGCCAGCTTGACGTTGGTGCGCGTCTCGCCGGCTACGCGAATGAAGGCATCGGCCACGCCCCAGTCGGCGAAAGCGGTCTCGAAGACGCCGGCATTGGCCGCGCCCAGAAAACCGCTCACGGTCACCTGGTGGCCGTGGGCCGCCAATACCCGGGCCACGTTGTTGCCCTTGCCGGCCGGCGTCGAGCGCGCCTCGCCGGCACGATGCACGGTGCCGGGCATCAGCGTATCGAGCCCGATCGATAGATCGAGCGCTGGATTGAGCGTGATCGCCAGAACGCGTGCCATTAGACCTGCGACTCGCCAGCCTCGGCGGCCTCGACCGCTTCGCGCACCTCGGCGGCGGTGGCCATCGACAACAACGCCTCGACCCGGCTGGCGGCCTCGGTATACGACAGTCGCCGAATCCGGGCCTTGACCAGCGGCACCTGTCGGGCGTTAACCGACAGCTCATGGATGCCGAGGCCGACCAGCACGCCGACCGCCTGGCCGTCGCTGGCCAATTCACCGCAGACGCCGACCCAGCAGCCGTGGTTCTCGGCCGCGACCATGACCATCAAAATCAGCCGCAACACCGCCGGATGTAGGCCGTCCGCCTGGCCAGACAGCCGCGGATGGCCGCGATCGATGGCCAGGGTGTACTGGGTTAGATCGTTGGTGCCGATCGAGAAGAAATCGACATGCGGGGCCAGGCTGCCGGCCAGCAAGGCACAGGACGGCACCTCGACCATCACCCCGAGCTGGACATCGACGCTGTCGAACTCGGCGATCACCCGGTCGTAGATGGCCCTGGCGGCATGGAACTCGGCCAGATCCTTGACCATCGGGAACATGATCCGCAGCGGCCGGCCATCGGCCGCGGTCACCAGCGCCCGGATCTGGGTCTCCAGAATCTGTGGCCGGTCCAGCGCCAGCCGGATACCACGCAACCCCAGAAACGGATTGTCCTCGGGCGGCACCGGCCAGTAATCCAGCGGTTTATCGCCGCCAACATCCAGAGTCCGAGCCACCAGCGGCCGATCCGGGCCGAGGGCTTCGAAGGCGCGCCGGTATTCGGCGACCTGGGTATCTAGATCGGGCGCCGCCGGGTGCGCCATAAAAATGAATTCGGTGCGCAGCAGCCCGACGCCCTCGGCGCCGCGCTCCACAGCATCGCCGGCGTGCGACGTATTGCCCAGATTGGCAGCGACTTCGATACGGCGATCATCGGTGGTGACCGCGGGATCAAAGCGGGCCGCAAAGGCTTTTTCGGCCAGCGCCTCGCGGTCGGCGATTGCGCGCTCGGCGCGCTCGCGACGCGCATCGCTGGGATTGGGCGTGACCCGGCCACGCTCGCCGTCGATGATCAACTCGTCGCCGTCGCTGAGCGACAATACGCCTTCACCGGCCCCGACCACCGCCGGAATACCCAGGCTGCGCGCCAGAATCGCGCTATGCGAGGTCGCCCCGCCCTTGGCAGTGAGCAGGCCGCGTACGCGCTGGGTATCGAGCTGGGCCACATCCGAGGGGCCGATATCTTCGGCGACCAGAATATAGGGGTGTTCCGGCGGCTCCGGCATATCCACGCCGCACAGCCGCCCGAGCACACGCCGGCCGACATCGCGCAGATCGGCCGCCCGCTCGGCCAGGATCCGATCCGCCAGCGCGGCCTGGGCCCGGGCCGAGGCATCGATGGCCGCCCACCAGCCGGCTTCGGCCGAAGCACCTTCGTTGATCGCCTCGACCGCCGCCTCGCGCAGCTCCGGATCGCGCAGCATCTCCTCGTGCATGGACAGGATCTCGGCCATATCGCCGCCATCGGCCGCCCGCACCAGATCGGTAAGCTGGCTATAGGCATCGCGGATCGCGGCGTCCAGACGCCGGCGCTCACTGATCGAGTCGTCGCGGGTCTCGGGATAGTCGAACTCGGGCAGGCGCATTACGAACGCTGGCGCGATCGCCATGCCCGGCGACGCCGCGACGGCATCCAGCGGCGTATCGTCGGCCGGTGCCGGGGCGATCGCCCGCGGCTGACTCTTGTTGCGCGACGGCCGGGCCTCGCTGGTGTCGTCCAGCGGCAGCACTTCTTCGCCCAACCCGGACCGTACGGCATTGCCGATCGCCTCGAGCGCGCCCGATGCGCCCTCGCCTTCGGCCGAAAACACCAGCATCTGGCCGCGCCGTGCGCCCAGCCCGATAACCTTGGTCAGACTGGCCGCCGAGACCGTGTCCGCGCCACCGGACTCCAGACGCACCCGAATCGGCAGGCTTTGTTCGCGGGCGATCTGGACCAGCTGCTTGGCCGGGCGGGCATGCAGGCCGTGGGCATTGCGTACCCGCACCCGCAGCACCTCGGCGCTGCTCGACTCACCGGACAGCCGGCCCAACAACTGACCCGCATCGAGCTGGGCTAGACGCGTACCTTCCCCGGATTCCAGCACCCCGAGCATGCGATCGAGCAGTTTCTGGGTGGCATGGCCGACCTGTTCATCGGCCCGTGGCACCCGGGCCAGCACGAACACTGCGGCGGCATCGTGGACTTCGGCCGGCGTGGCGACCGCCAGCGCCGGCTGGGCGACGTCGGCACTGCCTTCGATCAGCCATAGTTTGTCGCCCAGCGAGGCCGGCGTCTGGCCCATGATCTCGGCCAGAAACGCCGGCCCGGCCAGGCCGGCTTCGTGCAGCCGCGTCGCCGCGACCGCCGCCAAGCCCTGGCGGGTGGTCACCGGCACACGGGCGGCCACGGTATGCCGATCCAGGCGGGCGACCACTGGCGGTCTGGACAGCAGCGCGATCACCTCGTCGGCGTTGTCGGCCTCGGCCAGACGATGGGCCACGCCCGGCGCATCCAGCACATGGGTCAGTCCGCGCAGGATATCCAGATGTTCGTCGTTGGCCGCGGCGATGGTAATCACCAGCGACACACGATTGCCGTCGTGCCATTCCAGGCCGTTCGGGAACTGCAGCAGACGCAGGCCGGTTTCGCGTACATAGGCCCGCGAGGCCGGCGTGCCATGCGGTATGGCGATGCCGTTGCCGAGATAGGTCGAGGCTTCGTTTTCGCGCTGGAACAGCGCCTGGCCGTAGGCGGCATCGGTCAGACCCGCCCGGGTCAGCGCCTTGCCGGCCTGGGTCAGGGCATCGCGCCAATCGTCGGCAGATTGGTCGAGCAGTACGGCATCGGCAGTGAGCTTGAGCATGAGAACTCCGGGACGGATAAACCGATCGCTGGCGGGCGATCCATCTTAGCCTTTCGGCGAATAGCTGAATCGTGTCACCGAAATTACAGTCGTATGCTGTAACTGGCTTTGGGAGGAATCAAGTGAAAACAGCGCCCTTCAGACAAAAGTCTGATCCTCCGACGGCAGAAACGAATACTGCTGCAGCATGCAACGGCTTGGGCACCCGCCAGCAGCGCCAGGGCACGGCCCAGCGGGCGCAGTGTAGTCGAGGCGTCGTTAGCGCGCTCAACCGCACTCAACCGGCACGGCTCGGCATGGGCCAGTCGTATTCAGCCACGGCTGCGATCGATCCGGTATGACCAAAGCCCGAACCCTTGCCGATATCGCTCGGCTGGCCGGCGTTTCGCGCACCACTGCCAGCTATGTGGTCAACGGCCAGGCCGAGGCCAGACGTATCAGCCCGAGCACTGTGGCCCGGGTCAATGCCGTGATCGAGGCCCACGGTTTCCAGGTCGATGCGCGCGCTGCCGCGCTGCGTCGCGGCGCCACTCGAACACTCGGCTTGGTGGTGCCGGATCTGGAAAACGTCAGCTATGCCCGCCTGGCCAAGCGACTCGAACGCGGCGCCCGATCGGCCGGCTATCAGGTGATCATCGTCTGTTCCGACGACGAAGCCGCCACCGAACGCGCGCTGGCCGAAGCACTTCGGGCGCGGCGCTGCGATGGTCTGATCGTGGCTTCCTGCCTTGATCGAGAAGATCCCTTCTACGCCGATCTGCAGGCCGAAGGACTGCCAATCATCGGCCTCGACCGGCCGCTCGACGAGGCTCGCTTTCGCAGCGTGGCCTCGAGCAACAGCGCAGCCGCGCGCCGGCTGACTGCCTCGGTGCTCACCCCAAACACACGTTCAGTGGTCTGGCTGGATGCCGTGGCCGGTCTGTCGATCACCGAACGCCGCCGCCAGGGGTTTCTGGCCGCGGTCGACGAGCACGACGGTGATTGCCGCGCCACCCTGTGCACCGCTACGACCTATAGCCGTGCCAGCGGCGCGGCCCTGATGCAGGCGCATATCGACGAGCACGGCACACCGGATGCGTTGGTGGTGGCCGCCTATCCGCTGCTCGACGGCGCGCTGGACGTACTGTTGGCCGCGTCGACGCCGGGTCGCGACTATCCCCGCATCGGCACCTTCGGCGACGACCGGGTGTTGGATTTTCTGCCGATGGCAGTGAATTCCCTGCCCCAGCAGCATGACCAGGTCGCCGCCATCACCCTGGATCGAATGTGGACTGCGCTCGACGGCCGCTGCCCGCCGGGCCGCGATCGGGTCGACCGGCTGCTCACTCACCGCACCGGACGGGCGCCCGAGCCGTGAAACGATTCAGCCGCTAATCTTCGACATTAGTCGTAGTTTCGACAATTTAATTGGTCATAACAACCAATCTACAGATATCTTAAACGCGCTTTTTCCTAATTCTTTCCCTACCCATTCAAGGAGATTGGATATGGCCGGCCCTTCTGGTCCTACGAACTCGACGGCGGATGACGCGCCGTCGGCGGTGGCGCACGCCGATATCGTGCCTATGGTCTGGCTGAGCTGCGGCCTGGCTGCGCTCGCCGGGCTGCTGTTCGGCATGGACATCGGCGTCATCTCTGGCGCCCTGCCCTTTATCAAGAACGAATTCCATGTGTCTTCCGCCATGGAAGGCTGGATCGTGTCGTCCATGATGGTGGGCGCGGCCGTTGGTGCCCTAGGGGCCGGCTGGATCTCGAAAACCCTGGGACGCAAAAAGGCGTTGCTGGCCTCTTCGCTGCTGTTCATCTTCGGCGCCTTGATCGCCGTAGTGGCCCAGGGCGTGACCGTATTGGTCATCGGCCGCATCCTGCTGGGTCTGGCGGTCGGCGTGGCTTCGTTCACGGCCCCGCTGTATCTGTCGGAGGTCACCCCTGAGCGCATTCGCGGCGCGACCGTGTCTTTCTACCAGCTGATGGTGACCATCGGCATTCTCGCCGCCTTCGTGTCCAACCTGCTGTTCTCCTATATCGAGAGCTGGCGCTGGATGTTCGGCGTGCTGGTGATTCCGGCGATCTTGCTGTTCTTCGGCGCGCTGTCGGTGCCCAAGAGTCCGCGCTGGCTGGCGGCCAAGGACCGCTTCGACGAAGCCCGTGACGTACTCTCCAAGCTGCGCGGCAGCTCGGAAGAAGTCGAGTACGAACTCAACGAGATCCAGTCCGCCATCCAGCAGGAAAGCAATTCCCGTGGCTGGGCGATGCTGCGCGACAACCCGAACTTCCGTCGCTCGGTGGCGCTGGGCATCGCCCTGCAGCTGGTCCAGCAATTCACCGGCATGAACGTGATCATGTACTTCGCCCCCCGCATCTTCGAGATGTCGGGCTTCGAAGGCACGGCGGCCAGTCTGTGGGCTACCGTGATCACCGGCCTGATCAACGTGCTGGCGACTTTCATCGCGATCGCCTTCATCGATCGCCTGGGCCGCAAGCCGATCCTCTATGCCGGCTTCGTGATCATGGCTACGATGATGGCGCTGTTGTCGGCGGTGCTGACTATCGGCCCGACCACGCCCTTCTTGCAGTACACCGGCATGGCCGCAGTACTGATTTTCGTGGCCGGCTTCGCCATGTCGGCCGGCCCGTTGATCTGGACGCTCTGCTCGGAGATCCAGCCGCTGCACGGCCGCGACTTCGGCATCGGCGCCTCGACCGGCGCGAACTGGATCGGCAACTTCTTCATCGGCCAGTTCTTCCCGATGATGCTGGCTGGCCTGGGCGGTCCGTGGACGTTTGGCATCCTGGCCCTGGTCAACGCCGTGTTCATCCTGTTCATCCTCTGGTTCGTCCCGGAGACCAAAGGGATCTCGCTGGAGAAGATCGAGCGCAACCTGATGAGCGGCAAGGCCCTGGCCAAGATCGGCATCTAAGCCGCACCGCAACGGCCGGGCGGCGTCTTGCCACCGGCCGTCTGCTAAAATGCGGGCTCATACAGCACTCGACCGGCTTCTTGCCGGTCGTTTTGTTTGAGGACGATCCATGCCCCAACATCCCGCTATCGCGACCGGCCATGGCGCTGTCGTGACCGGCGCGGCCAGCGGTATCGGTCTGGCCGCGGCCGTTCGTTTCGCCCGCCTGGGGCTGCATGTGGCCTTGGCCGATCAGCCCGGCCCGACACTCGACGATGCGGTTTCAGCCGTCCAGAGCGCGGCCGTCGAGGCCGGCTATCTAGAGGCGATCGTATTCGGCCAAGCCTGCGACGTAAGCGAGGTCGACCAGGTCCAGACCCTGGCCGACCGTGCCTTCGAAGCCTTCGATCACATCGGCGTGGTCATGAATAATGCCGGTATCAACGCGGGCGGCGGCTCCTTCGAAAAACTCGACCGCTGGCGCGCGTTAATGGCCACCAACCTCTGGGGCGTGATCCACGGCGGCCAAGTGTTTGCGCCGCGCCTGCTCGAACAAGCCAGCCCGGCTGCGATCATCAACACCGGTTCCAAACAGGGCATTACCAATCCCCCGGGTGACGCGGCCTACAACGTGACCAAGGCTGGAGTGAAATCCTATACCGAATCACTGGCCCACGAGCTGCGCAACGCCAAGGGTGCGACCGTCTCGGCCCATCTGCTCGTCCCCGGCTTTACCTATACCGGTATGTCGAAGCCCCGGCATCCAAGCCAGCCCGCCGAAGCCTGGAGCGCCGAGCAGGTTATCGACCGGCTCATCGAGCGCATGGCCGCCAGCGACTTTTATATCCTCTGCCCGGACAACGCAGTCGATGAAGAAACCGACCGCCGCCGGATCACCTGGGCAGCCGGCGACCTGACCGATAATCGCCCGGCCCTATCGCGCTGGCACCCCGATCACACCGAGGCCTTCGCCGAATTCGTCAACCGGAATCGCACATGAGCAACGATTGGGACCACGCCTACGACAACCGAGCGGCCGTCGCCGATGCCAGCGATTGGCTGGCCCACTGGCAGGCCGATGGCCAAGCGTTCCGGGCCGAGCATACGGCGACCCAGCACACCTACGGCACCGATGCCCGCGAGGTGTTCGATCTGTTCGTACCGGATCGAGACTCGCCCCACGGCACATTGATCTTTCTGCACGGCGGCTATTGGCGTTCACTGGCCCGAACCGAAAATCACCAGTTCGCAGCCGGCGCCCTGGCCCGGGGCTGGCGGGTGGCATTCGTCGAATATCCGCTATGCCCGAACGTCACCCTCGAATCGCTGACCGATTCGGTGATCGCCGGCATTCAGGCGGTCGCCGATACGATCGACGGGCCACTGGTTCTGGCCGGACACTCGGCCGGCGGCCATTTGGTCAGCCATGCCGTGACCACACATAGCGGCTTGCTGGCCGCGGCCCGCCAGCGTATCCAACGGGTGATCTCGATTTCCGGACTGCACGACCTGCGCCCGATCGCGGCCACCACCGATATCAACGGCACGCTGGGCCTGAGCAGCGACCGGGCTACAGCCCTGTCGCCGGCGCTACAGGCGCCTGATCTGCCGGGCGATCTGATCTGTGTGGTCGGCAGTGACGAGCTGGCCGAGCTGAAACGCCAGAACGCCCTACTCGCCAATATCTGGACCGGGCTGGGCGTGCCTTGTCGTGCGATCGAACTCGCCGGCGAGCATCATTTTTCGGTGCTGGAAGCCCTGCGTTCACCGGCCACCGCGCTTACGCGCTGGGCCACGCTCGAAGACTGATGTGTCATAAAAACCGACACATTAAGCAGCGCCCGATCGGCCGATGGCAATCCAAGCGCATGGCCCATACCGGCCATTGTCTTGATCCCGCTTATACAACGAAAGCCGGGTCGTTATACCCGCTTTAACCGCCCCATCGAGCGTCGGATCGCCTGTCAGACCAAAGGCGGAGTTAGGGCGAAAAACCACCGCTGTATGTCGGATTTCCTTACATTGCTGCGTTTTCAGCTCAACCCAAACCACTACACCCCTTGCCCTTGCTTGCAAGAGATCAAGGAATACAAATTGCTATAAAAGTTATACCGAATACAAAACGCGTGGGAGCCTCTCATGCCAGCTTATCGTCGGACTGCGGCCCTTATCCTCCTCGCCCTGTTTTCGATCGGCTCGGCACCGGCGAGTGTGATTTACGACTGGCAACCGATCAGCAACAACGACGGCCTGGAAACCGACAGCGGCCAAGTGATTCTCACCGATCAGGCCTATCGGGCCGGATCGGCTTATTTCGACGGCTGGGCCAACTATCCGATTTGGGAAGGCGAACCGCCGGCTCCGCCCGAGATCAGCTATCCCGACAGCCCGATCGAACATGCCTCCCTACGGTTTCAGCTCCCGGGATGGCCTGAGCAACTCTATGTTTATGCCAACCCGCCATATGGCTCCGAGCGTAACGCCGACCTGTATTACCTGACTGCCGACTTCACCATCGTCGACGCAGGATTGAGCGGCAGCCTTCGGATGGCCTCAAGCGCCGACGATTTCGGCATGACCGGCGACGATAACGGGCTCTGGACGCTATATCGCGCCAATAGCGATGCCCCCAACCGCTGCGGCCAGGATGGCTGTAGCGGCGCTACAGGCCGATGGACTCTGGACCCTTCGAGCGTGCCTCGCGTATCGGAACCGGGCTCGCTGGGCCTGTTCGCCCTGGCTTTGCTCGGCGTGCTCGTCGGGTCGCGGCGCCGAAAACACGGCCCTAGCCTAGCCAACCCGCGAGCCCGCTGAGCGGCATCGGCGAACTGGCCAATGCGGCCAGCACTTCGCGATTCACGCCTTACCCCGGGCCGGCCAGCCACGCCTGGCCGGCCTTCGCCCTGCGCCCCCACTTCGGCCGCCAAGTCGCATGCCTTGTCTTCATACAAAAGCCTGGCCTGGCTTGGCCTGGCTGGTTGTACGGCCGCACCACAGGCGCTTTCGCGCGGCGAGACGAAGCCTGGCGTGCCGTCCTGTTGGTCTGTCCGTATACGCGATACGGGCTTGCCGACGCATCGCCCATCCACGGGCGCTGGCGCTTTTCCGTTGCCCGCGCTATCCAGGCAACCCAGCGGTCTTAAAGAACTATCGTGGCACGGATTGTCGGCTCGCATCGGGCCGGCTGCCACCGGCGGCCGCTATATGATGCGCATACGATGAGCGCGACCGGCTCCCGTCTCGAATCGCCCAGGCCTATACGAGCGCGATTACTGCAGACCGCCGGTTTGATTCCCGCCACATCGTCGCTATAAACGGCAACAGCATGTTGTACAGCAGCGGCGTGGAGCCGCTGCGTGAGTTCTCTTGAGTCTTTGTTTATGAAAGCCATCGCAACCCGCGGCGCAGACGATATCAACGCCCCCGGCGCCTTCGAGATACTGGATACCGCCATTGCCGAGCCCTCGGGGCTGGATCTGCGCGTGCGCGTCGACGCGCTGTCGGTGAACCCGGTCGACACCAAGATCCGCGCTGCCGCCCTCGGCGAGATCAACGAACCGTGCATCCTCGGCTGGGACGCAGTCGGCACCGTCGAAGCCACAGGCCCGGATGTCACCGACTTCGGCGTCGGCGATCGGGTGTATTACGCCGGGCAGGTCGATCGCCCCGGCTGCAATGCCGAACAGCAGATCGTCGATAGCCGCTTGGCCGCCCATGCACCGAAGTCGCTGAGCGACGAACAGGCTGCGGCCATGCCGCTGACCGCGCTGACTGCCTGGGAAGGCCTGTTCGACAAGCTGGGCCTCAACGCGGCGACCGAGGCCCATAGCGAACAGACGCTGCTGGTGATCAACGGCGCCGGCGGGGTCGGCTCGAGCGTCATCCAGCTCGCCCGCCAACTCACCGGTCTCAAGGTGATCGCCACGGCCTCGCGGGCCGAATCGGCCGACTGGTGCCGCAGCCTCGGCGCCCATGAAGTCATCGACCACCACGACCTACTTACGGCGCTGCACAACGCCGGGCACGACACGGTCGACTATATCTATAACTGCCACGATATCGGCGTGCACTGGCAGAACATGGTCGAAGCAATCCGCCCGCTCGGCCGGATCGTGGCGATCGCCGAAACCGAGCAGACCGTCGATATCAATGCCCTGCAATCCAAGGCGGTCAGTTTCTGCTGGGAATTCATGTTCGCTCGCGCCCTGCACGGCTACCACCCCGAACGCCACGGCGAAATCCTGGCCGAACTCGCTCAGCTGTTCGACGCCGGTCGGATACACAGCACCCTCGGTGAAGTGATCGGTCCGCTGAATATCGACAACCTCACCGAAGCCCACCGGCGGCTCGAAGCCGGCCATACCGTAGGCAAACTGGTACTCACGGCCCTGGCCTAACCCGCGGCCCGGCCAGCCTGTCGCTGCCTGCAGGCTGGCCGGTTCGGCACCGTCTCGATTCCCTAAACGGCGCTGACCCGGGCGCCCGTGGCATTCGATGAGTGCCGCCGCCGCTTCGCCAGCCGGCCCTGCACATGGCCCACGGCCGCGAAGACATCCCTCGCCGGCCTGGCTAGGATATCCCTGTATGAAACGGCCGATGCGTTAGCCCGGGGTGATCGCCCCAGCGCGGCCTCATACCTGCCGAGCCAGCCACGGCGACTGGCGAGCCCGGCCGGAGGCCGGCTTAAATCCAGCGTCATTCTGGAGCGAATCGTGCATATCGAAGCGCTCGGTTTGTCCTTGCTTTGTTTATGTCTTCGGTCGAAATCGGCGCGCCCGTCGTTGCGCACAAGCTCTGGGAAGACGTCCTAGCCATGGTGCTCGGCGTCGCGGTCGCAGCCCTTGGGCTATTCTTTTATAGCCAGGCCCAGTTGTTGATCGGCAGTACCGCCGGCATGGCACTCTTGATCAGCTATGTCAGCGGCTGGTCCTTCGGGCCGGTGTTTTTCGTCATCAATCTGCCGTTCTACTGGCTGGCGGCCCGTCGTATGGGGATACGGTTCACGATCAAGACTTTCATCGCTGTGGCCGGCCTATCGAGCCTGACTTGGGCTATGCCGGAGTTGATGACGATCGATCATCTGAACGCCTTCTATGCCGCCCTGGCCGGCGGCGCCATGATCGGCCTCGGCATCCTGTTTCTGTTCCGACATCGCGCTAGCCTCGGTGGCGTCAATATCCTCGCGTTGTATCTACAGGATGCCCGCGGCATTCGAGCCGGACACATCCAGCTGGCCATCGACACACTGCTGATGATCGTCGCCCTATTTGTGCTGCCCTGGGATCGGGTGGCGCTGTCGGTGCTCGGCGCCGTGGTTCTCAATATGATCGTTGCCATCAACCACCGGCCTGGGCGCTATCTCGGCGAAAGCCGACCCTAGAGCGTGTTGAGGTTGCGTGCGAGTCCACGCCCAGGGCGGTTTGTAGGGCCATTGGGCTACAAGCCAAGGCGCCGCGAGTGCGGCGTCGTTGTGCGACGTCCGCGAACGGCAACACTGGATTGCGGCTCAAATCGCATCGGGCCGCACGACCAACCTTGGTCCGGGCATGCTCAGAACCGGCGGCGCGCCTCGCCCGCCACGATTTGCGGCGGCAACGCGACGCCCGCACGAAACCTGGCCTAGCCCCGTACAAGCAACGGACCCGCGCCGGCGCTGGCTCGCCTCATGCGTTTTGCGGTACCAGGCCGCAGCAACAGGGCGGCGCTACGATCCAGCCTCGCAAGACGGCCCTGGCGCATCCTCTGCATCAGGGACATACGCCCTAAAATGAATGCCACGACAGCCCACTGCGTTGTGGCTCGCTGACCTGGCGCGACAACACGCCGTTCGCCAGGCCGTCTATGGCCACCTTCTTTTTAGGGAACGCTGGGCTGTGGCCGCTGGGTGCAGCCAGAGCAGGCCAAACGGCTTATGCCATGCGATCCACCAGGTCAGTGAGCAATGCCCTCTCATGAGCAGCCGCTCGCCTGGCCACCGTGGCCGCAACCGTCGTGTCGAGCGGCCAACGCAGCGATCGCGCTATCCGCCGCAGGCGCCGACCGGCCGGACGCCCCGTCGCCGGTCGTCCTGTTTAGTTCTTGTTGGCAACTCCTTCGCGCGAAGCCGCCCCTCCAGGTGTGCCACCCACTCAAACATCATGGGCCGCGCAGGCCTTTTGGCTGGCCGATAGCGCTCGGCCGGCTTACGCCCCGCAACCACCGCCCTGGCCGGGTCTCTGACATACCGTCGCCATCTGCCCGGGCGGCCATCGGTTGCCGCCGGCCTTCCAGTCAAGCGAGCCGGCCGGGCCGGCTATCGGCCACCTGCAGCCAAAGAGCGTAACGTGGAAAGCCGATATCACGCCTTGCCGCCCCGCCGTGCCAACCCTCAGGCCGCGCCCCAGCCCAGTTCGAACATGAACGTCACAGCTCAGTTTCTAGCCACCAATGAAACCACTTTGAAGCTGGCCGTCGCATTATTACTGGGCGCGATCATCGGACTCGAGCGAGGCTGGGAGGCCCGCGAGCAGAAATCCGGCGAACGCATCGCCGGCATCCGCACTTTTGCACTCATCGGCTTGCTGGGCGGTATTTCGGCCTTGCTGACCACTGCTGTCTCGCCGTGGGCTTTTCCAATGCTGCTGGTTAGCGTGGTGGCGATCGTTCTGGTCGCATTCAGCCAGCAAGTCGCCCAAATCCAAAACTTCAGCATCACCAGCGCCGTAGGCATATTGCTGACTTTTTGCTACGGCGCGGTCGCGGTCGCGATCGATCCGGCCATCGCTGCAGCGGCCGCGGTGGTGACCGCCATCATTCTGGACAACAAACGCGGAATCCACGGGCTGGTCGAGCGCCTCAAATCCTACGAGCTGGATGCTGCACTCAAGCTGCTGCTGATCTCGGTGGTGATGCTGCCACTGCTGCCGGATATCGGCATGGGCCCCGGCGGCGTGCTCAATCCCTACCAGATCTGGTGGATGGTGGTCCTGATCGCAACGATTTCTTTCGTCGGCTATTTCGCGATCCGCGTGGCAGGGGTGCGGAAAGGCATCCTGTTCACCAGCCTCTTCGCGGGTCTGAGTTCCTCGACCGCGCTGACGCTGCATTTTGCCCGCCAGTCCCGACAGACTCCCGAACTCAGTCCGCAGTTCGCTACCGGCATTCTGCTGGCCTGCGGCACCATGTTCCCGCGCATCCTGTTTTACTGCGTCGTCATCAATCACCAGCTCTTATCCTGGCTGGCATGGCCAATCGCGGTCATGACTTTGCTGCTCTATATCCCGGCGGTGGTGATCTGGAAACGCAACGACTCGCCATCACCCATCAGCCAGCCGAACCTCAGCCAGAACCCGCTCGATCTCAACTCGGCGTTGCTGTTCGGCCTGTTGCTCACTGCCATCCTGGTGTTGGGCGAACTGTCTCGCGACTGGCTCGGCAATGCCGGCATCTATGCGCTGGCGGCCACCTCGGGCATCGCCGATGTGGATGCGATCACCTTGTCGCTGACCCGAATGTCCCAGCAATCGATCGCCGTTCAAACTGCCGTACTCGGCATCGTGATCGCTGCGGCGACCAACAATCTGATCAAGATCGGTATTGCCGCAGCTATCGGCGGCCGCACACTCGCGCTGCGGGTGGTCGGGCCCATGCTGGTGTCGCTGATCGCCGGCCTCGCCATTGCCTGGTGGCAATGAAGACGCATACCGCCAGCCGCGTGGCGTAAACCCCGATCCAATCCGGCTCGTATTCCAGGCTGATAATCGCCGCGGTGCTGCCCCGATCGAGCGCGGCCTGACACGGCATGCTCTTGGCCGGCGCGCGTAGCGCCCAGTCGTTAATCCGCCAGCCAAGCAGCCGCCCGAGCGTCATGTCTTCAACCGCCGACATGCACCAACGCCACAGCGCCCGGCCGGGCGTACCCGTGCTATGTCGGGTCCAGCAAGCTATACCACAACTCTCGCCCAGCCATGAACGCGTCGGTGCTGCTCTCATGCATGCCGATCAAGCCGGCGACCGGCGCTCGGCCAAATAGCTATCCGCCACCACGGGGCCGGTCGTCGTGACCCGGTTTCGGCCGGCCATCTTGCTTTCGTACAGCGCCCGGTCGGCCTCGGCAAGCGCGTCTGCGAACGTCTTGTCCATCCCCACGGCCGCTACGCCGAGAGATAGCGTACAGAGCACGCTGTCCTGGGCGGCACGCCGCAACGGCTGCTGGGCCACGGTGCGGCATACGCGCTCGGCAAACTGCTCGGCCTCGCTCGCCTCTGTATTCGGCAGTAGGAACAGAAACTCTTCACCGCCCCAACGGGCCACTGCATCGCCGGCTCGACAGCATCGATCGAGAATCGCCCCGATATGCACCAACACCTGATCGCCGGCTTCGTGGCCGAACGTGTCGTTGATGTTCTTGAAGTAATCGATATCCGCGATCACCACCGCCAAGGGGCTCGATTCGCGCTCAGCCCGGCTTTGCTCCTTGCCTGCCAACTCAAGAAAATACCGGCGGTTGTAAAGGCCGGTGAGCGTATCGCGGGCCGCATACTCGCGCAGGCGTTGCTCGCTCTGGCGCACGCGCTGATAGAAAAAACGCGCCGTATAGCTGGCCATCATGAAAAAGACCAACACATTGAAAAGATTGAGCGCGACAAGCGCGTGATCGGCAATCGGTGACAATGGACCGGCTCGGGTCGCCACCAGATACAGCCCGACATAGAGCGTAAACAGTACACACAACGGCAGGAGAGTCAGCGCCAGATAGCCGCTCACCATAATCGCTGGAATGAACATCAGCAGGTAATAGTGAAAGCCCGCCCCCCAGCCCACGGCGAGCGTGCCAATCACCGCATGGCCCATGACCTCGATCCAGATCAGCAGCAACGCCAGATAATTGTACCGATATCGAAGTAGCAGATTCGCCAGCACATAGAGCGATACGCTCAGCACGTTGATCCATGCCAGATAGACCGGGCCGGACCATAAGAAAAACAAGAAAAAGACCACATCGACACACGCCGCAAGAACCGTAACGCGCCGTGTCATGAGCCAAAACGCAGCATGCGCGGACGTGCGGCGCGCATCCATCACGAGGTCCATCGTTTCTCCTTGTCGACTTCCGATCGACCTCTAAAGGCCATCAGCTCGGCAAATATCATACATCCGAAAGTCGAATAGGCAGCCAAGGGGGACGATCTTAGGCCAGGCGTGCTGCGCCGGCTTTGATCCCGATCATCGGGCCCGGTGCGCTTTTCTGGACAGTTGGTCGATTCCGCTATGTGCAAGCCTGTTGCCGATAACGACGTACGCGATCTGTGTATCGCAGGCCACAGCCTCGTTTGGCTACCTGAGGAGTAGTTCCTGAGTTGGCCGATGCATCCAGCCACGTCACTGTACGTATGTACAAAACCAACCGCTGGAGACGAATCATGGATGACAAGCCCGAAACCACCGCCAACTCGGCCGGAAACGACAACGCCGAAAAAGCACCGGAAAACTGGACCACCGGAGACGAAGCCATGACCGGCGCCCAGGCTTCTTATCTACAAACGCTTTGCGAAGAAGCCGGCGTAGAGTTCGACGACAGCCTCAGTAAAGCCGAAGCTTCCGAGCGCATCGACGCACTGCAGAACGAAACCGGGCGCGGGGACAACGGCTGAGCCCGGGTTTCCATCTCAGGGCCTGCGACCATACGCAAGCTCTGGGATGGCAATGCGAAGAGCCAAGCTTCTTCGCCAGTTCATAGGCTCGATGCGCTACCTGCTTGAGCGCAACGCCCACGACGCCTACCTAATAGACGGCTCCCGCGGACCACTCGAAACCCACCACAGTCTAAGCATCTCCAGCCTCGCTGTCGTCGGCCGCACCACGCAGGGCCTGCGCGCTGCAAGACCTGGCACGACTGGCCCGGCCGCGGCCGCCGAATGATTCAGCCGGCATAATCCAACGCCTCGCAATGATCGAGCAAGCGCCCTAGATCATCCAGAAGTTTGTCCAACTCTAGCGTCTGACCATCTCGCATGATGTCTTTGCCCAAGTCATCAGGAAACGGCGGCACTGATTGGATCATGCCAATCAACGGACCAATGGCTGCTGCTTCGCTATGGGCCGCATCTTCGCTCAGAGAGCCGAAATCGCCCGCGTCATGATGGGTCGCGCGGATTTTTTTAGCTAACGCACAAGCGTAAGCCGCCTTGCCCTGCCGAGAGACATCCAGCTTCGTAAAGCTATCACTGGCGAAAGCCATACTCGAATAACATAGGCACAAACCGAGCAAGGCAGAAGAAAATCCGGCGAGAACCCTCATATAGCCGCTTCAACCAATCATCAAACCAGCCTAAATCATAGCCCACCTCGAACAACACGCCCGACCGGGTATGGCACAAGCGTTACGACGCACGACATTCGAGCGGCTCCAAGGCTCGCCGAACCATCAGGCCAAGCGGCTGCAAGACGGCGACTGCATACAACAAGACCTGGCCGGCATTGTTCCAAGCCGGCGATCCGCTCGATACGCGGCTCGGCATGCGCCCAGTAACGTGGCCCTCATGTAGAGTGCCCCACCGCTCCCCAAACGTGGCAGCCGCGGTCTATGGCCAAACTCATCAAAATATGGAACGACCTGCGCAGCAGCTTCTGGTTCCTGCCCATGATCATGACAGTGATCGGCATGCTCCTATCGCTGGCGTTCACGCGGTTGGACATCGCGCTGGGCAACGACTGGGCACACACCCTGCCCTGGGTCTTGCAGATTCAGCCGGACGGAGCACGCGGGCTGCTCTCGACGGTCGCCGGTTCGATGATCGGGGTAGCCGGGGTGACGTTTTCGATCACCATCGCGTCGCTGGCCTATACCACGTCGATGCTCGGGCCGCGCCTGCTCACCAACTTCATGGACGACCTCGGCAACCAGTTCACCCTGGGCACGTTCTTGTCGACGTTCATCTATTGCCTGCTACTACTGCGCTCGATTCATTCGGGCGACGACCCGGGCGATGTATTCATCCCGTATCTCGCCCTGACCTTCGCGATGCTGCTCACACTAGCCAGCGTCGCGGTGCTGATCTACTTCATCCACCATGTCGTGACCTCGTTACATGTCTCGCAGGTGGTCGCCAATGTCGCCAGCGATCTGAACGCGGCACTGGCCGAAGACCAGCGTTATTCCCGGACGCTCAGCCACCAGCCGGCCGCCCATCTACCCAAGGATTTCGACGCCACCGCGGTCTCCGTCCGGGCCGGGCATGATGGCTACATTCAGAACCTGAGCTATGCGTCGCTCGTACAACAGGCCACGCAACACGATCTCGTGCTCAAACTCGAGCTCGAACCGGGAGATTTCGCCGGCGAAGGCCAGGCGCTGCTCCGGGCCTGGCCACCGACACATATCGATGAGCGCCTGAGCCGTCGACTGTATGGGGCCTACGCCCAGGGCCCACAGCGGACCAAGCCCCAGGATGTCCGGTTTCTGGTCAACGAACTGGTCGAGATCGCGGCCCGCGCGCTCTCGCCGTCGATGAACGATCCATATACCGCCATGAACTGCCTGGACTGGCTCTGCGCGGCGCTCAATCGGCTGGCCAAAGCCGACGTCGTGAGCATGCACCGGTTCGACGACAACGACGTCCTACGGCTCTATGCGCCGGCCTTCAATTTCGAGGCCCTGGCGCTGGCGATATTCGACCAGCTGCGCCCCTATTTCGCCGCCGACCGTAACGCGGCGCGCCATATGCTCGTCTGCATGGGCGAAGTGGCCGAATTCACGCGACGCTGCGAACAGCGCCGCTTGATGCGCGATCTGGCCGATGCGCTCTACGAAGCCACCTGGCCCAACCTGCCCACCGAGCGCGACCGCCAAATGATCGAGCACACGTTTGGCCAGACACAGCACCGGCTCGGTGAAATCGACGCCTAACGCCGACCATCCACGCCGGGCGCAATCCGAGCCGCGGTGATCGCCACCGGCGCAGCGTCGGTCTAGGCGCTGCTGTCGACGAGCCGATGGCGCGCCGGGCCCGGCCAGCATCTCCAGCCGTTTATGCGCCGGCACGCCCGCAAAAACAGCGGGTTAGCCGTCCGATCGCCGCCATTCGCAGTTGATGACACCGCAAGACCTGCCCGACTTTCTAAAAAAGTAGTCGGTCTCTGACAAGCGCAGTCATCATATCCGGTGACGTTGGCCCTGCCATATGCAAAAACACAAAGCGCCGGGAAGCGAATCATGAACCGCGTCTATTCCAGAAAATGGGGCGTGCGGCACAACCCGGCCGTACGCCAGGAAATCGACTCGCTCGATGCCGAAAACGATGCCCAGCGCATCGTCCACCTGCTCGCAGCCTACGAATTCGCCTGGGAATTCAACCGGGCGCTCGAAGTCGCGCTGTTCTATACCTACGGCAGCGAACCGGTATCCAAGCTGCTCGATCGCACCGCCGAGTTCGAAAAACACGGCCAGAAGCGATACGACGATACCGCGCTACTCATCGGCTATTTCATCGAATTCGGCTGGGACGGCGAGGTCGGACGCCGCGCCATCGAACGGATGAACCAGACCCACGCCCACTACCGCATCCACAACGACGAATTTCTGTTCGTGCTCTGGACCTTTATCGCCTTCCCCATCCGCTGGACCGAACGCTACGGCCGGCGGCCGATGACGCGCCACGAACAACAGGCCTGGTTCAACTTCTGGCGCGGCATCGGCGAACGCATGGGCATCCAAGATATTCCACGTTCAAAACCCGAATACGATGCCTGGACCCAGCGCTACGAAGCCAGAACGTTCGTGTATTCCGAAGCCAGCGCACGCGTTAGCGATGCCACGGTACGCATCATCGAAGGGTGGCTGCCAGGCATCCTGCGTTTCGGCGTCAAACCCATCGTCTGCTGTCTTATGCCACAACAATTTCTGGATGCCGTCGGTTATCCGCATCCACGCCCCTGGCTGCGCCACAGCGTTGAAGGCACGCTGCGGCTGGTCGGCGGCGTGCGGCGCATCTTCGCCATTGGGCGCTATCCAGGCGAAACCGCCAAGCGTAAGCAACGAACCTATCCGTCGGGCTACGCCATCGAAGAGATGGCGCCCGTCAATCTCAGCACGCGCGTACCACGACGCGGTGCTACGGCGGCGGGCCGGTCACGGCCCGAGAATTCCTCGCGATAACTCGGAACCCTCGCTCGGGAAGAGACCACTGTTGCCAGACCCCGCCTATCAACTAACCCGCTGGTGCTTCTTCGGCCGCCCTGCTTTGCCCGGTGTGACACGCCGGCCCAGCATTGCTTCCACTTCACTTTGAAAGCGCTCGGTACCCAGCGCATAGTTGCCGTTCGTCGCCGCTCGGGTTTGGTCGACGAGCCTAGGATCCAGCTCGTACCGAAAAAGCTCGCGGTATGCTCGCTGACGCCCGGCCGGGTCATGGCCCAGGTTTTCATACAGAGCGTGCGGCGTCACAAGCCGATTCGCCTCGCCTTGCGCGTTCGCCCGATAGCTTGACCATCGATACTCAGCCGGGTGTTCGACCATTCCCGCCCGCACGGGATTCATTTCGATGTAGCGATAGCCCCCCCCCCCCCAACACATACGCTTCTTCCTGGGTGAGGCAAGAACGAAAGCGCCCTTCCCAGAGCGTACCGCTACGCCGGTAGGTGCGGTTGCGGTTGCGGTTGATGTACTGAACATAGCGTTGACCCAGCCGCTTCATGAGTCGGCCCAGCCCGTCGATGGTTTTGGCGGTGAGCAACAGATGAACGTGGTTGGTCATTAATACATAAGCATGAACATGGCACGATTCGATCTTCGCGTACTCGTATAGTCATTCAAGATAGAACTGATAGTCGTCTTCACGCGAAGAAGCAGGTTTGCCGATTATTGCCACGCTGAATCATGTGGACTGGCACGTTCGGGAGCATTACGCGTGCTCGAGGCGGCATACTCTGCTCCTATGAGTGAGCTGTGATGCCAGCATAGTAAGAATCGTGGTCTGTCCCTTATTATTTCCGTGGGTCCCCCTATTTATTCAACGACTGCAGCCGGTACGATTTTCACGCATGCAACTGCCCGCTACGCTCTATCGGCCCCTAATAGCGATTCTTTAACTACATATGTATCGAATCGACTGGAAACCCACATTTTTCTATGCATCCCCTATTCTTTATTTATTGCCAGGCGATATACATATCACAAGACCTGACCCCACTGCCTTCGGGCGACGACCGCTTTTGCGACAGCAAAAATGGGCGGCGGGTCAAACGTCCGCTGCAACGATTTGTTAGATGCCCGCCACGGCCGATCATAACTTGGCAAGCTGCAATACCAGCAGCTTTCCAGGCAACAGCGGCTTCATCTTTGTCATGGTGATGATTTGACTCATATGCAGCTTATCCGTCGTTTTTACTTCTACCCAGAGCATGTCCTCGCCTTTGGCCAGTGTAAGGTCCGGCCAGCCTGCTCGGTACTGATACGGGTCTTCTGCTATGGCCCTGGTTATTTCGCGCAGAGCTTTGCCACCCAAGGCCGTGAATATAGAACCAATTGCTGCCTCAGTAAGCTCAGGATACGCTTCCTGGACCATTAGCGAACGATAGATTTCCCGAAATCCTCGAAGTACCGTATCGCGATCTGCTGCCTCAACCGCGGCTGCGATCTCGGAAATATGGCCTTCATGAATCTTGAGCTGGGCTTCGGTGAATCGACTACAGGCGTCTTCCCGTGAGCCGAACGGATTGAGGTTGGCGAATAGGTCCAGCGCAGCCGCACGTATCAAGAGCAGAACTGGGCCACCTTCGCAGTATCCGCCTTCGTAGCCTTTTTGCTTGTAGTGGCTCCACGCAGTTCGTTCAGGCTCATTTCCAAACTGCACCCCTTCGATTATTTCCAGCGAGATATCAAGCTGGGCGCATTGATCGGGAAGCTTCAGGCTTGCGACAGCATTCCGCCAACCTTCTAACGTGAGATCGCCGCTCTTCTCCATGAAGCCGCGTCGGACGAGAGCACTCAATGTACCCTTCTTTACCCGACTGGCATCGCCGCTCAACGCCTCTCTTAGCGCGGCCTTCATCTCGGCAGTCATCTTCTTTTCGGGCATCTAACGCCTAAGCTCAGTTGACCGCCCGAAGCGCGGCAGCGCTTCGGGCGGTCAACTGCAGCGACTGGTTGGGCGCATCGCCTACTAATGCTCAGCGCCGCTCTGCGATCCGTGCGTTTTAGTGTATTGGGTTGCACTATCAACGGCTCCGAAGCTTCCTTCGTGCACCTTTTCAACGAACGCTCGTAGCTCTTCCAGGCGACTGTCGGCAAGCGGAACAGTCGAAAGTAACTTCATTGCAAATTTCGGTCCATGAGAACCAATTTCCGGGCAAAAATTTTCGATCTCGCCAACGGGGACCAAGTAAATACCTATCTTCTCCAACTCGTCCCTTAGAGCTTCGTAATCTCGCTGCGCATCTCCTCTTGGAATACCACGCGAACCGTATTTTTTGACTTCGGCCCAAGGCTTCCCTTGCTTCATTGCCTCAATCACATCGCCTTTAGGCAGTCTTCCGTCCTCCGCCTGTTCAAGCAAGGCAACAATGTCCTCCTTGATCTGCGCAACTGTCTTGGGCTTTATCCCGCTTCGCACCGCCATCTCAACGCGTTGCCATAGGGGCTGTACCGTCTGCCATTGACCCCCAAAAGCATTCACCGTGGACTCAACCAGTTCGCGCTCAGACAAGAAGTCGATATCAAACACCGCCTTTACAGGAACACCTATTTTACGCAGTACAGCGGCAATTTTAGAGATGCCATGCTTTCCGCCGGTCGGTACGTATGCCGTATCTTTCCACTGCAAGTCCGAAACACTTGAAATATGATCCGCTACGGCATTGAGCAATCGACAATCACTATCATCTTCGCAAATTATGGTCTGTTCGTGAAAAACACCATCAAGTGCATTGGAGTAGCGGAGCTCGGGTTTTTCCCAAAGCTCTTTAATGACTAGCGGCTCGGCTTCAGAAACAATATTGATATCTTCCTCGCGCCGAATGCGTAATATCCGAACTTTTCCTTGAGTTCCCTCCAAAAAGCCACGCATGACGTCGCTACTATGCGTCGCTACTATTAATTGACCAACGACGTCGGACGATAATGTCTCACCTAACTTACGCATTTGAGGCGGGTGCAAAAATGCCTCTGGCTCGTCAATTAAGGTGATATCTCGATTAGCTACAACTGCTTCAAAAAGAATTCCGGCATAACTTTTCATGCCATCGCCTTGTTTGTCGAGCAGCGGTTTCTCTCTAACGGCGTTCACGTAGGCGTCGCCAACGCGATCAACTACTTCTCCGTTTGCCGGAGCCCCGCCCACATGAATAGGAAGCCTGCTACCTCCTCGAAAATCAAACATGATGTCCGCGCCAAATGCCCTGCGGAAAAGCGCACTAATTTTTGTCGTTAGCTCTTCATCGTCGTAAAGAACATGCTGAGGCTTTGACTTCTGGTCGCCGGGTGCAATGCTACTCTGCTGCTCGCAAATATTAAGCCTTTCATTTGCAGATATTCTCTTTATAAAGCCGCCGACAAGCTGATTTTTCAGATAGGGTTGATCCCATAAGCTCAAGTTACTTTCATGAACCGACCAATCCTCATATCGGTAGGATTGCGATTGATAATCCGCCTTAGCTTCTAGAAAATTTTTGAGATCGGTTGCGCTTCCCGACTTCTGAAGTTCTACCTCCGTCACTACGAAGGCTCGCTCTTTTTCCCCGTTCTGACATATGCCTAGAATTTCTCTCAATGCCTGAGATTTTCCGCTGTTATTTGGTCCAACGAGCAACACCTTATCTTCCGAGGAAAGCTCGAAACTTGATCCACCGGAGAAGTTGATTTTCGCTATCTTTGCGGTCGGCTTATCTGGCACGGGTACCACATCTATTTCTTGTATGATTCGCGGCTACTCTCTTGGAGATACCGAGATACGATTAGTTAACCATCGAGTCAGTAACGTAAGTGCGCGGGTTGTTACGCAACTACGGTATTTACTTCGGACCGGAATGACGCCCAACGCCAAGTAGACGACATATATCTAATACTAGATATATACCTATCCATATCTATATATCTCCCACGATCCGAGCCGTTAGCCCGAGCCTGGTCGCGACACCGTAGGGCAACACCCAAGCCCGCTCGACGGGCTGCCAACGGCCACCGGCTTGTCGCACTTGTTCACGAAGCTCACGTTCCCGGTAATCGATTTTGACGAGCACGGGCTCTTCGGCGGCCCGCCGCATCAAGTGCTGCTCGCGACTACTCGCCGGCTGCCAGGGCACGCTCTCTTCGATGAGTTCGACGGTTTTGTGGCGTAGACCGGCCTCGCTGTCGTAGCGATAACGCACACAGACCAGCCGCTCGCCATACTTTTGAACCCGTTGCTTGGTCCCGTTCTGGCCCGGCTTGAGATGTAGTCGAGTTTCCACAGGCGCCCCCTCGCCTTGGCATGGGGCGACATTAGCGTGATCTATTTGGTTATTGAAGCCAAAGACCGGGCTCGGCCGCGAGATGGCACGCTATCTATTTGCAAAATATGGATTTTCTAACGAACCGAATCCTCCGGATGGCAAAACGGGATTGCCCGGCGTGCGCTTTCGATCAGGGAGGGGAAATCGCAGCGCGCGTTCTAGGGAGAGGGGTATCGGAGTTTCGGCGAGGGTGGGCAGCGGAGCGTATCGCTACAGACACGCCCCGCCGCCTTTAGCCGTTCAACCTATCGCCGCCACCAGTTGGTCTTGCCCAGTTCCATCACTTCATCGCCCCGCCCGTTCATCACGGCGCGCAGCATGTAGAGCGAAAAGCCGCGGGCCTGTTCGGCCTCGATCTTGGGCGGCATGGACAGTTCCTGTTTGGCGGTACGTACGTCTACCAGCACCGGGCCGTCGTGGGCGAAGGCGTCTTCGAGAGCCCCATCGAGCGCGCTGGATGAGGTGACGCTGATGCCTTTGATGCCGAGCGATTCAGCCAGGCCGGCGTAGTCGACCCGTGGCAGATCGGTGGTGGAGTCGATATAGCCGGCGACTTTCATCTCCATGGCCACGAAGCCGAGTGTTTCGTTGTTGTAGACGACGATCTTCACAGGCAGTTTTTCGGCCGCCAGGGTGATGAGATCGCCCATGAGCATACTGATGCCGCCGTCGCCGGCCAGGGCCACGATCTGGCGCTCGGGGAAGGCCGCCTGCCAGCCGAGCGCGGCCGGCACGGCCACGGCCATGGAGCCGTGCATGAAGGAGCCGGTCAGCCGGCGCTGCTCGGTCATGCGGATATAGCGGGCAGCCCAGACGGTGGGCGTGCCGACGTCGGCGGTGAACACGGCATCCTCGGCGGCCAGGGCCGAGACCCGGGCGGTGAGGTACTGCGGATGCAGCGGTTCGCCGTCTTCGCGCGGGGTGGCGAGGTCGTCCAGGTTTTCGCGGGCCTTGCGGTAGTGTTCCTGGGAATCGTCCAGGAACTTGGTGTTGCTGTTTTCTTCGAGCTTCGGCAACAGCGCGGTGAGCGTGGCGCCGATATCGCCGACCAGGCCCATGGCGAGCGGCGAACGCCGGCCAAGGTGGCCGCCGCGGATATCGATCTGTACGACGTTGCCGTGGCCGGGGAAGAACTCCCGGTACGGGAAGTTGGTGCCCAGCATGATCAACAGATCGCAGCTTTCCATGGCGTGATAGCCGGAGGAAAACCCGATCAGCCCGGTCATGCCGACGTCATAGGGGTTGTTGTATTCCAGTGACTGCTTGCCACGCAGGGCATGCACGATCGGCGCTTTAAGGCGTTCGGCGAAGGCGATCACTTCGTCGTGATAGCCCTGGCAGCCATAGCCGCCGAGGATGGTGATCTTGCCGGCGTCGTTGATGAGCTTGGCGAGATCGTCCAGGGCGGACTCCGGCGGCACGACCGTCGGGCGTACCGGCGGCTGCCAGCGCACCGACTCGACCGGCGATTCGGCCAGCGCCACGTCGCCCGGCAGCACAATCACCGACACCGAGCGATTGACGATCGCACTGCTCATCGCGGCTTCCAGCACCTGCGGCATCTGGGCCGGGTTGGAAACCAGCTCGCAGTAGTCGCTGCATTCCTGGAACAGATTCTGCGGATGGGTTTCCTGGAAATAACCCAGCCCGACTTCGGAGGACGGAATCTGGGCGGCGATCGCGACCATCGGCACATTGGCCCGCTGGGCTTCGAACAGGCCGTTGATGAGATGCAGGTTGCCCGGCCCGCAGGAGCCGGCACAGACGGCCAGACCGTTTTGGGCATCGCCCTCGCCGGCGGCAGCCAGGGCGGCCACTTCTTCGTGGCGGGTACCGACCCACTGGATCTCGTCGCGCTTGCGCAGGGCTTCGGTAAAGCCGTTGAGCGAATCGCCCGGGACGCCCCAGACGTTTTTTACGCCGGCCTGGATCAACAGGTCGGCAAGGGTATCGGCAATGGTGGGTTTGGCCATAAGGGTCTCGATGGGCAGACCGGCGCTGGGCCGGCCATCAAAAGCAATGGGCCAATCTTACACCTGCTGTCTTGGGGCCAATCGATCGCTATCGGATAGCCACAAAGCCTCAAATATTTTTCGAATTAATTTGACTGAATATTCAGTCAAGGCTATAAACAGAGCATCGATATCGACACCGGCGCCATCAATCGCCGGCCTGCTATGACCAACCAAGACTCAATCGACGACACCCAAACCAAGATCGTACGCGCCGCGGCCCGCTGCCTGGCCCAGCGCGGGGTACGCGGCCTACGCATGACCGACATCGGTCGCGAGGCCGGCGTGTCCTCGGGCCTGCTCTACTACCACTTCGCCGACCGCGATGGCCTGCTGGCGGCGACGCTCGCGCACGTCAACGCTACCGCGGCCGCCGAGCGTGGTGCGGTCGCCCCCGATGCCCGGACCGCACTGATCGACAACCTGGTCGACGAGATCGCCGACGAGCCGGAAGTTCGCGAACACGCCATTGCTTGGCAGGAAATCACCGCCTCGGCGGTGTTCGACGAGACCCTGGCCGCCCATCTCGCCGATTCCACTGGCCAGTGGCAGCAGCGTATCGCCAATACCCTAAGGGCGACCGATCCGGAGGATATGGCCGAGCATGCCGCCTCGAACGCCGCCGAGCGCGCAATCATCGTGACCGCCCTGGTCGACGGCTTCAGCCAGCGCTGGCTGACCGGCCGGCTGACCACCGACCAAGCCCGCGAGCTGCTGCGTACTGCGCTGATTGCCCAGATCGGTAGCTAGTTCGGCAGCTAAAACCACTTTCGGAGCCCACCATGCAATTGATCCAGGCGCCCGACGCCCTGCCCTCGCTGGCCCGCAGCCAGCCGAGCCACCGTGCGCCGCTACGCGTAGCCCTAGTCCAGCATGCCTGGCAGCCCGATGCCGCGGCACTGGCAGCCCATCTGGACGACGCGATCGGCCAGGCCGCCGCGGCCGGGGCACAGGCCGTGTTCCTGCCCGAGCTGACGCTGATGCGCTATCCGGCAGACATCCGCGCCACCGGTACCGCTGCCGACGGCGCCGAGGATCTGGACACCGGCCCAACCCTCACCTTTGCCCGTGAAGCAGCCCGGCGCCACGGCGTGGCCGTGCATGCCTCGTTGTACCAGCGCGACGACGGACCCGACGGGCGCGGCTTGAACACCGCGATTCTGGTCGCCCCCGACGGCACGCTGATCGGCGCCACCCACAAGCTGCATATTCCGGTCACCGAGGGCTATTTCGAAGACACGTATTTCCGCGCTGGCCCGGCCGATAATCCCTATCCAGTGTATCGGCCAGATGCACTCGCCGAGGCTGCGATCGGCCTGCCGACCTGTTGGGACGAATGGTTTCCCGAAGTCGCCCGGGCCTATTCGCTGGCCGACGCCGAAATACTGGTCTATCCGACCGCGATCGGCTCGGAACCGGATTTCCCGGACTTCGATACCCAGCCGCTCTGGCAGCAGGTGATCGTGGCCAACGGCATCACCGCTGGTACGTTCATGATCGTACCCAACCGGATCGGCGACGAAGGCCGGCTGACCTTCTATGGCAGTTCGTTCATCTCCGACCCGTATGGCCGGGTGCTGGTAGAAGCGCCGCGCAACGCCGAAGCGATTCTGGTCGCCGACCTGGACCTGGACCAGCGCCGCGACTGGCTCACATTGTTTCCGTTTCTTGCCACCCGTCGGCCGGATACCTATGGCGCGCTGACCGCCCCGGTCGCGGCCGATCGGCCGCTGGGCGCAGACCGCAACGATGCCAGCGGAGCCGACTCATGAGCGAAGTGCTGACCGAATGGCGGATGCCGGCCGAAACCGCGCCCCAGGAACGAGTCTGGATGGGCTTTCCCCCGGCGGGGCCGACCGGCGGCACCACCGCCGAGGCGATCGACGAGGCGCGCCGCGCCTGGGCGGCCGTGGCCAACGCGATCGCCGAATACCAACCGGTGACGGTGCTGGTCGATCCGGCCGATACCGCGATCGCCCCGCGCTATCTGTCGGCGAGTATCGAGCGCGTGACCGTGGCGCTGGACGATGCTTGGCTGCGCGATATCGGCCCGAGCTTCGTGCTCGGCGATGACGGCCGGCTCGGCGCGATCGACTGGCGCTTCAACGGCTGGGGCCAACGCGAATGGGCCGCCTGGGGCCAGGACGATCGAGTGGCCGCAGCGATCGCCGAGCTGGCCGGGGCCGAGCGGATCGCTTCTACGCTGATCAACGAAGGCGGCGGCATCGCCGTGGACGGCGCCGGGGCCGTCGTGCTCACCGAAACGGTCCAGCGCGACCCGCGCCGCAACCCGGACATTACGCAGGCCGCGGTCGAGGCCGAGATGGCCGAACGGCTGGGCGCGACGCATCCGATCTGGCTGCCGCGCGGCTTGCACCGCGATACCGGCTATTTTGGCACCTTCGGCCATGTCGATTTGATCGCTGCGTTTCCGGCGCCGGGCTGCGTACTGGTCCACGATCAACGCGATCCAGCGCACCCCGACCATGCGATCGCCGAGGAGGCCGCAGCGATTTTCGAAGCCGCGACCACCGCCGACGGCGCGCCCTGGCAGATTCAGCGCCTGCCGGCGCCGAACCGGCTGCGCGATGCCCATGGCTTTGTCGACTATAGCTATATCAACCATCTGCCGATCAACGGCGCGGTGATCATGGGCACCTTCGACGATCCAGCCGATGCCGAGGCAATGGCGATTCTGGCCGAGGCCTATCCCGGCCGGCGGATCGTCGGCGTGGATGCCCGGGCCATTTTCGCCCGTGGCGGTGGCGTTCATTGCATTACCCAGCAACAACCCCGCCTGCCCGGCCCAAGCCATTAGACTAGGCCATCGATTTCGCAAGACAGTCTCCCATGCCAGAACATCTCGGCCCGGAAAATACGCCCAGCACCCGGCTGTCCGCCCGAGCGGTCTACCAAAGCGTGCGCTACGACGGCGAGCAGGAAATGGCCCGCCCGCTGGGATCGCTATGGTGGTCGGGCGTAGCCGCCGGCATTGCCCTGGCCTCCTCAGTGGTGGCCAAGGGCCTGCTGCACATGGAGCTGCCCGATTCGCCCTGGCGGGCGCCGATCGCCGACATGGGCTACTGCGTCGGCTTCGTTCTGGTCGTGCTCGGGCGCATGCAGCTGTTCACCGAGAATACGATCACGGTGGTGTTGCCGCTGATGGCCAACACCACGCGTAAGGCGCTGTACTGCACGCTGCGGCTCTGGACCGTGGTATTCGTGGCAAACATGGTTGGCACATTGATCGCGGCGTTTTTTGTCAGCCAGATCGGCGCCGGCTCGGCCGAACAGATCCATGCCTTTAACGAAGTCGCCGCCCAGGGCGTGCTCGGCAGCGGCTGGACCGAGATGATGCTGCGTGCGATTCCGGCCGGCTTTTTCGTCGCCGCGCTGGTATGGATGCTGCCCAATGCCCGCGGCTTCGAGATCTGGGTGATCGCGCTACCGACATATCTGATCGCACTCGGCGGTTTTGCCCATGTGGTGGTGGGCGCCGTAGAGGTCTGGCTGCTGGTGTTCGCCGATCAGCTGAGCCTGCTCAACGGGCTGTGGTATTTCATCGTGCCGGCGCTGATCGGCAACGTGCTGGGCGGCACGGTCCTGTTCTCGCTGTTGGCCTATGGCCAGGTGCGCCAGGAAATCTGAGCCTCGAGAATAAAAAAGGCGGTGGGGAACCCCCACCGCCGAGCACCGAACCGGACCACCGGCCACATGGGACCGCGACTTCGGCAGGCCAGCCCGATAACTTTCGCTTGCACGTCGACGACGTGAAGCCGGTCACGCCCGAGCGGCGCGACATCTGGACGGCAACTTATCAGCCACCCCCCATTACGCCAACCCGGGATCTTACGTGGTGTGCGGTATGGCACCCGCCTACGGGCGGCGATCAATCGAAACCGATCGCCGAGCCAGACAGGTCGGAAGCCGACATAAAACAAGCGCCTAGCCGTTCAATTCCGGCCTGATCGGCGTCCGAAAACCGGGCCGGCCGAGGGCTATCGAGATCCATGACCCCCCATAACCGCTCGTCAGAGATAAGTGGCACCACCAGCTCGGAGCGCGACGATACGTCGCAGACGATATGCCCGGGAAAGGCCTGTACATCGTCGACCCGCTGGGTCTGGCGTGTGGTGGCCGCGGCGCCACAGACCCCGTGCTCGAAGGCGATCGGGTTGCAGGCTGGCAGCCCCTGAAACGGCCCCAGGATGAGCGAACGCGGCTTGCGGTGCAGATAGAAACCGACCCAGTTCAGATCGGCGATTTCTTGCTTG
The DNA here is from genome assembly GCF_049568105.1 of Salinisphaera sp. SPP-AMP-43. Classification (GTDB taxonomy): domain Bacteria; phylum Pseudomonadota; class Gammaproteobacteria; order Nevskiales; family Salinisphaeraceae; genus Salinisphaera. Next base: position 3,691,286 of record NZ_CP145335.1, read on the forward strand.
ATCAAAGCGACCGTCTGGGTGGCATTGGTCAGCCAGTCGCGGGTATCCAGCAGGCTGACCAGCTGGCGTGCGAGCAAATCGTAGTTCATCGACGACATAGCACGGAAGAAACAGGCAGCCGAGGATCGATCAAAACGCTCGCCCGAGCAAGATCGGGCCGACCTCGGTGTACTTGGGGCGCCATAAACGGCACACTAATATGTTTTATTGACGAAGGGCACGCCCAGATTCCGGCGCATCGACGATGCGATGCTCGCCCCCGTCGTCGCGCAGCGCAGGCCACCTGACCGGCCCGCATGCCGCGCCGGCCGCGCCCCGAAGCCCGCCGCCCAGCGGCGCGAACGTCAATCCACCGCGATTACTTTCCGACGGATACCTGCTGCATGCCCGATTCCAAACCCGGCCATCGCTCGGTCGATAAGCTCACGCTCGTCCTGACGGTCGGCTTCGTTCTGCTATTTTTGGCAGCGTCGCTGATCGATCTGTCCGGCGTCTCCGATCTGATCTCGGCTGGCTTTAGCTGGACCGCCCAGCGCCTCGGCCCCTATTTCGAATGGCTGCTGCTGGCGACGTTCTTCATCGCTCTGGCCGTGGCCGCCAGCCCCGCCGGCCGGGCCCGCATCGGGCGCGAAACGACACCGGACTTCAGCACCTTCCAGTGGCTGTCGATCATCATGTGTACGCTGCTGGCTGGCGGCGGCGTATTCTTTGCCGCCGGCGAACCGGTCTATCACTTTCTCAATACGCCACCGGCCTTCGACGGCCAGCCCGGTACGCAAGAAGCCGTGCCGCGAGCCTTGGCTCAGGCCTTCATGCACTGGGGTTTTTTGGCCTGGGCGATTCTCGGTTCGCTGACCGCGATCGTGCTGGCCCGAGCCCATTATGACCGCGGCCAACCGCTGCAACCGCGGCAACTGTTGGCCGGTCTGCTCGGCCCGACCCTGATCGCTGGCCCAGTCGGCAGCATCATCGATGCGGTCTGCGTGATCGCAGTGGTCGCTGGCACGGTCGGCCCGATCGGCTTTCTGGCTACCCAAGTGGGCTACGGTCTGCACGTGCTGATCGGCACCCCCGCAGGACTGGCGACCCAGCTGACGATCGTGGCCGTGCTCGGCCTGGTCTACGTGACTTCCGCGGTGACCGGACTGGCCCGTGGTATTCAGTGGCTGAGCCGGTTCAACGTGATCCTGGCGCTGGTGATCGCTGCCGTGATCCTGGTATTCGGCGCGACCTCGTTTCTGATCAACGCCTGGAGCCAGGCGATGGGCACCTACATCGCCTCGTTCTTCTCCATGGCCACTCAGACCTCGCTGACCGCCCCCGAATCCTGGCTGAAATGGTGGACGATCTTCTTTTTCGCCTGGTTCATCGGCTACGGCCCGCTGATGGCAATCTTCGTGGCGCGGATCTCGCGCGGGCGCACCATCCGCCAGATGATCGTTTCGGTAGCGGTACTGGCACCGATCGCCACTACCATCTGGTACACCCTGCTGGGCGGCTCGGGCATCCATAGCCAAATGCTGGGCCAGTTCGATCTCACCGAACCGTTGTCGGCCTTCAAGTTCGATGTGGCCACGCTCACCGTCGCCCAGGCCCTGCCCGGCGGCCTGTTCATGGCGCTGGCGATCCTGTTGCTGACCTCGATCTTCGTCGCCACCACCGGCGACTCGATGAGCTATGCGATCGCCGTCGTGCACACCGGCAGCGACGATCCGCCGGCCGGCCTGCGAGCCTTCTGGGGCATCCTGATGGCGGCCATGGCGGCGGTATTGCTGACCATGGGCCACGGCCAGATCAGTGCCCTGCAGCAGTTCATCGTGATCACCGCGATCCCGGTGTCGATCGTGCTGCTGCCGTCGCTATGGACCGGCCCACAAGCGGCCTATGCCATGGCCCGCGAGCAGGGCGTACTGGGCGAGCGCGCCGCGGCCTAGCCGGCGTCGCCCAGCCTAGATCCGGCGCGCCCGTCGCCCACGGGCGCGCCGAGCGCGGCGTCGAGCGCCACCGACCGCGCCGTACCAAACGCGCCGTACCACTGCGCCGCTGCCTGAACGCCGGTGGCGGCTTGTGCAGCGCCCCGATGCAGGATACAACAGTTGCGGGGATGCACCGTGCGCCGCGCCCTGGCGCCCGGTTGTTCGTTTAGGGGTTACCGGGGGACATCATGGCGCGTTTCGCCGTTCAACGTCTTGTCGTCGTTTTATGTCTGGCCGTACTTGGCAGCGGCTTGGCACTCGCTGACAACCAGCCACGGCCAACCGAGTCTTCGGATACCCAGGCTGCGCAGATACCGCTGGTCGAACGCATCAAGATCGCGACCGCGATCCATGACGCCGTCACCACTTATTTCGCGCATTGGCAGGCAATCCCGAACGAAGACTTCGACGCCGATTTCGATCGCTATATCGAAGCCATCACCCAGACCGGCCAGCGCCGCGATTTCGATATGGCGACGCTTGCCCTGTTCGCCCATCTGCATAACGGCCACACCGGCTTCAGCGATGCCTGGCTCAACCAGCACAGCGGGCACCGGCCCGGGCTGAGTGTGGCCCATCGCAACGGCCACTGGATCGTGGTGCGTTCGTCTCGGCCGGGGATTGCGCCGGGCCAGATCATCACGGCGATCGACGATACGCCGATCGATGCCTTCTATGCCGACAAAAAGCGCTATATCGCCGCCTCCAGCGAACGCCAGCGCTCACGCCAGATGTTCGCCCGTGCCTATCTGTTTCCGCGCCGGTTCACCCTGCATTTGGCCAACGGCGATAGCCAGACCATCGACCGCTCGAAGCCGGGAGAACAGGCCATAAAAAAGGCCGAGACCGACAGCCAAATCAACTGGCCAGCGGGTGTGTACTACCACCGCATCCCATCTTTCGAACAACCGGATGAGCAAGCGCAGGCGATCGCTTTCATCAAAAAACACCACGACGCCAAGGTGCTGGTGCTCGATGTGCGCGGTAACGGCGGCGGCATCACGCCGAACAAACTGGTCAATGCACTGCTGCTCAAACCCTACCTCGGCATGGGCGAGGCCTCGGCGATGTCGGTAGGTTTGCTTTCGGCCTACGGCAAGCTGGCCGGCTCGCCGATGCTCAAGGACTACCCCCGAATGGACGCCATGGCCGATGCCATGCACGAGTATTTCGACCGCCCAATGTTGTACTGGCCAGGTCATCTGCACAAACCCGACCACCCCATCTATCGCGGCCGGCTGATCGTACTGGCCGACATGGGCTGTGCATCGTCCTGCGAGGATCTGCTCATCCCACTCAAGGAAAGCCATCGCGCAAAGATCATCGGCGATACCACCTATGGCTCGACCGGCCAACCGTTCATCCAGCAGTTCGATAACGGCATGGGGTTTCGGGTCGGTGCCAAGCGCGAGTTCTTCGGCGACGGTCGGCCGTTCGAGGGGGGCGGCGTCAAACCGGACGTAGCAGTGGTGCCGACGGCCGCGGATTTACGCGCCGGGCACGACCCCGTACTCGCCCGGGCCCGGACACTGGCGGCCGAACCGCAAACCGCTGCTGCTCGAAAGCACTAAACCACGGCTGCCGATCGGCCTACCCGGTACGAACCTTGCCTTTGTTTTCCGACCGTTTATCGACCCGCTCGTAATGAATCATCTCGCCCGCAGTTTTTTCGTCGCCGGTCTCGGCCTGGCCATCGCCCTGCCCGGCCAGGCCGCCGACAATGCCGATAATACCGATAGCGCCACTAGCCCGATTTCGATCGATACCCTGAAACGGGTCGACAAGAAACTGGCCTCCGATGCCTTCGGCGGCCGGGCCCCGACGACCGAAGGCGAGACCAAGTCGATCAACTATATCCGCGACCAGTTCAAAGCGGCCGGCCTGAAACCGGGCAACGATGGTTCCTGGTTCCAGAAAGTGCCGCTGGTCCAGATCACCAGCCATAATGTGACGCCGCTGAAGTTCACCGGCGGTAGTCAGCCACTGTCCTTCGACTATCGCAACGATATGGTGGTCGCCACCTATCAAGAACAAAAGCATATCGACCTGAACGACAGCGACGTCGTGTTCGTCGGCTACGGCATCGACGCCCCGGAACTCGGCTGGAACGACTATGCCGGTGTCGACGTCAAGGGCAAGACCGTCATCATCCTGGTCAACGATCCGGACTGGCAGAACGACGATACCGAAGGCCAGTTCGAAGGCAAGGCGATGACCTACTACGGCCGCTGGACCTATAAATACGAAGAAGCCGCCCGCCAGGGCGCGGCCGCCGCCCTGATCGTGCACCAGACCAAACCGGCCGCCTATGGCTGGGGCGTGGTGCAATCGTCCTGGACCGGCCCGCAGATGGAGGCCGCCGCCGACAACCATCACGCCGACGCCAGCCAGGTGATCGGCTGGCTGCAGCTGCCCGCGACTCAAAAACTATTCGCGGCTGCCGGCAAGAACTTCGAAGACTTGGAAGCGGCCGCCCAAAAGCCCGGCTTCAAGGCGGTGCCGCTGGATCTGCAGGCCTCGGTGGATTTCGACAACGATATCGCCCGCAAGACCTCACACAACGTGATCGGCGTGCTGCCGGGCACCGAGCATCCAGACCAGACGGTGTTCTATAGCGCGCACTGGGACCATCTCGGCCACTGCGATGCCGTGAATGGTGATTCGATCTGCAACGGCGCCGCCGATAACGCCTCTGGCGTAGCTGGGGTCGTCGCCCTGGCCGAAGCCCAGGTGGCCGCCGGGCCGGCCGACCGCAGCCTGGTGTTCATGGCCCCCACCGCCGAGGAATCCGGCCTGCTGGGCTCGGCCTACTATGCTGCGCACCCGGTCTATCCGCTGGATAAGACCGTGGGCGGCATTAATATGGATATTCTCAACGTCAACGGCGCCAGTCACGACATCACCCTGGTCGGCGCCGGCCAGTCGAGCCTGGACGGGTTGCTCAAATCCGCAGCCCAGCAGGACGATCGCTATGTCGCGGCCGAACCGACCCCGCAGGACGGCTTTTACTTCCGTTCCGACCAGCTCAGCTTCGCCTATCACGGCGTGCCGCTGCTGTTCACCTCGACCGGCACCGACCTGATCGACGGCGGCAAGAAAGCCGGCCTAGCCGCCAAGGCCGACTATGTGGCCAACCGCTACCACAAGCCCCAAGACGAATACGATCCGAACTGGGACTGGCAAGGCGCCCAGGCCGATCTGGAACTGTTTTATACCGTCGGCCGCAAGCTGGCGAACAGCGATATCTGGCCGCAGTGGTCGGAATCCAGCCAGTTCCACCGACCGGACGGCTGGGCCCACGCCGAAGACCAGTAGCCGGCCCGCCACGCGTCCAGCAGCTGACCGCAGGCGTGCCTGCGGTCAGCCGCTTAGCCAGACGAATAGCCCTGCCATACCGTTGAATACGCTATGGCAGAGCGCGGTCATCACATCGCCGCGCTTGCCGCTGACCCGACGCCATACGATATAGACCCAGGCGAATACGATGCCACCGGCGACGCCGGCCCCAACATCGACTGCCGATTGTTGAGCAGATGCAGCACTGCAAAGCCCGAGCCTGAGATCAGCCAAGGCCACTCAAAGCCAGCGGCGCGCCGAGCGCCAGCGGAACTTCGATGAGCAGCCATTGCAATAGCGCTGTCTCGATCAGCGATGCCATTAGCAGCGCCTTGAGATCAATCGGCCAGCCGCTAGGCCGTGTCGAGGTTTCGTGCGCGTCCGCGCCAAGGCCTGCTGGGCTGCAAGCCAAGGCGCCGCGAATCCAGCGTCGTGGCGCTGCGTCAGTGAGCGGCAACACAGAATTACGGCCAAACAGCCATTGTTTCAGAGGGTTGCGCCCCAATCGCGTCTAGCCGCGTGGCGAGCCTTGATCGTGGCAGGCCCAGAACCAGCGGCTCAGCACCTCGCCGGCCCCGATTTAGGGCGACAACACGTCGCTGGGACGAAACCTCGACATGCTCTAACGGATAACTGCGACGGCGCATCCGCGCTCGATCGTTCGGCCGCGGTCAGTCATAGCAGCAGCGATACGCCCAACGTCATCTTGAGCGCCGTACCGATCAGGCTCGCCGTGACCACGAATCGCAACGGCCGATCCCAAGCCCAGACCTACCGCGCCAGGCGCAACGGCCAGCGTATTCACATTATGGTGTCCCCTGACTATTTGTCCTGCCGGTCTTCGTGGCTCGATGCGATATCGAGGGCTGCCCGCGCCGCCAACGCCTCGATGGGTGTCCCCTGACTATTTGTCCTGCCGGTCTTCGTGGCTCGATGCGATATCGAGGGCTGCCCGCGCCGCCAACGCCTCGATGGTCGGGCCACGGCTAATATCGCCCGCTGCATTGCCTCCTGCGCCAGAACGAGAACAGGGATACATCCACGCCCGCGAACGACCATGCCCTTGTCGCGGCCACGAGAATACATAGACTTTTGGCGTTGGCTGCCCAGCTGCTCGATCGCAGCCCGCCTGCGCCCCCCATCGCGATGTGAGACGTTGCCATGTTTTCAGCAGCATATGAGCCCACCAAGAGACGACCCAATGGCCGATAAGCGCCTCGGCCGCTGGCATATCATCGGCGCCGGGCGTATCGGCAGTCTGGCCGCCCACTATTTGCAACAGGCTGGCGCCGAGATCCTAGGCGTTCGCCCCGGCCCGGCGCATCGGCGCCGTATCGAGCTGGTGTTCGACAGCGCCAGCGCGATCAGCCAGCGGCCACTCGAACTGCCGATCCAACCGCCCCTAGACTGCGAACCGATCTCGCAGCTGCTCGTGGCCTGCAAAACCCCCTACTCCGCGGCAGCACTGGCGCGGGTCCGGCTGACCGACGATGCCACGGTAGTTCGCCTGCAGAATGGTCTCGGCAGCCTCGACGGCCTGCTCGCCCCGGGCCAGCGCCTGATCGAAGGCGTGACCGCCAGCGCCGTAATGAGCGCCGGCGATGGCCGGCTGCGGGTAGTTGCCGAAAACGCTACGTTCTTCGGCGGCGGGCCACGCCCGGCCTGGTTCGATGCCCTGGCCGCCCATTGGCCCATGCTGGCCTGGGCCGACGATATCCGCCCGCCGCAGTGGCGCAAGCTGATCGCCAACGCCGTGCTCAATCCGTTGACCGCCCTGCACGACGTCCCCAACGGCGCCTTGCTCGAACGCGACGACCTGCAAACCGAAATGCAGGCCCTGGTTGCCGAAGCCGATGCCGTATTGGCCCGGCTCGATCCCGGCTGGCCGGCCGACTCTTACGACCGGGTTGCCGAAGTGGCCTCGGCCACCGCTGCCAACACGTCGTCGATGCGCGCCGATATCCACGCCGGCGCGATCACCGAAATCGAGGCCATCAACGGCTGGCTACTACAACGGGCCGCCGAACTCGGTCTGGACCTGCCCACGCATCGGCGTATCGTGGCAGCCGTGCATGCCCTTGAGCCGGATTGATCATGCGATCACTGGATGCCGTGTTCGAAGCTTTGTTGAAATCGGATTTTCGGCGTCGATTCAAACTCGGCAGTCGTGAACAGGCCGATCTCGACCGCCACGGCCTGGCGGTGATTCGCGAGCACGCCGCGCGCTTCATCAGCGAACGCCTGGCGCCAGCCGAGCCGCCCAACGACGGCAAGCAGACACCAATGCGCAATCACCCGGTGTTCATTGCCCAGCATGCCACCGCCACCTGTTGCCGGAACTGTCTGGCGAAATGGCATGGCATTGCCGCGCATCGAGCGCTCAGCGCCGCCGAGCAGGCTTATGTCTGCGACGTGATCGTAGCCTGGCTAGCACCCCGCCACGATCCGTCGCGCGTCGAGACGGCGCGTCAGGCCGAGTTGTTCTAGACCGGGCGAGGCGCCCTGCCCACCTGCGCTCAACGCTCGCCTGCGGCTCGAAGTATCGCGCAGCTCGTTCCATGCCGCCCCGCGGAAGCGCCGAATGGCCGTATCACCGGGCCAGCCCGGCGACGTTTTTTGATTTTGAATCAGGGCCAAGGGCCAACGACGCGACGGCCAATCGCAGACCGTGCGCGGCGAATGCAGACACAGAAAGCGGCGATGAAACGGCTTCTAACTGTCTGTATCGCCCTCCAAGCCGCCACGCAGGCGCGGTAGCGGCCGGCGCAGGGCCAGGTAGTCCGGGCGGGTCTCGGTTTCGGCCGCCAGCGATACCGCAGCGATAGTCACAGCCTCGGCATGCGGCGGGCAGCTGGCACGGAGCCGGCCGGCGGTATCGACATGGCAGCTATCGCCGGTAAACAGAAAAGTCTCGCCCTGGCCGACTTGGTTGACGTAGACATGCGGCCGCCGGTTTTCCAGCGCCCGAGCCTGTACGCAGAGCCGGTGATCGGGCCCGAACGGGCGCATATTCGCCGATATGCTCACCAGCAATTCGGCGCCGCCCGCGGCGAGCGCCCGGGCGATTTCCGGGAACTCGATATCGAAACAGATCATCAGCCCAACGCGTACGCCGGCCAACTCGACGATTTCGAGTGCGTCGCCGGGGGCAAATGCCTTGGCCTCGTCGCCAAACAGCTGGGTCTTGCGATAGCAGCCGGCGATCCGCCCATCGCGGTCGATCGCCAGCGCGCTATTGGCGATGTCGCCGTCGTCACAGCGCTCGGCCAAGCCAATCACTAGCGCGGTGTCGTAGGCTCGGGCAGCCGCACACAGCCGAGCTACACGCTCGCCAACCAACGATTCGGCCAGGGCTGCCGCGCCCTCGGTGGTATAGCCCGGGAGAAACAACTCCGGCCAGACCATCAACTCGACATCGGGGCACTCGGCCAGTTCGGCCTCGACCATTGCCAGGTTGGCCTCTGGCTGGCCGACGATCGGCTGTTTCTGTGCCAGCGCAACGGCCAGCTGCGGAATCGATTGCATCAAACCAGGATTCTCCTAAAAATGCGGCTCGGGCGACGTGGGCCGAAGATAACCGTATTCGCGTCCGGCTTGCACGGCCAACCCCGTGGCAGCAAAGCTTTTAACAGGCCAACGAGTTTCCGGCAGGCGCTGCTTCCAACTGGGCTCGGTTACGGCTTAGCCCGCCTCTGCGCGCAACGCTTGCCAGACAATGACGATCGGCCACCAGAAGCCACGTAGCGAAGGCGGCGTACGACGCGAGCAAAACGGCAATACTAAAATGGCCACACAGCACGCTCGGGCCTTTCGGGCGGGCCGCCCATGCCGAATCCAGCATGGACGCCCTGCGACGCTGGCTTGGAGCACGCTGCGGTGGGCGACTCGCCTTGCAAACACGACCGGCCGAGGTCAACGCAGCGCCCATACAGCGGCCAAAGCGCTGGAGGGCCGGACTTGATCAGGCCAGCTGTATCGCGTGATGCCGTCCCAGCTCAAGCCGGGGCCGGCCAGAATGGCTTGACGCCCATAAAGCCGCCCGCACGACTTGGCTAGAACGTCGGCGGCGAAGCCACGCTGACCACTTCGCAGACTTCATCGAACGGATTACGCATGCCATGCGGGCGGCGGCTGTCGAAATAATAGGCATCGCCTTTTTCTAGAATACGGGCCTCGCCGTCGACGGTCAGTTCGAGCCGGCCGGCGACCACCACGCCACCTTCTTCGCCGGTGTGATGATAAGGCGAGTCGCCAGTATCGGCGCCGGGGGCATAGCGCTCGTGCAGAATCATCATCGCCGAGCCGTCCAAATTGCGCCCGACCTGGCGATACGATAGCGCCTCGCCATCGGCCAACTCCACCAGCTCGCCGGCACGATAGACCACCGGCGCCTCGTCGGGCAGCGGCTCGGAAAAGAACGCGCTGAGCGTGGTACCGAGGGCATCAAGTACCGACTTGAGCGAACTGATCGACGGGCTGTGCCGATCCCGCTCGATTAAAGAAATCGAGACATGACTAATGCCACTGCGACGCGCCAGTTCGCGAATTGACAGATTATGCTCTAGCCGGAGCGCTTTGAGACGCTGGCCGGCGCTGGTTGGGGCCGCTATTTCGGTCAATGGTTCCTCCCTCGGTTTTGTTAACAAAACCTTATCGCTAACGAGCCGACGAGCGAAGCGGGGTTGGCGTATCAATACGGCGCAGCACGGGCCGGCGCTATCGAGTACGACAAGACCGCCTTTCAAGTGCATAACGCTGAACGACCGCCAACGTCAATATTTGGCCAATCCCGGCCTTATCGTTGGTATCTATCCCGGCTCACTCAGTCGCGCACATAGCGGGGATCGTTCCCATGATCACAAAAGCTGCAAAAACCCGGGGCTCCGGAAGGCTCTAGCGGGCCCATAGGCGTGTCCGCCCCGCCGGAATGGCGCGTATTTCAGCGTGTCTGACTCGCGCAGGCCTGCGAAACAGACCCAACGGATCGTCGAGGCTCACCACGCCCATCGGCGTATCGAGGCACAGGCTCGCGCTTGGCGATCGCTGTTTCCAGAATCGGATGCAGCTAGGCCGCATAAAAAGACGGGGCCCGGAAGGCCCCGCCCGAACCGCGACGGTCGAAGACGCCGCGGCGCTACACCGTGTCCAGACTAGCCAAACTGGTTCATGGTGTTATGCGCGCCGCCCGCTTTCAGTGCGTTCTCGCGGGCAAAGAATTCCTTGTGGTCATCGCCGATATTGGAACCGGCCATATCCTGGTGCTTGACGGTAGCGATGCCGTCGCGGATCTCGACCCGCTGGACATCGCGCACATAGGCCAGCATGCCGTCGTCGCCGAAATAATGCCGCGCCAACTGATCGGTCGATAGCGCCGCGGTGTGATAGGTCGGCAACGTAATCAGGTGGTGGAACACGCCAGCCTCGCGGGCGGCCTTGGCCTGGAATTCCCGGGTCCAGCGATCGGCCTCGGCCGCCAACTCGGTCGCATCGTATTCCGGGCTCATCAGCTGGGCGCGTTCGTAAGCCGAAACGTCCTCGCCGGCCGCAGCCCAGGCATCATAGACCTGTTGGCGGAAATTCAGCGTCCAGTTGAACGATGGGCTGTTGTTGTAGACCAGCTTCGCATTCGGCACCGCCTCACGGATGCGCCGGACCATCGAGCCGATATGCTCGACGTTGGGCGTCGAAGTCTCGATCCACAGCAGATCGGCGCCGTTTTTCAGGCTGGTGATGCAATCCAGCACCACCCGATCCTCGCCCGTGCCTTTTTTGAACTCGAACAGCCCGGAGGCCAGCCGCTTGAGCCGGACCAACCGGTCGTTCTGCTTGATCACGACATCACTGGCGTTGATTTCGGCCGGATCGCTGATCGGCTCGCCGTCGAGATAGCTGTTGTACAGATCCCCCAAATCGCCTGGCGCCTGGGAGACCGCGATCTGCTGGGTCAGGCCGGCACCAAGGCTATCGGTACGGGCCACGATAATGCCGTCGTCCACGCCGAGTTCCAGGAACGCATAGCGCACGGCGTTGATCTTGGCCAGGAAGGAGGCATGCGGCACGGTGACCTTGCCATCCTGATGGCCGCACTGCTTGACGTCCGAGACCTGGTTTTCGATCTGAATGGCACAGGCGCCTGCCTCGATCATCTTCTTGGCCAGAAGATAGGTCGCCTCCTCGTTGCCGAAGCCGGCATCGATATCGGCGATGATCGGGATCACGTGGGTTTCGAAATTGTCGATCTGGCTCTGGATCTTTTTCGCGGCCACTTCGTCGCCGGCAGCATAGGCCGCCTCGAGATCACGAAAATAATGATTCAGTTCCCAGGCATCGGCCTGCTTGAGAAAGGTATACAGCTCTTCGATCAGGGCTGACACGGCGGTCTTTTCGTGCATCGACTGATCCGGCAGCGGGCCGAATTCACTGCGCAGTGCGGCGACCATCCAGCCGGACAGATACAGATATTTACCTTTCAGGCTGCCGAAATGCTTTTTGATCGAGATCGCTTTCTGCTGACCGATAAACCCATGCCAGCAGCCCAGCGACTGGGTGTAATTTGCCGGATCGGCATCGTAGGCTGCCATATCCTTGCGCATGACCTGCGCGGTATAGCGGGCAATCTCCAACCCCGTTGCGAACCGGTTCTGGGCACGAAGACGCGCGGCATGTTCGGGGTTGATCGCATTCCATGAGGCGCCGAAGCGTCCCCGTAGAGCGCCAATCGTACTGATATCGTTCCTATAGTCGGACATGGTCGAGCTTCCTCTTAAAAATGAGCATCGCACAGCCGGTTTTTTCTGGAAATACGACTTTCCGGATAGCGATAGCTGGAATTCTAGGAGGCGCCGCGGAATATGAATAGAAAATACAGACTATCTTCAACATTCACGATGTGAATGGACTATTGCATGCCATAAAAAAAGCCGACCCGCGCGGCGGATCGGCTTGGGCTTGCCAACGAGGCGGCCGGGCGCTTATCCCGCCAAGGCCTGATCGGGGGCAATATAGTCGTAGCCGTGGCGCTCGGCCACCGGCCGGCAGGTCACCTGCCCGGCATGCACATTCAAACCGTTACGTAGATGCCGATCGTCGGCCATGGCCGCGGACAGGCCACGTTCGGCCAGCGCGATCACATGCCCCAAAGTGGCGTGGTTGAGTGCATAGGCCGAGGTGCGCGGCACCGCCCCCGGCATGTTCGCGACACAGTAGTGCACCACGCCATCAATGACATAGGTCGGCTCGGCATGGGTGGTCGGCTTCGAGGTCTCGAAGCAGCCGCCCTGGTCGATCGCTACATCGACCAGCACCGAACCGGTCTGCATACGCGAGACCTGTTCGGCGCTGACCAGTTTCGGTGTTTCGGCACCGGCGACCAGCACCGCGCCGATCACCACATCGGCCGCCAGCACTTCGGCCTCGGTGCCGGATGCAGTGGCATAAACGGTACGCAGCGACGGGCCGAAGCGAGCCGCCAAGCGGCGCAGTACAGCCACGCTGCGATCCAGCACCACTACGTCGGCGCCCAGGCCCAGCGCCATAGTGATCGCGTTCTCGCCAACCACACCGCCGCCGATCACAACCACCCGCGCCGGCGACACACCGGGTACGCCACCCATGAGCACACCGCGCCCGCCACGGATTTTTTCCAGGCTGTGGGCCGCCGCCTGAGTGGCCAGCCGCCCGGCGACCTCCGACATCGGCGCCAGCAGCGGCAGCCCGCCGTGCTCGTCGGTGATCGTTTCGTAGGCTACGCAGCTGGCGCCCGAGGCCACCAGGTCCGCGGTCTGCTCACCGTCGGGGGCCAGATGCAGATAGGTGAACAGCAGTTGATCGGCACGCAGCCGCTGGCACTCGGCCGGCTGCGGCTCTTTGACCTTGACGATCATTTGGGCCGCCTCGAACACCGCTTCGGCGCTGTCGGCAATCTCGGCGCCGGCGTCGCGGTATTCGACGTCCTCGCAGCCGATGCCGAGTCCAGCACCGCTTTCCACGCTCACCCGATGGCCGCGCTTGACCAGCTCGCGCACACTATCGGGCGTCAGACCGACGCGGTACTCGTGATCCTTGATTTCTCGGGGCACTCCAATATGCATGCTCGCTCCTGTCTGATGGCGCCGCGGATACGACGGGCGTAAGGATATGCTATCCGGCCGGGGGCCGGCGTTCCGGACGCCCGCCTCCTGCACAGAGGATGCCAACTGCTTGCGTTGACCGATGCCGGCATTTTGTGATCACAATTTAGCAGTCACTCGTTTTTAGGATTTGTCATGGCTTTTTCTCGCCCGCGTATTGGTGTGCCCGTCGACTGCAAGACTATCGGCACCGACCCCAGCCACGTGGTAGGCGAGAAATATCTGGCGGCCGTGGCGCATGCGGCACAAAGCATGCCGCTGGTCCTGCCGGCGCGCGCAGCCGGCGCCGAACTCGCTTCGCTGGAACACGATTTCAGCGCGGCCGACCAGCTTGCCGGCCTGGACGGGCTGTTTCTGACCGGCAGCCCCTCGAATATGGAACCCTGGCGCTATGGCAGCGATGCGCCTGGCGTCGGCCCCTTCGACCCGCAGCGCGATGCCAACAATCTGGCCCTTCTGGAGGCCGCGCTCGCCATGAACATGCCCGTGTTCGCGGTCTGCCGTGGCTTTCAGGAACTCAATGTCGCCTGTGGCGGCACCCTGCATACCGCCGTTCAGGACGTGCCCGGTCTATCGGATCATCGCGACGACCACGACGCACCCCGCGATAGCCGCTATGCGCCGGTACATCCGTTGGAGCTGAGTGCCGACGGCTGGCTGGCCAGTCTGCTCGATGCCGCCGAAATCACGGTTAATTCCCTGCATGGCCAGGGCATTGCCGAACTCGCGCCAAGCCTAAACGCCGAAGCCCGTGCCCCGGACGGTCTGGTCGAGGCGATCCGTCATCCCGGGCGCGATTTCGTGGTCGGTGTTCAATGGCATCCAGAATGGCGCTATGCCGACAACCCGGTATCGATGGCCTTGTTCGGCGCCTTCGGCGAGGCCGCGCGGGCCTATCGCGAGCAGCGCTCGGGCGGCTGAGTCCGGGCCGAGCGATACCGGCCCTGGAACAGAATATCTACGACGATCCGGCGTCCTTCGCCGGTGATACGGGGCTACGCGGGACCGAGTCCGGCGTGAATGTCGTCCTTGGGGCGCATCGGCGCATGACGCCCGCCCAACGTGTCAGAAGGCGCAGCCCGCCGAGCGCAGTGGGCCACGTTCATGGCCTGCAACGCCGCATGGCGCGATGGGCGGGCATCACCCACAGGCTCCAGGGGTGCGGCGGCTTGCCTTGTCACGACGCGCCCTAGAACAACCGGTCTTGCGCAGCCTCCTGCCACCGCTTGCCGGCCCGCATGTTCTGGATATCGGCGGCGGCTGCGGTGCCTTCGCCGCCTACTGTCTCGAAGCTGACGTTCCCCGCTATCGAGGCGTGGATATCTCGGCCCGTATGATCGCCCGAGCCCACCACGACCTCCGCGACCCGCGGGCGAGCTTGGAGCCGACGGCTGCCGAAGACCTGGATCTGGCCGACTACGGTTACGACCGCATCGTCTCGTCACTCGGCCTGCACTATGGGCGCGATATTCAGGCGGTATTCGCCCACTTGGCGGGCCCGCTCCACCCGAGCGGCCGACTCGCACGACCGGTCGAACACCCGATCTGTACTGCGCTACTACAAAACGGGTTCGAATCGGAGCCGTCGGACCGCCCCCACGGGCCGTCGATCGCGATCAGGAGGAAGGCGTTCGCTACGCGACCTGGTGCGTCGACGGGGTAATCAAATATCCCCGTACGGTCGCCAGCTATGTCGATCTAGAGCCGGAGTGCAGGCTGACGCTACAGCACCGGCCCGAGCCCAGCCGTGGCCGAACTGGCTGCGCACGCCGAACGGGTCCAACACCAGCGCCGCCCGCCGATTCTGGTACTCGCCTTCGACCCACCGCGCAGCGGAGGCTGGCCGCCCCACCGACCGACAGCCGGGTGGCGCTCTAGCTGACTGCTTCGAGGCTGCGCCAGTCGGCCTCGGTCAACGAGCCCAGGCCTTCTCGGACATCTGCCTCGATCGCAAACCGCAGCGCCTGAGCATCGCGAGCGGCGACCGCGCGCAGCGCTTCGGCATGCCGATCGACGATATATTCGCTGCCGATATGCCGGATCGCTAAGCGCAGAAACGGCGAGAACTGCAGCCACAGCGACTCGATCAACGGCATCACGGCCGAGGCATCGCCGACGTCGTAGAAGGCGAAATGAAACGCCCGGTGACGCTGTAGATAGGTGCGAATATCGCCGGCATCAATCGCGGCATCGACGTCCGAGTCGAGCTGCCAGAGGCGATCGAGCAGCGCATCGTCGATCAGCGGCATCGCCCGTTCGGCAGCGAATGCCTCCAAATGGGCGCGTACCGCGCACAGATCCGCCAACTTGGTCGGAGTCATCCGCGGCACGCTTACGCGCCGATTGCCATGCGCTTCCAGAGCACGCTCGGCGACCAGCCGGCGCAGTGCCTCGCGCACCGGCGTCGGGCTGGTGCCGAGCATTTGGGCAATGCCGCGCAGGGTGACGCTACGACCGGGTACGAACTGGCCGGTCAGCACTGCCTCCTTGAGCTGGCGATAGACCCATTCCTGGCGCGTCATGCCCGACTCATCGAGCTCGACGGGCGCAATCTGGGTGTCATCGGGGGGGATTTCGGTGCTCGCCAAAACGGCTCCGCAGGCAACCGGGACAAGCCTTCATGCTAGGGCCTGTCGAGGTTTCGTGCGAGCGCCGCGTGAGCATTGGCCAAGCATGCCCGGCATGCGCAAGCGAACGATAACGCCGAATGGCCGCCACAGGGCCGGGGCCCTATCAGGGACGCCCGCCCATCGCGCCATGCCGCGGCGCGCCTCGTGACGACGCGCCCTAGGACCTGTCGAGGTTTCGTACCCGTCCGCGCCACGGCCTGTTGTTTCGAAGGGGTACGCCCAAACTGCGTTGGGCCGCGTTACGAGCCTTGCTCGTGGTACGCCACGATTGCGGGGCAACGCGGCGCTCGGGCGAGCGCTCAACACGTCCTAGGCGCCCCCAGACGCACGACGCCGCCCGGCGCCGTGGCTCGTTATGCACAGCCTGCGCGACCCGAAACGGACAGGCACCGTCGCCGCCATCCTGCATTATCGCCATTCACGAAAAACGCTGCCGCCGCGTTCATTTCGTCTTGTCTGGCCGCCGGATAGCGCGCCGCACAGGCCGGCCAAACACCTCAACAAGCCGGCCCGAACCGGCCGTGCCCATTGCAGGGATGACGGGCGATTGCTAATTTGTGATCACATTTTATAGACAAGCCTATCGCTATGTCGCCTGCCGATCTGCCGGCCGACGCGCGTGCCCTGATCGACGCGACGCCGGACCTCGAATTCATCGCTGCCTATATCGTCGATATCAACGGCATCGTGCGCGGCAAGCGCCTGCCGGCTGCCAGCCTCGATCGGGTCTATCGCAAGGGCTTGAACCTGCCGGTATCGACCCCGCTGCTCGATATCTGGGGCCAGGAGGTCGAGGCGACCGGCTTGGCCCTGGCCTCGGGCGATGCCGACCGCCCCTGCTATCCGGTCGCCGGCAGCCTGCGGCCGATGCCCTGGAGCCCGCGCCCAGCCGCGCAGATGTTGCTGATGATGCACGAGCCGGATGGCAGCCGTTTTCCCGGCGATCCACGGGCGATTCTGGCCTCGGTTCTGGATCGGCTCGCCGCGCGCGGGCTGACGCCGGTAGTAGCCACCGAACTGGAATTTCGTCTGTTCGAAGCCGAACCGGATGCCGCCGGCCGGCCGATTCCGACCCATCGCTCGACCCGCCCAGGCCGGCGTTCGCAGCTGTACGGCATCGACGAACTGGATGCGCTGGACGATCTGTTCGGCGATATCGAACGTGCCTGCGCGGCCCAGGGTTTGCCGATGGATACGCTGATCGCCGAGCAGGGCGAAGGCCAGTACGAGATCAATCTCGAGCATGTTGGCGATGCCCTGCTGGCTGCCGACCAGACCATCCTGCTCAAGCGCACCATCAAGGCCTGCGCGCGCCGTCATGGCTTGGCCGCCAGCTTCATGGCCAAGCCGTTCGGCGATTCGTCCGGCAATGGCATGCATGTGCATGTGAGCCTAGTCGATGGCAACGGCCACAACGTGTTTTCGGACAGCCAGGACGAAACCTCGCCGCTCATGCAGTGCGTGGCCGGGCTGCTCGAGACCATGGCCGAGGCCACCGCGATCTTCGCCCCGCATGACAACTCCTATCGCCGCTTTCAGGCTGCCAGCCATGCTCCACTGGCGCCGGCCTGGGGTATCGACAACCGCACCACCGCGGTCCGGCTGCCGCTGGCCGAGCCGGCTGCCGCGCGGCTCGAACATCGTGTTGCCGGCGCCGACGCCAATCCGTATCTAGTGCTGGCCACGGTGTTGGCCGGCATGGAACACGGCCTGAGCCAGGCGCTGGTGCCGCCGGCGCAAACCGTCGGCGATGCCTATAGCCAGCACGCGGCCTCGCTGCCGGATGCCTGGGGCAGCGCCATCGAGGCGTTCGAGGCCTCCGACTTCATCGCCGACTATCTCGGCGCCGAATATCAGCGCTGGTATGCCGCGGCCAAGCGCCAGGAGCGCGAACGTCTGCGCGCGATCGTGCCGGTCGCCGAGTACGACGCCTATCTGCGCACCGTCTAGCCGACCACACGCGCTGTCCTTCCGCGATTTCCGAGATCTGCCGTCATGAGCCGAAACCCGAACAAACAGACTTTTCCGGCGCCGCATGCCCCATCCTATTACGCCGCGACCGCGAACCCGGCCCCAGAGCGCCCGCCACTGGCCGGGGCAGTCGAAACCCAGGTCTGCGTCGTCGGCGCCGGCTTTTCCGGGCTATCGACCGCGCTCTCGCTGGCCGAACGCGGCTACGACGTGGCCGTGGTCGAAGCCAGCCACGTCGGCTGGGGGGCTTCCGGGCGCAACGGCGGCCAGCTGGTCAACGGCTATTCGCGCGACCTGGACGTGGTCGAATCGCGCTACGGCGCAGAAGCAGCCCAGGCGCTGGGGGCGATGGCCTTCGAAGGCGCCGACATCATCCGCGAGCGCGTAGCCCGCTACGCGATCGATTGCGATCTGCGCGACGGCGGTGTATTCGCGGCCCTCAACACGCGCCAACTCGATGAACTCAAAAGCCGGGCGGCAAGTTGGCAAGCCCACGGCCACCATGCACTGCAGCTGCTCGATGAACACAGCATCCGCGCACACAGCAACACCGATCTCTATGTCGGCGGCCTGCTCGATTCGCGCGGCGGCCATGTCCATCCGCTCAACCTGACGCTTGGCGAGGCTGCAGCCATCGAATCGCTGGGCGGGGTGATCTACGAACGCTCGCCGGTCACGCGCGTGGTCTCGGGCAGTCGGCCAACGGTGTATACCGACGGCGGCCAGGTTCGGGCCGACAAGGTCGTGGTCTGTGGCAATGCCTATCTGGGCAAGGCCGTGCCAGCACTACGCGACCGGGTCATGCCGGTCGCCACCCAGGTCATGGCCACCGAGCCGCTGGACGAGGCGACCGTAAATCGGCTGATGCCCTCCGGCGCCTGTATCGAAGACTGCAACTATATGCTCGACTACTACCGGATGAGCGCCGACCGCCGGCTGCTGTTCGGCGGCGGTACGGTCTACGGCGGCACCACTCCGGCCGATATTGAGGCCAAGCTGCGGCCGCATCTGGCGCGCACATTTCCAGAACTGGCCCAGGCGCGCATCGACTATGCGTGGTCGGGCAATTTCGCCCTCACCCTGACCCGTATCCCGCATATGGGCGAGCTGGAGGACAACGTCTACTTCAGCCACGGCTATTCCGGCCACGGTGTAACCACGACCCACTTGGCCGGCCGGCTGATCGCCGAGGCGATCGACGGCGAACACGAACGCTTCGACGCCTTTGCCATGCTCAAAAACCATCCTTTTCCCGGCGGCCGGCTGCTGCGGGTGCCGCTGTCGGTACTCGGCTCTTGGTACTACCAGACCAAGGAAAAGATCGGGCTTTAACGTATTCCAGCGAGTCACGACCTGGCGGCCACTGGCCGGGCTCGGCCGGAAATCATACCCGGCAGCCGGTATACCAGTGTCCGGATCGCTGGACGCGATCGGCTGCCATACCTTGATCGCGGCATGCGCTACGCGGCTGTGCGCCAACGCCGATCTGGCGCCAGGCACGTCGCGATACCCAACCGCTGAAAACGCGCCTCGCGCCGCCGCGGCTGAGCGCCGTATGCATTCGAGCACGGCTGCCCGCGCTTTACGCCCGCTCGAGCAACGCCCGCACGAGGCCTTGCGAACATCCCAGCTCCTCGCGGCCCAGCCCAGCGATGCCGTCGCCGTCTGCCTCATGCAGGCGCGCCCAATGCGGCATACGCTTTGGATGTACGGCCCTACAGCGCTTGGCACGCTTTCGGATAAGATCCCGATCGGCTCAACACCGGCCTGCCGACATGACCACCGGATCGAGCGAGGCCGAAAAACATTGCGCCGGCGGCCGATCGCAGCCGCGAGCCCCGAACCAGGGCAACTCGAGGCGGGGCCGAGCATAAGCCAGTGCCAACCTAGTCGGTGGCCGGGTCGGTATCGAACACGATTTCGATGCGGGTGCCCACCCCCTGCTCACTGGCGGCCTCGATACGCCAGCCCTGGCGATCGCAGATGCGCGATACGAGATACAGCCCGATCCCCAGCCCCGGGCTGGTCGCGGTGCGATACTGGCGCTTGAAGATATGCGCCAGCGCCTCCTCCGGCAGCCCGCAGCCGGTATCCACGATCTGGATCCGGCGCGGCGTGACTTCGACATGCAACGAACCATCCACCGTATGCCGGACAGCGTTGTCGATCAGGTTGTGTAATACGCTGTAGATCACGCCGTCGGGCAGCGGCAACGGTGTCGGTTGTGCATGCACGGTCAGCGCGATCCGATTGGCCTCGATCGCATCGCGCTGATAGACCAGCACATCGTCGAGCACGACCGCGGCATCGCTGAGGCATTCATCCTCGGGATGCGGCTGGTCCCGGGCCAGAAACAACAACGCTGTGACCAGCCGATGCATGCGCTCGCAGGCATGGCGTACGCGCTCGGCCCGGCTGCGCGCCCGCTCGTCCAGATCCGGCATGGTATCCAGCAATTCGCTGGCGTTGAGGGCGACCGCTAGCGGCGTGCGCAGTTCATGGCTGGCGTCCTCGGTAAACGCTTTCTCGCGGGCGAGCACGGCATCGAAACGCCCGATCAGGGCATCGAAACTCTCGGCGATATCGCGCATGTCGGGATCGCCGTAGTCGGCCGCGATCGGCGGATTCGACTGGCCGGGCTGATAGTTCGACAGCCGCTCGGCCAGCCGCCGCACTGGGCGCAGAATCAGATAGGAAAAGCCGAGCCCGATCAACAACGCGAGTACGATCACCAGGCTCAGCGTCGCCCAACCGATAGTCGCTAGGCGATCCTCGAATTCTTCGACGTCCTCGACGTTGAGCATCATGAAGATCGCCGAGCCGTCCACATCGCGGCGCGCCGTATAGAACTCCCGGCCTTCATACTGCACGACCGCATGGCCGCGATCGGCGAGGCTTCTGAGCACGCCCGGCAGACCGGCATCGTGGGCCGGATCGGGGCTGACGTAGACCCAGCCCGAATGGCCGCGTCGGCCGCTGATCGGCACGTCGTGCTTGTAGTCGAGCTCCAGGCTGACCAACTCACGATCCAAGGTGTCGAACTGGAGTTCGTCCTGAAGAATATCGACAAACTCATGGATCGCCAGCGCGAAGCCGATACAGGCCACGAACGCGATCGACAACATGCCGATCGACAGCCGGGCCCGTAGCCCGAACGCAAACGACAACGCACGGCCCAACCGGCGGATCACGTGGTCTCGAGCAGTCGATAACCTACGCCATGCACGGTATGAATGACCGGCTGGCCGGCCGCGGCCTCCAGCAACTCGCGCAGGCGGTGCACATGGCCGCGCAGTGCAGCATCGGATTCTGGCGGATTGCCCTGCCAGATCTGGGCTTCGAAATCGGCCCGCGAGACCAGCCCCGGTGCCGCCCGCATGAGCATTTCCAGCATGGCAAAGCCGATCGGCGTGAGCTCGATCTCGGTGTCGTGATAACGCACCACATGCCGATCGGATTCGAGGTTCAGCGCCCCAACCTTGAGCGGGCCGCTGCCCACCGGCTGATGGCGGCGCACTATCGCTTGCAGGCGCAGGTACAGCTCGCGCAGCGAAAACGGCTTGACCAGATAATCGTCGGTACCGGCTTCAAAGCCCTCGATGCGGTCTTCGACCGTGTCGCGGGCGGTCAGCATCAGAATGGGCGTATTCATGCGCTGCTGTTGGCGCAGCCGGCGACACAGCTCCATACCGTCCATGCGCGGCAGACGCAGATCCAGTATGAGCGCGTCGTAGGTCTGACTGGCGCACAGCTGTAGCCCCATACGGCCATCGCTGGCGTAATCGGCTTCGTCACCCTGCTCTTCCAGATATTCTCCCAGGTTGGCGGCCAGTGTCGGGTCATCCTCCACGATCAGTACGCGCATCACGTCCTCGTTTGTCTCATTCGTCATCAACCGCGCGCCCCGCGCGACGGTGGACGATAGGAGGGCGCGCATCTATCCCGGCAATGTGCCTGCTTTGACCGCAACCAGCGACTCAAAGTTGTACCAGCGAAAATAAGAATCCACGCTGGCAAATCCGCAGTGCTTCAACAGCGCACGGTTCTCGTCGCTTCGATACGGCACGAGCACGTTCTCCAACGCTTCGCGTTTGTTGCGTATTTCCGTATCCGAGTAACCGCGCTGGCGCTTGTAATCATAATAGAATTCGATATACAGGCGGTTGAGCAGCGAATTCGCCACCAGAATTTTTTCCGACAGGAACAATATACCGCCCGGCTTGAGTATTTTGGCGATCGACTGCACCAAGGCCTCACGGGCGACCGGGCGCACGAATTGTAGCGTCCAATTCATGAACACCATGTCACAGCGCGACAGCGCCAACTCGCTATCGAGCTCGGCCTCGATCAGTTCGATACGATCACCGAGTCCTTGCTCTTCGATCTTGACCGCGGCCCGGGCCAGCATCTGCGGCGCATTATCGATCCCCACAAAGCGTGCGCCCTGCGGACAGTCGCGGTGGCCGGCGACGGCAGCCAGCGTGGTGCCCGTAGAGCAGCCCAGATCATAGGCCAGCGAATCGCCAGCGGGCAGCAGCGATACCGCCAGCTCGGTCTGCATGCGCTGGACTTCGGCATAGAACGGCACGCTGCGCGAGACCATGTCGTCGAATACACCGGCGACGTCGGCATCGAAGGCAAAATCCCGGGCTCGCCAGCCCTGCTCGAAGACCTGATCGGTAACGGCCATATCGCTATCCGGAGCGTGTTTTGAGCGGCCGCAGCCGCCGAGTCTTTTTCATAAACCGCGCGACGCCATAGGCGCCCAACGCCACCAGCGCAGTCCCGGCCAGAAACGGCGCCCAGGCCTGTAGCGCCCCGGCGCGGGCCGCTTTAATGGCAAGCAGCGCCAGCACCAGGCCGATGGTGGTCAGCAGCGTGCCGTATTCGCGCAGCACGACGGTCGCCCAGTCGAAGCGGTGTCCGGCACCGATCCGCCACAGCCTGGCCGGGGCCGGCAGCCAGCGCGGCGTGTCGCGGCAATAGGCTGCGTAGCTGGTCCCGAATTGTTCGGCCAAAAACGATTCTTCGGCTGCGATGATCGCGCGATAGGCCAGCCAGCCCAGGGCGCTGCCGACGAGCATGCCGTACGGATTGCCAGCGATGGCCAAAAACCCCACCACCATGGCCACGTTGCCGGTATACATCGGATTGCGACACAGACCGAACAGCCCGCCGGTGACCAGCTTATCGGCATAGATTCGGCCATTACGGCCGCCACGCCGAATATAGTCGAGCCCGATGGTCAGAATCCGCAGCCCCTGGCCGAGGGCCAGCACCAACAGGCCGACGGCCAGCAGCCAGGCGCTGCCCGGGGCCTCCAGCGCGGTCGGTGGCCAGACCATACAAATAAGCACCAGCAGCAACGGAAACAGCACGTTGCGCGTATGGAACAAGAAGTGGCCTAAAACGATCAGCACAGTGTCCCTGAACGCAATGCAAGCCGATACCCAAAGCCTAGCGCGGCTATCGTTACCCCTTCGTAAGCGATCGTACGAAGACGGGTTCGGCGCCGTACGTTCAATTTTATTACCGGTCCGGCCGTTACAAAAATGGAAGGCCGATGGCCGGCTGAACTCAATACCAAGAGCCCGATCGTGATGACCGACCCGATCCGAGAACAGACGCTCTACGCGCGCCAACTGCTTTTCGACCGCCATCAGACGCCGGTGGGTGAAGAGCTTTTGTATCGCGAACAGCCCGTACCGAATCGGGCCCCACCGGCCTTCGATCCATGCCGAGCCACCAGCCAGGTCTTGGTCAACGCGTTTACCCGCAACCCGCAGGCCGCGTTCAGTGCTGCGCATCCCGCATTCGTCAACTTTTCAGCCGACATGCTGGCCCAGGGCCTGCCGTTTCGGCCCGAGCAGCTCACGATCGAAGTACTCGAATCGGTCCAGGCCAGCCCGCGGGTCATCGAGCAGATTCAGCGGTTGAAAGCCGACGGCCATCGCATCGCGCTGGATGACTACTGCCGGCTGGATGCCGAGCATCCGCTGTTGCCCGAGGCCGATATCGTCAAACTGGAATATCCGTCGATCGGCACGGCACAACTTGCACCGCTCGTGGCCCGGCTCAAACAACGCCGGCCACGTCTGACCGTGCTGGCCGAAAAGATCGAAACCCAGGACGAGCTGGAACATTGCCTGGAGGCCGGCTGCGATGTGTTGCAAGGCTATTATCTGCACGAACCGGAGCCGGTAATCACCACCGTCGCGCCGATTGCGCCCAGCGCCGTTGCGGCCCTGCGCAGCCAGCTGCGCCGCGGACCGCGCCGACATCACAAGCTGGCGCGGCTGCTCCAACACAGCTCCGGCTTGGCCGAGAGCGTGCATCGCCTGGCGCGCCACTGGCGACCCGATCTGGCATCGCAGCCGCTCGGCACCGAGCAGGCTGCCCAGCTGGTCTCCTCGGCACAGCTCAGTGAATTAACCGAGCTTCTCGCCGCGACCCAGGCGCCGCTTTCGGCGCGCCGTCCAAGCCGGCTGGGGCGGCCGTTGCTGCGATGGGCCGGCTCATCGCCGACCGAGCACGGCGGCACGGCCGGGGCGGAGCCCCTGCAGGCCAACACCGGCTGAACAGCCGGCTTGGCCGGCTCAGTTATAAGCGGGCAATGCCTTGCGCAGCCGTGCCACGGCCTGGCTGTGCAGCTGGCAGACTCGAGATTCGGTCACCCCTAGCACGGCGCCGATCTCTTTCAGGTTGAGGTCTTCCTGATAATACAGCCCCAGCAGCATCCGCTCGCGCTCCGGCAGGTCGTCGATCGCCGTCATCAGATCCTCGCGGCGCGCATGGGCAAACGTGATCGCGAACGGATCGTCGCCGGTATCGACCGAGGCCGCGACCCGGCTGGGCTCTTCCTCCGGTGTGCCGCTTTCCTGGTAACTCAGGATCAAGCCGTTGTTCACGTCGTTAAGCAGCTTGTGGTACTCCTCCAACGACATGTCCAGTTCCTCGGCGATCTCGCGCTCGCGCGGCGCCCGGCCCAGCCGGTGCTCCAGCCGCTCTACCGCGCCCCCCAGATCGCGGGCCCCGCGGCGTACGCTGCGCGGCAGCCAATCCCGGCTGCGCAGTTCATCGATCATCGCCCCGCGCACCCGCTGCGAAGCATAGGTCGCAAACGTCGCGCCCTGGCCGGATTCGTATCGATCGAAAGCATCGAGCAACCCAAGCATGCCGGCCTGAATCAGATCGTCGAGCTCGACGCTCGGTGGCAGGCGCACCTGCAGTGCCAGCGCATGCCGCCGAATCATCGGTAGATGGTCGCGCACGGCCTGCGTGCGGTCGATTTGCCCCTGAGCGGTATACATAATGGTCGTATCGCCGTTAATGCCCGGTGCCGGGCGTGGTCCCCGACGACAGAGTCTGCGGCAGACGTCCCCCCCGCCATGGACTGATTAGCCTGTGTTTTCGGCGCCTAATCAGGCGATCGGAAAAACCCCATTAAAGTTTGTCCGCGCCGCGACGATAAAACTCCAGCGGTCAGGCATACGGCCGCAAACGGGCCAGAAACCCGACCCCATAAAACCGCTTGGAGAGGAAACCAGCATGGCTTTCACCGTTAACACCAACACCCTGTCGATGAGCGCGCAGAACAACCTGCGTCAGTCCCAGGACAAGCTCAACACGTCCATCGAGCGTCTGTCGTCCGGCAGCAAGATCAACTCCGCCAAGGACGATGCCGCCGGCCAGGCGATCGCCAACCGCATGAGCTCGCAGATCAGCGGCCTCAACCAGGCGTCCTCGAACGCCAACGACGGCATCTCGCTGGCCCAGACCACCGAAGGCGCCCTCGACCAGGTCAACGACAACCTGCAGCGCGTGCGTGAACTGACCGTGCAGGCCCAGAACGGCACCAACTCGCAGTCCGATCTGAACTCGATCCAGGACGAAATCGATCAGCGCATGGGTGAGATCGATCGAATCTCGCAGCAGACCTCGTTCAACGGCACGAACGTACTGGACGGGTCGAAGACCAGCATCAGCATTCAGGTGGGCTCCGAAGACGGTCAGACCATCGACATCAACCTTTCCAAGACTGACTCCGAGTCGCTAGGCCTGGGTAGCTTCAACGTCAACGGCGCTAGCGGTACGCCCACCGACCTGGATGGCTCCTCGATCTCGGTGGACGGCGTGTCACTCGACTCGAGCGCTTCCGGCGCCACCGCCAGCGTGGCCAGTAGCCTTAGCGTAAATGACGCCAACAGCAGCGCCAGCTCGCTGTCCAGCGGCCAGACGCTGGTTCAGGACGAACGCGGCAACCTGTTCATCCAGGAGACCTCGGGCTCGGGCTCGAGCGCCACCACGCAGTACTACGCGGCCGAAGTCACCGCGGGCCAGGACGCCAGCGGCAATGCGACGCTCAGCGTCAGCTTCGATAGCTCCGAAGATGTCGGCACGGCCCAGTCCGATCCGTTGGCGCAACTCGACAACGCGATCAAGAGCGTGGACAGCAACCGTAGTGACCTCGGCGCGGTTCAGAATCGACTCGATTCGGCCATCAACAACATCGAGTCCACGACTACCAACCTGAGCTCCGCACGTTCGCGGATTGAAGACACGGACTACGCCAGCGAAGTGTCGTCGATGTCGAAGGCACAGATCCTGCAGCAGGCCGGCACCTCGGTTCTGGCCCAGGCCAACCAGTCTAGCCAGGGCGTGCTCTCGCTGCTTGGCTAGAACTTAGAAATAATAATAATGACATTTAGGGGCGCTCCGGCGCCCCTTTTTTTATTTTCCAGGCACAAAACAATTCGCCGATAAAGACTCAAAACCGAGTGTTCTTTACCGCTTTTAAATGCTGCTCGGGGCGGTAGCATTTTTATTACTTTGCGAAAGTAGAGCCGAAAAACCGACAATAGGAACATGGCGTGATTTCAACATCGGATACAGATGCTCGCATACGACCAGTCGACTTTGACTGGAGGCTTTCTGGACGAATCACGGTGATCGACCACGGGGCCGCTTTTGCCAGCGAGCCCAACTTTCAAAACCTGATGGAACTGGGCACGTTTTCGGTTATCGCCTTCGATCCGGCTGGGCGGCTGCGTGGTGACAATAAACTGGAAGCGACCGAAGAACTACAGATCATTTCCCATGCAATCTTGGGCGACGGCCAACCAGCATCTCTACAGGCATGCCTCGATCCGAGCCTGAGCGCCACTCTCGAACCACTCCCTGAAACAAATGCCCATGTACTGACTCGATTGCCGGTCGGCACAATCGCGCTCGACAGTATCACGGAGCTTGATGACATCGACTGGGTGCTGCTTGACGATCGTAATGACAACCACACGATATTGGAACATGGCGTTAGCGCCTTGGAAAAAGCGTTGCTAGTACATGCCCGTCTGCCATTCTTTAAGACTCATCATCGACAAACCGATATAACGGACGTTTTCGGCTGGATGGCAAACCATGGCTTCCAGTGCTATCGACTTGATAACGCTGCTCATCGAAGCCGCCTGGATCAAGGGCTCGAACTTGAGAAGACTCAGGCGACGCAATTAGTGGGCATGGATGCCGTATTCGTACCCACCGAGCAGCGCCTTAGCGCCTTGCCGGCATGCAAGCTCACGAAACTTGCATTCCTCCTGGATACGATTTACGGAATCCACGATTTGGCGCACGACCTGTTGAATCGATTCGATTCGAATCTCGCCAACTCCTATCTTTCAGCTCGCAGCTATATCAGTCGATATAACGAAGAACCCGATACCTTCGTGCTGACCGCTGAATACAGCCCTGCACCCTGGGAACACGGCCACACGCCTGCTGCTGGAAAAATGGTATGAGCAAAAGACAAAAAGCAAGCCAGCAGGGAGCGCCTTTCAAGTCGGGAAAACAGTCCGCTGCGAATACTTATGCCCAAAAAGCGAGAAAGCATTATTCGCAAGGCGAGTTCGACCGCGCTATTAAACTCTTGAAACAAGCGATCGCGCTGGCCCCTACTTCAGCCCTGCATAGGGAATTGGGCCAATGGTTTTTGAAGATTAAAAGACAAAAAGAAGGCATTCAACATCTAGAGACGGCAATCAAATTCGACACCAACTCTGTAATCGCGCTGACCGAACTGGGACAAGAATATACAAAGCAGAATAATCCGGAGCGGGCGCACTCCTTGATCGAAAAAGCGTTATCGCTGTCAGAAGAACACCCGGCGGCGCATTTTGCATACGGAAACTTACTTCAAAAGCAAGGTGACCTCCCCAACGCAGTAAAACACTTGCGCGCTGCACTTAAGTTTAAACTTGCTAACCCAGTCAACCCGGGAGAACCCCCGGCGCCAACTCATGGCTTTAACAAGGCCGAAACTGAAGAGCTGATGTGGAGCACACTCAGCGTCCTCGCCAGAAGTGGAATTCACGCCTTCGCCTCATACGGCACGCTCTTAGGGATAATCCGCGAAGGCGGCCTTCTGCCTTTCGATAAGGATATCGATTTTGGCCTTCCGCATTCGGAAATGGATCGCGCAGCCGAATGTCTCAAAAATAATGGATGGGTCGAGGCCGGTAACAGCTTTTTAATAAATCCTAGAGCTTTCGTTCATCTTTTGACCGGCGTCACTCTGGATCTTTCGGGTTTCGTAGTCGATAGTAAAACTGGCGAAACCTTTACTGGCTTCTGGATGACCAGCATTCCCTATGAATGGGCGCGGAACACACGATACGACGAGATTCGCTTACGCAAGCGGCTCTCCCCTGCCAACGACCCCCTATGGGAGCTGGAAAATCCGGAAGCGTGGCTCGAGTCGATTTATGGCGACTGGCGCACACCGGATCCCGATTTCGACACCGTTATCGCCGCGAAAAATCTCTACAGCTTCTCTCTACTTACGCAGACCTACGCTTTCGCCCGTATCTATTCGAAATGGCAGAACGGCCAAATTAGAAAAGCATTGGCGCTAGCACGTCATACCCAACGTCACTTGTCTGGCGATCGACTTTTGAGCGATATCGAAGCCTATCTATCCAGCGTCGCGCCAAAAGCGCCCGCACTGAGAGACAACGAAGATGTCTCACTTCAGAGTTATGACTCTGAGCCGATATCTCTAAAACTGATCGACACTGATTTTGCAGCCGAAAGTGAGAACGACACTGAGACTTTAAGGTTCGACTCGTAATATGAAAGCGCTATTACACTGCGGCACATTCAAGACCGGATCAACAGCGATTCAGAACACGGCGTGGCTGAATCAGTCGGCTCTTCGCGAAAACGACATCCTCTACCCAAGAACAGGAATCGACGAAAGAGCAGCAAAGGACGACGGTGAAATAGGCTACCGTCACTCAAGATTCGTTTATGAATGCGGCAATAAAAATTTTTATAAGCTCTTGGCTTCGCTCGATGAAGAGATCAAAGCCGATAACAGCCGCACACTGTTTATGTCAGCTGAACCTTGGTCAGCTCCGAAATCAGCAGCCGCGCTAAAAAAAACGATAGACCATCTTTCCAGGCAAGGTTTCAACGAAATACGTGGCTTGGTATTCGTCCGTAGCGCTCGTGACTACATGGTGCGTCACTATCGGGAATGGGTACGCCGCCACGGAGCGAGCAAACCTTTCGCCTCGTATGTACTATCAAGAAAACATTTTTTTGACTATTTAACAATTTGTCGAGATATAAAAACCGTCTTCAACGGCCGAGTCGATTTTGTCGATTACAACGCGGTATCTAACGTCTGCGAATACACTTTCGACCAGCTAGGCATAGCTTACGACACACTTTATTTGCCGACACGATCAAATCCCGGCATTTCATGTTTAGACGCCTAGGTGCATCGCATTCTAAACGAATATGGATTGCGTCTCTCTAGCACACCCGACGGCAAAGCACTGCTAGGCAGCTTCGGACTGCTGGCTGATCTAGATGTGCTATCCGAAAAGCTGCCAGATAATTTCAAAGATATTTATGGCAGCGAATACATTCGGAAATTTTCAGATATAACAGGCATAAAAAACGAGTCGTGCAAAGCCATATTTAACATGTCGCAAAAAAATTGTACGGACATAGCCACCACATCTCCAATTATCGAAAAGATACTCATGGAGTGGTTAAAAACCAAACGCCGAGAGAATACTTAGAATAAAAATTTAATATCGAGTTATAAAAAATGAAAAAAATCATTACTTACGGCACGTTCGATTTGCTTCACATCGGGCACATTAGACTTCTTGAAAGAGCACGCGCGCTAGGCAATTACTTGATTGTTGGGCTTTCCACCGACGAATTTAACGAAATCAAAGGAAAGTCGGCAATTTACTGTTACGAAGACCGACGTAAAATATTACTAGCATTACGCGTCGTGGATGAAGTCATAGCCGAAACTACTTGGTCACAAAAACGCTACGATATATTGCAGCGTCAAGCCGAGATTCTGGTGATGGGCGACGACTGGGTTGGACAATTCGATGATCTATCGGATGTAACCCAGATTGCTTATCTTCCTAGAACGGAAAATATTTCCACTACTCGAGTTAAAACAGATATAAGAAGCGCTGAACAGGTTTCGCATGGCGGCGTCATTAGATTATAAAATCTAGCCCTCCATAAAGGCATCAGCTAAGAACCTCGCCTGTAAAAGAGGTCGACTACAAGTCCTACGCCCCAAATTGTGGCGGCGTTTCGAGGCTCTCGAGTTTTTTCATAGTTATGAAGCCCAAAGTAATTCACTAATTGAGCAAGGACAGTCATCTGTCAATCGCAATCAGCTGCCGCCCTGTGCGGACACCGACTACGCCAAACAGCAGGCGGCGCTACCCCATTCCGCGATTAGCTAATGACCCCGAACAAGCCTGCCCAGGGCGATCACAACTGAACTGCCCCTTCTGAATTCATCTAGCTAACCAAGTCAGAGCGGTGTTTAAAAAAAAGGGCGCCCGAAGGCGCCCTGGTCCCACCCCTTAAAAAAATGCGGCCTAGACCTGCATGTTCATGATGTCTTGATAGGCGTTGACCACCCGGTTGCGCACCTGGATGCCCATGTTGGTCGCGACATCGGCCTTGGCCATATTCACCATCACGTCGTTAACGGCTACACCTGGCTCGCCGCTTTCATAAGCCTGGCCCGAGGCCACGGCGTTGTCCTTGAGCGCATCGATGCGATCGATGGACTGGGTCAGCGCTTCGGCGAAGCTGCCGCCCTGGGCGCGATTGGCCTCAGCTGCGGTCGGCTGGGTGCCGGCCTGTGCGGCCGCCGCCTGCATTTGTTGCAGTAGTGCGCCCATATTGGCGCCGTGGATACTCATCGGTCCCCCCATGATCGATAGCCTGCGATTGGCGTCGTCCGGATTCCTCCGGTGTGCCAGCATGCGAAAGGCTATCGCAGTCGCACAGAACGCCATGCGATTAAATAGGCCACAAATAGCCGGCTATTCATCGTTTCGATTTCAGCTATTTGCTGAATAATCAGTCTCCGGCACCCTACGGTAGCCAAGCGCCCGAGCACGCTTATGGGTACAGTGCCTGGACGAATAAATCTGCGGCCACAATAGAGATCGCCGCTTCACGGGGGGAAATGGATGAGCAGCGCCGAAGCCCAAGCTTCGACGAATGGCGGCCTGGCCGACGCCCTGGCGCGGTTGCGAGCATCGCCCCGGTTGGCTTTGATCATCGGCGTCGCCGCGGCGGTCGCGATTTTGGCCGCCCTATTGCTATGGAGCCGCTCGCCGGACTATGCCGTGCTGTATTCGGGCCTGGCGAACCGGGACGGCGGCGACGTGGTGGCCCAACTCGATCAGATGCAGGTGCCCTACGAGCTGGCCGGCGGCGGCAGCACGATCATGGTACCGCGCTCGGATGTCGATCGCGTGCGGCTGCAGCTGGCCAGCGACGGCCTGCCCAAGGGCGGCGGCGTTGGCTTCGAGATCATGGACAACCAGCCGTTCGGCATCAGCGAGTTCGCCGAGAAGGTGAACTATCACCGCGCGCTGGAAGGCGAACTGGAACGCTCGATCGAGACCATCGGCGAAGTCGCCGGTGCGCGTATCCAGCTGGCTATGCCGAAGTCCACGGTGTTCGTGCGCGAGCGCAAACAGCCCAAGGCCTCGGTGGTGATCAATCTCTATAAAGGGCGCGCCCTGGCCGATGGCCAGGTTGCCGCGATCCAGCATCTGGTGGCCAGCGCAGTGCCCGGGCTGCCGGTGGACGCGGTGACCGTGGTCGACGGCCGGGGTCATCTATTGTCCTCGGACAGCGGCGGCGCGAACGGCGCCAACGGCTCGCGGCTGTCGTATGTGGCCCAGATCGAGCAGACCTACCAGAAGCGCATTCAGAATCTTCTGGCGCCGATCGTCGGCGCCAGCAATATTCGCGCTCAGGTGGTCGCGGACGTGGATTTTTCGGCCCGCGAACGGACCAGCGAGAACTACACTCCCAACAATGCCGACAAGCCGGCCGCGATCCGCAGTCGCCAATCCAGCGAACAGGTCGACCGCGGCCGCGACCAGGGCGGCGTGCCGGGCGCGTTGAGCAACCAGCCGTCACCCGATCAGCCCTCGCCGATCAACAATCCACAAAACAATAACGGCAACAATAACAACGGCACCGGCCAGAACGCGGGCCAGAATGGTGGCCAGAACGGCGGCGGCTCGCTGCAGACCAACGGCGCACTCGGCCTGGACAACGGCAGCCGAGCCTCGACCTCGCACAGCTCGACCACCAACTACGAACTCGACCACGTCATCCAGCACGTCAAGGACCCGGTGGGCCGTCTGCAGCGGGTGTCGGTAGCGGTCGTGATCAATCAGCACGCACTTGGCGGCAATCCGCCGGCCGAGGGCAGCGACGCCGAGGGCGAAGCCGCCGAGACCGCCGGTCTGTCGGATGCCCGCATGGCACAGATTCGCAATCTGGTTCGCGGCGCAATCGGCTATGCCGCCGACCGCGGCGACTCGATCGAGGTCATGCAGATGCCGTTCAGCCCGCAAGCCGGCGCTGAGACCGCGGTCGCGACCCTGGCCTGGTGGCAGAACGCCAAGCTTCAGGCGCTGGCACTGCAGGGGCTCAAGTACCTGATCGTGGCGCTGGTGGCCTGGCTGCTCTGGAGCCGGATGCTGCGACCGCTGCTGGACCGCAACGGCCTATTGGGCCACGCCGCAACCCCCGCTCCGGCCCAGGCGTCGGCGAGCGCGGCCGGCGAGGTCGCCGAGGACGACGGCGTCAGCGAGGCCGAACAGCAGCTGCGCGCGCAACGTCGCAAACGTAGCCAGGATCTTATCGAATCGACACGGCAAACCGCGCGCGACGACCCGCGCATGGTCGCCATGATCGTCAAAAGCTGGATGAAGGACGATGGCTAGCACAGAGCGAACCGGCCTGGATCGAAGCGCCATTCTGATGATGGCGTTGGATGACGACTCTGCCGCCGAGGTGTTCAAGCATCTATCCAATCGCGATGCCCAGCAGCTGGGCATGCGCATGGCCGGGCTGCGTAACGTCACCAACGACGACATCACCGAAATCCTGAACGAGTTCAACGACGAGCTCGACCAGTTCGGGGCCATCAGCATCGGCTCCAGCGACCATATCCGTTCGGTGCTGGTCAAGGCGATGGGCGAGGAACGCGCGGCCAGCCTGCTCGAGGATATCTTCGACAGCAACGAAGGCACCGGCATCGATGCGCTCAACATCATGGAGCCGAACCTGGTCGCCGAGATGATCCGCGACGAGCATCCGCAGATCATTGCCACCATCATCGTGCACCTGGAGCGTAACCAAGCCGCGGACGTGTTGCTGAATTTCGACGAGCGGCTGCGCAACGATGTGATCCTGCGCGTGGCGACCTTCTCGGGCGTACAGCCGGCCGCACTGGCTGAGCTCACGGAAGTGTTGTCGAGCATGCTGGACGGCCAGAACCTCAAGCGCAGCAAGATGGGCGGCGTGAATACGGCCGCCGAGATCCTCAACCTGCTCAGTTCCAACCAGGAAGAATCGGCGCTGGCCAGCGTCCGCGATCACGACGAACTGCTGGCCCAGAAGATCATCGACGAAATGTTCGTGTTCGAGGATCTGGAGCGGGCCGACAACCGCACCATGCAACGCATTCTTCAAGAACTGGACAACGACATCCTCGCGGTCGCCCTCAAGGGCGTCAGCGACGCACTGTTCCAGCGCTTCACGGCCAACATGGCCGGGCGTGCTGCCGACCTGCTGCGCGAGGATATGGAAATGCGCGGCCCGGTACGGCTGTCGCAGGTCGAGACCGAACGCAAGCGCATTCTGGATACGGTCCGGCGCCTGGCCGAGACCGGCGAGATCACGCTGAACAGCGACGACGACGAGTATGTCTAGTCAGCACTCCAACGGGGACTGGCAACGCTGGCAGATGGCGCCGCTCGAGCGCCGCCAGCGCGAGCGCAAGACCGACTCGACGGCCGACCAGAAACCGTCGGAACGGCCGCGGCGTCGGCGTGAAGACCAAGTCAACATGACCCTGTTCAATCTGGCCAAAGAAGAAGCCGAGACCAAGGGTTACGAGGCCGGCTATGCCAAGGGCTTCGATGCCGGTTATGCCGACGCTGAAGCCAAGGTGCGCGCCGAACAGGCCGAGCGACTGGACGCCGAACTGGCCGAGCGGTTGGCGCCGATCGAGCGCCTGGTCGGCCAGTTCCGCGAAGCCGCCAATGCGCTCGACGAGCGCATCGCCCGCGAGCTCGTGGAACTGGCGATCGATACCGGCCGGCAGCTCGCAGGCCGGGCGCTGGAAATCCGCCCGGAACATATTCTCGACGATGTCCAGGAGTTGCTGGAAAACCATGTTGGACTCACCGGCACGCCGACCCTGTACGTCGCCAACGACGATCTGACGCTGATCGACCACCACCTGGGCCAGAGCCTGGCCGCAGCCGGTTGGCGGGTACGTGCCGACGTCAACCTCGCGCCCGGCGATTGCCGCATCGAAGACGAAGAGCGCGAAATCGACAGCACCGATGCCGATCGCTGGACCCGGCTGCTGCAGGCCGTCGGCCACGAGGAGCATTGATGCACGAGACCGCAGACGAGCTGCTCGAAGGATGGCAAAAACGCTTGATGACGATGCGCCTTCGAGTGTCCGCGACCCCGCGGGTGCGCGAGCGCGGCAAGCTCGTGCGAGCCAACGGCCTGGTGCTGGAAGCGGTCGGGCTAAGGTTGCCGCTCGGCGCCCATTGTTGGATCGAACAGATCGACGGCCGGCACCACGCCGAAGCCGAGGTGGTCGGGTTTTCCGGCAGCAGCATGCTGCTCATGCCGTTCGTCGAGACCACCGGGCTAGTGCCTGGCGCCCGGGTCTGGCCGGTGCTCGGCCCGCCCGGCAGCGCCCCCGGTGCGGCCAAGCGGCTGCCAGTCGGTCCGGCCCTGCTCGGCCGCGTACTCGATGCCCGTGGCCGGTTCCTGGATGGCCGCCCGGCGCCTTCGGAGACCGATTACGCCGGCCTGAGCGGGCCGAGCATCAATCCGCTGCAACGCGACCCGATCAGCCAGGTGCTGGATACCGGCATCCGCGCGATCAATGCCCTGCTCACAGTGGGCCGCGGCCAGCGGCTCGGCCTGTTCGCCGGCTCCGGCGTCGGCAAGAGTGTGCTGCTCGGCATGATGGCGCGTTTTACCGCGGCCGATGTGATCGTAGTCGGCCTGATCGGCGAACGTGGCCGCGAGGTCAAGGATTTTATCGACAACATCCTCGGCGATGCCGGTCTGGCACGGGCCGTGGTGGTGGCCGCACCGGCCGACACCTCGCCGCTGCTGCGGCTCCAGGGCGCCGACTATGCCACCCGGATCGCCGAGGATTTCCGCGATCGCGGCTACAACGTGCTGTTGATCATGGATTCGCTGACCCGTTATGCCATGGCCCAGCGCGAGATCGCGCTGGCGATCGGCGAGCCGCCGGCGACCAAGGGTTATCCACCCTCGGTGTTCGCCCGCCTGCCGACGCTGGTCGAACGGGCCGGCAACGCCGACGCCGGCGGCGGCTCGATCACGGCGTTTTATACCGTGCTCACCGAAGGCGACGACCAACAGGACCCGATTGCCGATTCGGCGCGCGCGATCCTGGATGGCCATTTCGTGCTGTCGCGGCATCTGGCCGAGGCCGGCCATTACCCGGCCATCGATATCGAAGCTTCAATAAGCCGCGCAATGACGGCGCTTATCGACGAAATGCAGCTCGCGCGTGTGCAGTATTTTAAGCGCATGTTCTCGCGCTATGAGCGCAGTCGGGATCTGATCGCGGTGGGGGCCTATGCCGCGGGCAGCGACCCGACCCTGGATCGGGCGATTGCCCTGTATCCGCATATGGAAAGTTTTCTCCAGCAAGGCATCAACGAACGGTGCAGCTACACACAGGCCCAGACACGGCTGGCTGAACTGGTCGATGCCGATATCGGATCATCATGAACCAAGCATCTCTCGACGCCCTGATTGACCTGGCTACCGAAAAACGCGATGCCGCAGCGACCGAACTCGGCCGCCTGCAAGGCCAGCATAGCCGTGCCCAGGATCAACTCGATGCGCTGCTGACCTATCGCGCCGAGTATGGCGGGCGCCTGGCCGAAGCCATGGCCAAGGGTATGAGCATGAATCGCCTGGATAACGACCAGCGTTTCCTGGCTGCACTCGATGAGGCGATCGAACAACAGAGCCGGCTGGTCGACGACAGCCAGAACCGGCTTCACCACGGCCAGCACGATTGGCGCGAGCGCCAGCGCCGACTGAAATCGTTCGATGCGCTTTCCGCTCGCCGGGCCGAGGCCCAGGCCAAGCGCGACACACGCCGCGAACAACAGCAAAACGACGAAGCCGCCGGCCGCTCCCAGCGCCGCGCGAGCCGTTGACGTAATAGCAGGCTACGGGGGGGTACTGCGATGACGACCGATCTAAACGTTTTGACCGGGGGCCAAAACGCTGCCAAGGCAGCGTCCAGTGCCGGCGGCAAAACATCGGATTCCAAAACGGCGGACGGCCAGAAGGCTGATTTCGGGCGTGAACTCGCGCAGTCCCAGGCGGCGCGTCGCGACACGACGAAGCCGTCTGCGGAAGCAACGAACAACGCCAAAAACGGCCCCAAGCAGCCGCAGGCAAAAGCCGGCGAAGCCACGGACCGACAGGCCGACGCTACCACCAAGTCTCGCCCGGATACGGCCGAGACCGCGGCTTCGTCGCGCCACGACAAACCGGCTGGCGACGACCAGAAAAACGCCGATGCCACGCAGTTGAGCCGGAAATGGCTGCTGCGCATGGCCCAGGATTCGGCGGCCTCGAAAACCGCCCAGGCCTCGGCCCAGGCGACCGCCAAGACCGGCGCCGCGTCACCGGCAGGGTCGGCCAGTCAGTCCAAGCCCGATACCGCAGGCCAGGCGACCCTGGTCCGCGCCACCACGCCCGAGGGCAACGGCGAGGCCCGGCCGGCCGCAGGCCATGCGAAAGCCGACAAGAGCAATAAAACAGCTGACGACGGCAGCGCGTCCGAGGATCAAACCAGCGAAGCCAGCCTGGCCTCGGCTGCATTGAACCTGAGCGCGCATATCCCGGCGGCAGCCCGGGCGGCAACCGGTACCGGCAAGGCCGGTAACGAGCGCGGCGATACAGTCGAGCTGGGCAATCGTGGCCATTCGAAAGGCCAAGCCCAGACGGCCCTGGCTCAGCTGCTGGCCCGTGCCGACGGCAGCGCTAGCACCGACTCGGACAGCGCCGCCGCCGGCAAAGGCCAGACCGGCGCGCACGGCCTGGATACGCTGACCCGGCAGCAGACCGACGCGCTGGCCCGGCTCGCCGATCGCGGATCGAACAGCGGTTTTGCTCAGGCACAAGCCCAGGCCAATACCGACGCCAGCACCGCCTCGAACGCCACGAGCACGCCGTTCCCGTCGCCGACTGTGGGCAGCCAGAACGGGCCGAACGCGGCTATCGCCGGCGGCCTGGCCGGTCAGGCCGCCGGGGCGGCTACGAACCCGGGCATCGGCGCAGCGCTGGGCAGCGACGGCTGGAATAGCGCGCTCGGACAGCACACCCTGCGTCTGGCCAGCGGCGGCCAGCAGCAAGCCCAGATCCAGCTGCATCCGCGCGAGCTCGGCCAGATCAATATTTCGGTCACCGTCAACGACCACAACCAGGCTCAGTTGCATCTGATGTCACCGAACGCCCATGTACGCGACGCCATCGAAGCGGCCCTGCCCCAGCTTCGCCAGTCGCTGGCGGCCGGCGGCCTAACGCTTGGCCAAGCTTCGGTCGGCGACCAGGGCAGCCAGGCCGGCTTTGGTGACACCGGTGCCCAGGGCGAATCCGGGCGCGGCGGCCAGTCGTCGGACAGCGGCCCGACGATCGAAGCCATTGGTGATATCGAACCGACCCCGAGCGCCGGCCTCCTCGCTGGCCTACGCGGCGGCATCGATATCTTTGCCTGAGCGCCGTTTTTGATACTCCGAACTCTGTAATGAACACATTCATGTCTGAACCGTTGTCTTTTGCCGCCGTGCGGCGCCAACGCGGCATCGGCCGCTTGCCGATTCTGATCGCACTGATCGTGCTCATACTGCTGGTGGCCGC
The DNA here is from genome assembly GCF_049568105.1 of Salinisphaera sp. SPP-AMP-43. GTDB lineage: Bacteria > Pseudomonadota > Gammaproteobacteria > Nevskiales > Salinisphaeraceae > Salinisphaera. The sequence continues at coordinate 3,729,848 of NZ_CP145335.1, forward strand.
GGCTATCGGCGGCTATTTCTTTATGGCCCAAAGCAGCGATGCAGACACGTCGGCCAAGGCCGAACAGCAGCCACCGCCCAAGCCGACCTTCGTCAAGGTCCATCCGATGACGGTCAACTTGGCCAGCGATGCCCGGGTGCTCTATATCGGGCTGTCGCTCAACGTGGCCGATCAGGCCACGGCCGAACTGCTCGATTCGCATATGCCGGAGGTGCGCAACCGGATGTTGATCACGCTCAGCGACCAGAAGGCCGAACAGCTGACCAGTGCCCAGGGCAAGCGCGAGATCGCCGAAACCCTGCGCAAGACATTGCGCCAACCCTATTCCGCGGATGGCGAAGACGTCGCCATCAACGACGTATTGTTCACCGACTTCATCGTGCAATAGCCATGGCCGACGATGACATGTTGTCCCAGGAGGAGATCGATTCGCTGCTCAAGGGGGTGAGCGGCGAAGACGAGCCCGTCCAGGACCAAACCACATCCCAAGGCAAGCGCATTCGGCCGTTCGACCCGGCCACACAGCAGCGTGTGGTGCGTGGCCGCCTGCATACGCTGGACATCATCAACGAGCGCTTTGCCCGTGATTTTCGGATGTCGCTGTTCAATCTGATCCGGCGCAGCGCAGATATCACGGTCGATTCGGTCAAGATCCAGGCCTACAGCGAATTCACCCGCAATCTGCCGGTGCCGGCCAACATCAATCTATTCGCGATGAAACCGCTGCGCGGCAATGCGCTGATGGTGTTCCCGCCGAACATGGTGTTTCTGGTGGTCGATAGCCTGTTCGGCGGCGATGGCCGGTTCCTGACCCGCTCCGAGGGCCGCGAGTTCACCCATACCGAACAGCGCATCATCCAGCGTTTGCTAGATCTGGCGCTAGAGAGCTACGACCAGGGTTGGCGCAATGTGTATCCGCTGGAGCTGGAATTCCAGCGCGCCGAAATGCAGGTCCGGTTCGCGAATATCACCAGTTCGCCGAACGAGCTGGTCGTGAACACGACCTTTCACCTCGAGGTCGGCTCGTTCGGGGCCGATTTCAACATCTGCATCCCCTATGCGATGGTCGAGCCGATCCGCGAGGTGTTGACCAATACCGCGATGCAGAAAGCCGACCCGGAAGAGCAGCGCTCCCGGACCGCTCGGCTGGCGGGCGAGGTCAAGCGTACCCACGTGCCGCTGACCATCGACTTCACCGATCTCCAAAGCACGCTCGGCCAGGTCAACCGACTCAAGGTCGGCGATGTGCTGCCGATCGAGCTGCCGAACGAAGTGACCGCACGGGTCGATGACGTTCCGGTGTTCACGGCCAACTATGGCCGGCTCAACGACCGCAAGGCGCTACGCATCACGCACATGATCGATCACGACGTGGAAGACACGTCCCAGGATTCCTAAGCCATGACTGATTCGCCAAAAGATACAGAAAACGAGGGCAACGAAGGCGCCATGGATGATATCTGGGCTGAAGCCATGGCCGAACAGGCCCAGTCCGAGCAAGCCGCCGACCCCGGAGCAGAAGATAACGACGCCGGCGCCGACATGAGTTCGGCCTGGGCCGAGGCGATGGCCGAACAGCAGGCCACCGAGGCCGAGCCGGAGCCGGCCGCAGCGCCCCACGCAGCGGCTGCGAGCGCCCGCAGCGCCGAGGACAGCGTGTTCAAACCGCTCACCGGCGAAAGCACCGGCGGCGCCCGGCGCGATCTCGACATGATCATGGAGATCCCGGTCACGTTGTCGGTCGAGCTGGGCTCGACCCGGCTGTCGATTCGGGAGCTGCTGGATCTGGCCCAGGGCTCGATCGTCGAACTCGACGGTCTGGCCGGCGAGCCGATGGATATTCTGATCAACGGCTATCTGGTTGCCCAGGGGGAAGTCGTAGTCGTCGAAGACAAGTACGGCATCCGCATCACTGATATCGTCACCAAGGCCGAACGCATCCAGAAACTCAATCGATGACCGAATCCACAACGGCTTCGAAAACCAGTGGCGGCATCACGCCATCCTGGTTCGAGGCCGGCTCCGATACCCACAAGACCGGTCAGGACGGCCCCGCCGGCACGCCGACCACACCGCCCCCCGGGCCGAGCGCCGACCCGGTCGATGGTTCGTTGATCGGGCGAACCTCGATCGGTCTGATCGCGGTGATCGGCGTCATTCTGATCTGTGCCTGGCTGCTCAAGCGGCTCGGCTTTCAGCGCGACCGGGCCAGTGACCGCCTGAAAGTGGTGGCCTCGCGCAACCTCGGCCAGCGTGAGCGCGTGGTGATCGTCGAAGTCGAGGATGAATGGCTGGTGCTCGGCGTGACCGCCCAGAACGTCAATGCCCTACATCGCCGGCCGGCACCGGCCGATCGCGGCCCCGCCCCGGAGCAGACGCCGCGTTCGACCACGCGCCCGAGCTTCGGCCAGGCGCTGGCCGACAATATCGGCCGGCTCGGCCGTCGCGACAATCGATGAGTATGGGGCGAATTCTACGCTGGGCCATACTGCTGGCCGGCGTACTGTTCAGCTCGACCGCGCTGGCTCAGACCGGCGGCGGCAGTACCGGCCTGCCCGGTATGACCAGCCAGCCGATGGCCAACGGCGGCACCCAATGGAACGTCTCGGTCCAGATGCTGGTGCTGTTCACGGCCCTGACTTTTCTGCCGGCCGTGCTGTTGTTGATGACTGGCTTCACGCGCATCATCATCGTGCTCAGCCTGCTGCGCAGCGCCCTCGGCACGCCGACCGCGCCGCCCAACCAAGTCCTTCTGGGGCTGGCGTTATTTCTGACCTTCTTCGTCATGTCGCCGGTGTTTCATCAGGTCTACGACGTCGCCTATAAGCCATTGTCGAACGACGACATCACCTTTCAACAGGCGCTCCAGCGCGGGGCCGGGCCGATGCGCGATTTCATGCTGCGCCAGACCCGCGAACCCGATATCGCGATGTTTGCCAATCTCGGCGAGGTTGGCCCGATCGCCACGCCCCAAGACACCCCGATGCGGGTGCTATTACCGGCGTTCGTGACCAGTGAGCTCAAAACCGCGTTCCAGATCGGGTTTACCATCTTCATCCCGTTTCTGGTCATCGACCTGGTGGTGGCCAGCGTACTCATGTCGCTGGGCATGATGATGGTTCCACCGGCCACGATTTCACTGCCGTTCAAGCTCATGCTGTTCGTACTGGTGGATGGCTGGACGCTGCTCATCGGCTCGCTGGCCAAGAGTTTTTTCTAGCTCGAATGAGGTCGGGCACGAGCGCCACAGGGGAACGCTAATGACGCCTGAAACCGTGATGGATCTGGCCTATCAAGGCATGAAGCTGACGCTGATGGTGGCGACCCCGTTGCTGGGCACGGCCCTGGGCGTCGGCCTGCTGGTGGCGCTGTTTCAGGCAGCCACCCAGATCAACGAAATGACCCTGTCGTTCATTCCCAAGATTCTGGCCGTGTTCGTGGTACTGATCATCGCCGGGCCGTGGCTGATCGGCGAGATCATCGATTTCACGCGTAATCTGCTTTTAAACATCCCCAATCTGGTCAGCTGAGCACTGCCCATGCTCGAGTTTACCAGCGGCCAGCTTACCGGCTGGGTCATGCTCCTGTTCTGGCCGTTCGTGCGTATTCTGGCGTTCATCGCTACCGCACCGATCTTTGGCGAGATCAGCACGCCGCGCCGGGTCAAGCTGGGCTTGGCGATGCTGCTAACGTTCATCATCGCGCCGACACTCGGCGATATCCCTAACGTGCCCCCGGTGTCGATCGCCGGGGTATGGCTGGTCATGCAGCAGGTCGCGATCGGGGTGGCTTTGGGATTAACGATGCGCCTGGCCTTCGGCGCGGTGCAGTCGACCGGCGAGTTCATCGGCATGCAGATGGGGCTCGGCTTTGCGTCCTTCTATTCGGCCGCGCTCGGCGCCAATACAATGGTCCTCGGCCAGCTCCTGAATACGTTCGCGATGCTGTTGTTTTTAGCGTTCAACGGCCATCTGGTGCTGATCCACATACTGGCCGAGACGTTTCGGCTGCTGCCGATCGGTGACAGCATGCTGCATGCCGAAGGCTGGCAACTGGCGGCCCAGACCGGTGCGATCGTGTTCACGGCTGGCATCAGCCTGGCCCTGCCGCTGATCGCAACCCTGCTGACCATTAATATGGCCATGGGGATCCTCAATCGGGCCTCCCCCCAACTCTCGATCTTCTCGATCGGTTTTCCGATGACCTTGCTGGCGGGGCTGACGGTACTGACGTTCCTGATTCCTGGCCTGGGCGATGCCCTGCACCAGCTGTTCGATACCCTGTTCAATCGCACGCTGGAGATCGCTAACGCCCTGGCCGGCGGCAATTGAGCCAGGCTGTGAATGATCACGGGCTGTTCGCTGCAGCTGTCCCAGAAAGCCGCGTCATAGGATAGTCCCGCCCGGCCGAGCAAGCTGAGAATGCATCGCCCGATATGGCCATTAAGCCCAATCACAAGACATGGCGAACCCTGGTTCGCAGACGGACTAAGGCCGCTGGCCGGTGTATAGCAGGGCTTTCGTCGCACCACAGAAGGCTTTGCCCCATTCCTGGGCCGGTGTCGGTGCGCTTGCCGGACTGCAACGTCTTGAATGAGCCAACCGCGTTCCGGGCCGCCCGCTGAGCGCGGCGCCAGGCGTTCAAGCCCGGCCCGCTGCACCGCAGCCGCTCCTCGGACGCAGCGGCTGCGCTGTCGATCAGGTCTGCTGGAAAATCGACATCTGCTGGATACTGGTAAACGTCTGCTGGGAAGCCTGCAGGGCCACCCTGGCCAACGACCAGTCAGAGATCGTCGAGACCATGTCGGCATCCCGCAGACTCGAGATATTGCGTTCGTAGTTGGTGCTCATCGTCTGCCCGACGTCGTCGAGGTTATCGAGCTCGTTCAGACGGGTCCCGAGGTTCGATCGCACCGACAGCACGTTGTCCTGGGCGTTGTTGACCTGGCGCATGGCCCGATTGATGGTATTCGTGAGCTTGGCCTGCGATCGATCGTCGTTGACTGGCTCACGCAATGTCGAGACCGTCTGGGCCAGGGCATTGAGGATATTGTTGTCCTCGCCACGATCCTTGGCGAACGTGAAACTGTCACCGTCGGCCGGCGCGCCCTTGATCTTGGTCTGCATCGAATCGCCGAGGGCGATCGGTTCGCCGGGCTGATAGGCCTGCGGATCGCTGGTGCCGTTCGGCCCGTCGACGGTGTAGGTGGTGTTGCCGCTGCCGTCGACGGCAAAGCTCAGGGTGAATTGACGGCCATAGTCGTCGGCCGACGCATCCGCGATATCGAGCGCGCTATAGGTCGCGCTGCCACTGTTGTCGGCCGCGGCCGTGGCTACATAGCTGGCATTCGAAGTGGTCGAGGTAAAGACCTTGTCCCCGGTATCGTTGATGGCCATCTGGCGCGAACCATCGACCTGGAGCTGACGTTGACCGTTGTCGCCGGTGAAGCTCAGTGCACCGGTCGAACCGCTAAACGGGGCAGTGTCGCTTTTGAAGCCAGCGAAGATATACCGGCCATTGCCATCCTTGGCGTTGGCGTTCGATACCAGCTGGTCGTAGACCCCTTCGAGCTGATTGGCCAGCGATTCACGGTCGGCATCGCCCAGCGTGCCGTTGGCAGCCTGGACCAGACGCTGGCCCGCCGAGGCTAGCGCATCCGTGACCTGGTTGAGCTGGTCTTCTTCGGTCGACATCTGGCGCTGGGCGGTTGCGCGATTGCTGGCGTATTGCTCGTTGATCTGGCTGGACTGCTGCAGATTGAGCAGCTGCGCCGCACCGCGCGGATCATCCGACGGATTGTTGATGCGCTGGCCGGTCGACAGTTGCTCGCCGAGCTTCGAGACCCGCGATTGCTGATCCAGGATCGACTGCGTGCCGATCGAATAAATGGTGTTGGTGCTCAGACGCATGACAAACCCCTCGAGACGTTCTAGCGTGCCAGACCCAGAACCGTGTCGAACACGGTCGAGGCGGTCTGGATGACCTGGGCATTGGCCTGGTACATCTGCTGGTAATACATAAGATTGACGTTTTCCTCGTCGAGGTTCACGCCAGCCACCGATTGCTGGGCCTGGGTGAGCTCGTCGGTCAGCGAACTCTGGGAATTCTGATTAACCTGCAGCGACTGGGTCTTGTTGCCGATGTCGCCGACCAGCTGGGCATAGTTATCGGAGAAACTGTGGTTGCCAGCGACCACCGAAGCCTGCTGCAGGCCTGCCATGGCATTGGCGTTGCTGTTGTCGCCCACGCCATTGCTGGCCCCGTCGGTACGACCGGCCGCCGCCAGCTTGGCCGGGTCTGAAATCGCGACCTCGAACGCCGCTGCCGCGTCGTCCAGCGGCCGCACGATGAAGCTGTCGCCCTCTTCCGGCGTGCCGCTATCCAATTCCAGTTCGAGGCCGCCGAACGCCAACGGCGAATCGCCGCTGGCGACCTGTTCGCCATCGCTGGTACGGGTGACCTGGTACTGGCCATCGGTATAGTCGACCCGATAGTTGCTGGCGGTGACGTTCTCGGTGTCGCCGTCGACGAACGAAGCCTTGAGCGTGGCATCGCCACCGTTGTAGGCCGCACCATAGGTCTGCGGCTGGCTGGACGTGAACAGATCCCCACCCTGCGCGCCGTTGAGGTCGCTGCCCTGGCTGTGCTGGGCATTGAGCGCGGCCGACAAATCATGGGCAGTCTGATTGAGCTTGGCCTGGGCCGGCGCCAACGATTCGCTCTTGAACGCCAGCAGGCCGCCGATTTCGCCGCCCGATACGCGATCGTTCGGGATCGCTCGCAGGCTGCCATCGGCACTCTTGTACGCCAGGCGCTGCTGGGTCGGATCATTCGGATCGGCCATGGTCGCCAGCTCATGGCTACCGGTGGCATCCACCAGCGATTGACCGCCCACGGTCAGGTTATAGCTGCCGTCGTCGTTGGTGGTGACGTCGACGTTGACCAGCTGGCTGGTCTCGGAGACCAGCTGATCGCGCTGATCCAGAAGTTTGTTGGGCTCGGCCCCGGTACGCGAGCGGGTCACGGTGATCTGCTGGTTGAGCTCGGCGATCTGCTTGGCGTTGTTATTGACCTGGGAGACCGCGCTGGTGACTTGGTCGTCGACCGCATCCCCCATGTTCGACAGCGTCGAGGCAAATGAACGGAATCGACCGGCCATATCCTGGGCATCGCCGAGCACGGCGTTGCGCGCTGCTGCATCTTCTGGCGAGCCCGCCAGGGTCTGTAGGCTATCGAAGAAATCCTGCATCCGCGGAGCCAGGCCGGATTCGCTGTCCGACAGCAGATTATCGATCTGCGAGATCTGGTCGAGATGACTGGTGGTGGCAGCCTCGGTCGACTGGGCGTCGTTGAGTTGGGCCGTCACGAACTGGGCATACTGGCGCTGGATACCGGAGACGCGTACCCCGCCCGGATCGTTGCCGCCAGCGACCTGTTCGAGCTGGGTGGTCTGGCGGGTATAGCCGGGCGTATTGACGTTGCTGATGTTGTTACTGGTCGTCGACAACCCGGCCTGTGCAGCACTGAGACCGCTTAAACCGATTCCGAACAGATTCGACATGGCGACGCTTTCCCCTTCACAACCATCCGGCCTGCATGGCCGTCATTTAAGATATCAACGGCCGATCAGCCGACAACTTGAGCCCCTGGCCGGGCCGAGGCCGACTAGGCGATCGGCCGGCTTTGGGCGTTCAGATCTACAACCGCCCCTGCGCTATCTGCGAACAGACCACCGCGCTGGCTGGCCGGAATCCGGTCCATGACCGAAACCAGCTTGTCGGCATAGTTGGGATCGGTGGCATAGCCACCCGCCTGCAGCGCGCGGGCCGCGGCCTCGGGCGAGTCGGCGTCGCGGGCCGGCGCATAGCGCGGCGAATCGTTGATCAGGCGGGCATAATCGTCGAAGGCCTGTTCGTAGGAGTCATACACTCGGAAGCCGGCCCGCGTGCGCTGCATGGCGCCCTGGGCAAACTCGTGGGTGGTGATCTCGGTGCTCGCCCCATCCCATCCCGTGGACTTGATATTGAACACGTTGTGGCTGGGCTGGCCGCTTTCGGTCGTGGTTTCATGGCGCCCCCAGCCGGTCTCGAGCGCAGCCTGGGCCAGGATCAGTCGGCTCGATAGCCCGGTCTTGCTGGCGGCCCCGTCGGCGGCCGTCCCGAGCCGGTCAACGAAATCGCGTACATAGCCGGCCGCATCATCCAGCGGAGCATCGCTCGCGCCCGCTGCACCGAGCGACAGGATCGGCGCGCCTCGGCTAGCGACCAACGGGCCGCCGTCACGCATGGCATCGCCCGCGGCCGACGGCTTCGAAGCCGCTGCGGCCTCGCGCTGGGCCTGGATCGCGGCCAGTGAGTCCGAGGCCGCCAGCGGCTTCGGATCGGCCTTGGCAATGGTCGCGACCTGATCAGGCGCTGCCGCCGAGGCCGCAGCCGCCGATGCACCGCCACTCTGGCCGGTCAGCTGCTGGGTTAGCATATCGGCCAGCCCCATGCCGCGCTTGGCCAGGGTCTGCGACCACTGGCCGTCCATCATGTCCTGGTATTGCTTGTTGGCCGACGAATCGCCCAACAGATCCGACTTGGGGATGGCATCGCGCATGCTCGACAGCATCTGCTTGATGAACATCGCCTCGAACTGCTGGGCGGCTTTGTGTACGCCTTGGCCATCGTGCTTGTTGGCCGAATACTTGAGCTTGGATACGGCGTTAACATCGAGCGCGAACGCACTGGACACATCGTTGGTTGCCGCCATCAGATGACCTCCAGATCGGCATTCAGCGCTCCGGCGGCTTTCAATGCCTCCAGGATGGCCATCAAGTCCACCGGGGTTGCGCCCAGCCGGTTGAGCGCATCGATCACGTTCTGTAACGACGTGCTGGGTGCGACATAGTTGAGCGAGCCGTCCCCCTGCTGCACGTTGATATCGGCATTGGGCACCACCGCGGTCTGACCACCCGACAGAGCATTGGGCTGTGAGACGATCGGGTTGGAATCGACCGTGACCGACAGGCTGCCATGGGCCACGGCAGCCTCGTTGAGCGTGACCACGCCGTTCATGACCACCGAGCCGGTACGCGAGTTGACTACCACGCGCGGCTTGGGCGTGCCCGGCCGGACCTGGATATTCTGAACCCGGGCCATGAAGGCGACTTTCGAGCCCAGATCGTTCGGCACGGCGATCGAGATCAGCCGCGAGTTCTTGGCGGTGGCCAGCGAGCGTCCGAACGCTGCGTTGATCGCCTGCATCGTCCGGGTCGCGGTATTGAAGTCGGCCTGCTTGAGCTCGAGATCGATCGTGCCGTTGGCCGCCAGCTCCGAATCGATCGCGCGTTCGACGATCGCACCTTCGGGGATGCGCCCGGCCGCGGTCTGGTTGACCTGTACGCTCGAGCCGGCCGCCTGGATATTCAAACCCGGCGCCAGCACATTGCCTTGGGCCAGCGCATAGATGTTGCCATCCGCGCCTTTTAGCGGAGTCATGAGCAACGTGCCGCCGCTCAAGCTATCGGCATTGCCCATCGAAGCCACGGTGACGTCGATTTGCTGGCCGGTGGCTGCGAATGCCGGCAGCTCGGCAGTCACCATTACTGCAGCGACGTTCTTGAGCTGCATGTTGGTGCCGCCCGGTACGGTCACGCCGAGTTGGGTCAGCATGTTGCGCACCGCCTGGCCAGTGAACGGCGTCTGGGTGGTCTGGTCGCCGGTATTGCTCAAGCCCACGACCAGCCCATAGCCGATCAACGGATTCGAACGTACGCCGTCGAAGGTCGCGATATCGCCTAACCGCTGTGCCGAAGCCGGCATGCAGGCCGTGGCCATCAGCATCGCGCTCGTCATCGCCCAGGCGAACGTACGCAGGATCTGCCCCCTCATTGAGTCCCCCGTCACCGAATCAGAATGGTGAGATATTCAGCAGCGTGCGCTGCAACCAGCCCATATGCTGGGCTTCGTCGATATAACCGTCGCCGTAGTATTCCAGCCGGGCATTGGCGACCTGGGTCGAAGTGATCGTGCTGTCGGCATCGATCATGCGTGGATTGACCACCCCCGAAAACAGCACATACTCGGTGCCCTGGTTGATGCCGATGCGCTTTTCGCCGGCAACCTTGAGATTGCCGTTGGGCAGCACCTGCATCACGGTCACCGTGATGCGCCCGGTGAAACTGTTCGATGCGTTCGAATCGCCCGAGCCTTCGAAATCGTTGCTGCCCGAGATATCCGTTTCCTGCTTCCCGAGCCAATTGCCGATCGCATCCGGCACCGAGGTCGGACTGAAGCCGACCGATCCCTGGCGATTGGCGTTGGACGCCGAACTCTTGGTCGCACTCAGATTCTCGTTGAGCACGACCGTCAGGACATCGCCGACCTGACGCGGCCGGCGGTCCTCGAACAACGGCTTGTTATAGGCCGACTGAAAGATCGAACCATTGCTCGGTGCCGGCGGTGGCGGCTGCGGCGTCGCCGTGGTCGGGCCTTCGACGATATTGTGCCGCGGCAGTTGGGCACAGCCGGCCGCCAACATCACGAGCCCGACCGACCACACCAGGCGCAGTGCCGGGCGGGCAGTGTCAAACAACGATGAACGAACGCTCGCGTGCATTAATTGAACCGTCGGCTAGAGTTGCGCCAGGCGCTGGAGCATCTGATCGGAGGTTTCTACGGCCTTGGAGTTGATCTCGTAGGCGCGCTGGGTCGCGATCATGTCGACCATCTCTTCGACCACGTTCACGTTCGAGGTCTCGACGTATTTCTGACGTAGCAGACCGGCTCCGTTGACGCCCGGCATATTGTCGTTGCGCGGACCGGAGGAGGTCGTTTCCTTGTAGAGATTGTTGCCGATGCTCTGCAAGCCGGCCGGGTTGATGAACGTCGACAGCTGCATCTGGCCGATCTCGTTGGACTGGGTATCGCCCGGCTGGGTCACCGACACGGTGCCGTCCTGGGCGATGCTGATCGACAGCGCGTTCGACGGCACTACGATGCCCGGCTGCACCTGGAAGCCCGACGAGGTGACGAGTTGGCCGTTCTGGTCGAGCTGGAAGCTGCCGTCGCGGGTATAGGCGGTGCTGCCATCCGGCATCTGGACCGCGAAAAACCCCTTGCCCTCAATGGCAACATCCTTGGAGTTGCCGGTCTCTTCCAGGCTGCCCTGGGTATGCAGCCGCTCGTTGGCAACCGATTGCACGCCGGAGCCGACCTGCAGCCCAGAAGGCAGATTGGTCTGTACCGAAGACGAGGCGCCCGGTTGGCGAATATCCTGATACAGCAGATCCTGGAAGACCGGCCGTGAACGCTTGAAACCGTTGGTCGACACGTTGGCCAAGTTGTTGGAGATCGTGTCGAGCTTGGTCTGCTGGCTTTCCAGACCGGTCTTGGCGATCCAGAGCGATCGAATCATGTGCTTTCCCCTCGTGAGCGATCGCGCAGGCCGCGATCGCGGTGGCCGCCTGAATCGGCGGCTCGCGACTGTTTAAGTGACGTCGAGCAGTTGGTTCGCGCTACGGGCGTTGTCATCCGCCGACGACAGCATCTTCATCTGCATCTGAAACTGGCGCGCGTTGTCGATCATGCCGACCATGGTTTCGGTCGGGCTGACGTTGCTGGCCTCCAAGGCCCCGCTTTCGATGCGTACGCTGTCGTCGGGTTGTAGCGCCTCGGCCGTGCCCCCGTTGGGCGTAAGCGCTGTAAACAGCCCATCGGCGCGATGCTGCATGCCGGCATCGGGTGACGCGACCAGCTTGAGCCGGCCGATATCGGCCATGGTATTGGGCTCGTCACCAGCTCCCAGTGCCGAGATCGTCCCGTCGTCGGCGATCGACACCGTGCCGTTGAGCGGCAGCACGATCGGGTTGCCGTTGGCCGACAGCACCGGACGCCCGTTGCTGCGCAACAACCCGGCCGCGTCGGTTTGCAAATTGCCGTTGCGGGTATAGGCCTCGCTGCCGTCGTCGGACTGCACGGCCAGCCAGCCCTGTCCGTCGAGGGCGATATCCAGCGGTCGCCCGGTCTGCTGGATCGGCCCCTGCGACAGATCCGACTGTGGCGTGGTCGCGGCGGTGATGGCCCGCGTAGGCAGGCCATCGCCGTTGACCGGCACCGAACGGAATGCCGACAACTGGGCCTTGAAACCCGTGGTCGAGGCATTGGCCAGGTTGTTGGCCACCACCGATTGCTTGTCCAGAATCTGGCTGGTGCCCGACAGAGCCGTGTAGATCAATCGATCCATGGCAGTTTCGTCCTATCCCCTCGTTAACGCGCCGATCAGCGCAGGTTGACCGCGGTCTGCAGGACCTGGTCCTGGGTCTTGATGGTCTGTGCATTGGCCTGGTAATTACGCTGCGACACGATCATGTCCACCAGCTGCTGCGACAGATCCACGTTCGAGGCCTCCAGGGTGCCGCCGCGCAGGCTGCCAAACTGACCGGTACCGGCGGTGCCGAGCGCCGGCTGACCGGATTCGGCGGTTTCGGTCCAGCTGTTGCCACTGACCGGTTGCAGGCCGTTTTCGTTGCGGAAGCTGGCCAACGACAGCTGAGCCAGATTCAGCGACTGGCCGTTGTCGTAGCTGCCGGTAACCATGCCGTTGTCCTGGACCGAAATTCCGGTCAGGGCGCCCGAGGCATAGCCGTCCTGCGACGGATTGCCGGCGGCGAACGACTGGGCGGTCTGGGTCGAACCGGCGAAATCGAAGCTGAACTCCATACCCGCCGAGCCGTTCTGGGCATCCAGCGTGTAGGCGATCTGCGAGTCGCTTAGATCGTTGTCCTTGCCCGAACCATCGGCGGGCACCGCACTGTTCAGATTGCCCGAGGCATCGAAACTCAGTTCGGTGGCCGGCAGCTGCTCGGTATAGCTGACCGAGCCGCCGGTGAAGTCGCCGTTGCCATCGCTGACCGCGCCGGTCACATTCGCCTTATAGGTATGGCCATCGCCGGTGGTGAAGGTCTGGGTGCCATTGCCCTGGGTCGGATCGAAACCGTCCGGATAGGTGCCGTCGCTGGCCAACGAGGTGGAATACAGCGACTCGGAGCCCAGTGGCATTTCGCCGTTGACCTGCCACTGGTTCTCGCCAGTCTTAGTGAAGTACATATTCACGCTGTGGGCGTTGCCCAGCGAGTCATAGACCGTGTTCGGGGTCGACCAGTCGTAGGTCGTGGCATCACTGGCGTTGAAGTTGTCGCCCGACTTGATCGATGAACCGGCGTTGAGGCTGGCCGCCAGCGACGCCTGGGTGGTCGCGCGCGCACTCAGACCTTCGGCGGGCAGCTGAATGACTTCCGGGTTGCCGCCGGCCTGGACCGAGGCCTGGGTGTTCGGATCGTTGAAGTTGGACACGTTATAGCCGGTCAACAATGCGCCACTGCTGTTGGCCAGATAGCCGTCCTTGGTTTGCTCGAACTGACCGTCACGCGAATACAGCGTCTGGCCGTTGTTCTGCAGGCGGAAAAAACCGCCGCCGTCGATCGCCAGATCGAGGTTGCGATCGGTCGTCTCTAGCGAACCGGTCGAAAAATCCTGGGAGGTACCGGCCACCGACACGCCCAGGCCGGTCCGGGCGCTGGCATAGATGTCGGCGAACTGCGTACTGCCCGACTTGTAGCCGGTGGTCTGCGAGTTCGCGATGTTGTTGCCGATATTGTCTAGATCGGCCGAGGCTGCTTTGAGCCCGCTGATCCCCTGAGTGAAAGCCATGATTACCCCTCGTTACTGGTTGTGCGGTGTGTAGCACCTGCGGCACACCGACCGCGTCTTTTCATGGTGTGTAGTATCCACGGCACACCCCCCGTTTCATTGCGCGAATAACGCGCGTTTTAGCGCGCTATTCGCAACTCCTGACTGGTCAGGCAGTACCGCCCGCCCCTACTCCGACCGTGTTCATGACCGCCATGCGTAAGCCCGGCGCCACGGCCGGGTTAGAGAATCTGATATACCTTGTCGAGCGAGACGAGCCCACCCGGGCCCAGATCCAGCTGCGGGCCGGAATCGCTGGAGACCACGCCGTTGACGAGGCCGGTCGCCAGCCCCTGGACCTCGACCGGTTCGCCGTCGGCGTCCTCGGCGGTCACGTTCAGGTGATAGCTGCCGGCGTCGGCCACGCTGTCGCTGGCATCCTTGCCGTTCCAGTCGAACGACTGGATGCCGGCCGGCTGATTCTCATATTCGGATTGATGCACGACATTGCCGGCATCGTCGGTCAACGTGATCTTGACCTTGGCCGCATCGCCACTGAGATCGATACCGAACGGCGTCGCCTCGCCGCCCTCGCCAACCTTGACCTTATTACCCGGCACCAGAACCTTGTTGCCGATCAGCGAACTGGCCTGCAGCTGCTGCGAGGTATCGATCTGGCCGGTGATCTGAGACAGCCGGTCGTTGAGATCGTTGATCCCGGTCACCGTATTGATCTGGGCGATCTGCGAGGTGACCTGGGAGTTGTCGGTCGGATTGAGCGGATCTTGATTCTTCATCTGCGCTACCAGCAGCGTCAGGAAACGCTCGCTCAGATCCTGGGTGCGCTGGTTGGCACTATTGCTGCTGCTCGAGGCCCCTGCCGAGGCCGCGGATGACAGGGAAGCCAGGGAATCGCTAGGCATGATTCAAACGCCTCGTATGATTATTCGCCAAGCGTCAGCGTGCGCAATGCCAGATCCTTACCGGTGTTGAGCACATTGATATTGGCTTCGTAAGAACGGGCCGCCGAGATCATGTTGACCATCTCGTCGGTCGGATTGACGTTGGGCATCTGGACATAGCCCTGGTCGTTGGCGAGCGGGCTGTCCGGCCGATATTCCTGACGAAACGGCGCCGGATTGTCGGTCACACCGGAGACCGCGACCCCACCCACCTCGGAGCCGGGTGCAGCCTGAACCTGGAATTGCACTTCCTTGCCGCGGTAGGGCTCGCCGTTCGGCCCGGCGACGCTGTTGGCATTGGCCATGTTGCTGGCGGCCACGTTCATGCGTTGCGACTGCGCGGTCAGCGCCGAGCCGGCGATACCGAAGATATTATTCACTGCCATGGGTCCCCCGATTGAGCGTGATGCGATTAGCGACTCGGCTCCATTGCCGATTTCAGTCCTTTGATCTGGCTGCCGAGAATCTGCAGATCGGCGCGATAGTGGACCGAGTTATCCATGAACTGGACGCGTTCGGTGTCCATATCGACCGTATTGCCGTCCAGGCTCGGCTGCGACGGATTGCGATACGCCAGCTCCGGGCCGACAGCCGTGCCTGCCCCGCTACCGGCGATATGGCCGGTATGGGTCGTAGCCATCGCCAGCCCCGACTGCGATTGATTATCCACCGCCGATTTCAAGGCGGATGCGAAATCGAAATCCCGCGCCTTGTAGCCCGGCGTATCGTTGTTGGCGATATTCGAAGCGAGTACGTCCTGACGCTCGGCGCGCAGATTCAACGCCTTACTGTAGAACCCCAGCGACTCGGTGAGTCGATCGATCATCGATAGCCCCTCATGCATTCGACACCGACACTCTAAACGCGCAGTCCGCAGGTCAATTGGTCGAAAAGGCCCAAGCTTTGTGCGCTAATCCAGCAATAGCACGACGTGGTGCTGCGACTAGACTTGCGCGCATGCCGATGCACAACGACAAATACATGAGCGGTTCGAGGCGGTTTCTGGCCGGCGTTTTGGCGCTGCTGATCCCGTTGATCAGCGTCGTGGCTTCGGCCAACGGTAGCGCGGCCGACGATGCGCTGACCCAGCAGGTCGAAGCGTTTCTGCGCTCGGTCAACAGCGATACCGGCGACCAGATTTCGGTCACCATCAATACGCCGACCGCGCATATGCCGACCTGCCACGATCCCGAGCCGTTTCTACCCGGCCAGGGCCGACGCCGTACCGGCCGTATCACTGTCGGTATCCACTGTCCGGGCGATCGCCCGGCGACACGCTATGTACAGGCCGATGTCCGGGTCTCGGGACGCTATTTCGTAGCCAGTCGCGATATCGTGTCGGGTCAGACCCTAAGCGCAGCAGACATCAGTCCTCGCGAGGGCGATATCACTCGGCGCATCGACCGGCTGGTCACCGATCAGCAGACGATCGTCGGCCAGCAAGCCAAGCGTCGGATCGGCGAATCAACGGCGATCGTCGATAACATGCTTGCCCCACCCGATGTGATCTCGCGCGGCGATGCCGTAAAAGTGGTCTCGAAAGGCCAAGGCTTTAGCATCACTACCCATGGCGAGGCGCTCGACGATGCCGCGGCCGGCCAGCGGGTGCGCGTACGCACATCCAACGGCACGGTCGTGTCCGGCAAGCCTGGCGGGCCGGGCATTGTGCGCATCGGACCATGAGCGACTAAAGTCGGGCGAAACCGCCAAAACCAAGCGTATACAGAGGCTTGAACCTATCTAACTCGCGGCGCCCTGCCCAGGCACGGCCGCTGCCGATATGTGCTGCCCACAACGAGATTAAAGTCGCCGTTAGACTGGCCGTTAGAATCCCCAGTCATCTTTCGACTGGCCCAGGCCAAGGATATCGCCGTGATAGATCCAACGAGCAATAACAATATTTCCCGCGTCAACGGTTCGCGCGCCCCGGAGTCGACCCAGTCCACCCAGCGCCCGGATGCCAACCCAGCAAGCAAAGCGCCGAGTGAGTCGGCCCAGGTCAAGAACCTGAGCGGGCTGAACACCCAGGACTCGACGCAGGACATCGACGCCACACGCGTGGCCGAAATTCGTCAGGGCATCGCCGACGGCACCCTGAGCTTCGACTCCGGCCGGATCGCCGATGGCATTATCGCCAGTGCCCGCGAAATGGCCGGCGAGGATTAACCCCACCGAGTAATGACCATGAGTCAAACCGCCGTTACCCACTATGCCGAGCATCTGAGCCGTCAGAACGCCGCAGTCGAGGCGTTTGTCGAGGTATTGCATCGTGAACGCGACGTTCTCGCTGCCCGGCCGGTCCCCATGGATCAACTTTCGGACGTAACCGAAACCAAATCGAACCAGGCGGCTGTACTGGAAGATATGGAGCGCACCCGGCGGGCGCTAGCCGATGCCGAACGCGCGGACCGAGGCGACCTCGACGATCGCGAGATCGCCGAACGTTTCGGCTGCCGCGATCTTTGGGCGCAGCTGAGCATGCGCGTGGCCGAGGCCCGAACCCAGAACGATATCAATGGCCTCGCCATCCAGACCCGACTGGACTACACCAACCGGGCGCTTGGCTTTCTACGCCGTAGTGCGGCCCAGTCGTTGTATGCGGCCGACGGCCAGCGCCGACCCAGCAGCCAAGGACGCCTGCGCGGCGGCGCCTAGGTCCTACCGGCGGTTTGGTTTGCGTACCGAATCGAGTCAGGCCAAGGGCTCGGACACGGCCGAGCCCTGACCGGCCCTTGGGTTGATTACTCGCCTGCGGCCTGATCGCGAGGCCACGGGCGCTCGACGGCCGATCGTACGGCGACCAAACTTTTCCAGATTGTCCCCGGCTTGTAAGGCCCGTATCTAGCGCGGCAACGCAACGCCTGGATGCCTGTTTCGGCGTGGGCAGTGCCGGGAATCAATGGCGGCGGCCGCGGCAAAAAACCACCCAGCAGACATGGTCGCGTTGAAGAAAACGATTTGGCGGCCTCGTCAGTCCGCTACGACGCTCCTGCAACGATACCGAAACGATTACGCAACGTTCGCCAAGCGCCTGCAGACCGCGTGACAGGCCAAAGCCATGGCCTCGTCCCGCAGGCGCTGCTCTACCATAGGGTCGCCCATCGCGCTGTTTAGCGCGCAACGGACCCGAACCCCAGCTCGCGAACCCAGGCCGCCCGGCACCTGCCCGACTTGGCACTGTCCTAGCCAGCAAGGCCGCGGCCAGCTCGGCGTAATGGCTTCCGCTTGGCTGCCCGGTGTCTGATCTATCGACAGGCCAGCAACCATCGAGTGACTACGCCAGCCGAGGTCGCACACCGTTTTTAGTATGACCGGATCGTGCCGAATCAGTCGGCCACGCCGTTTTGAGCCTGCAACCCCGTATCTCTGATAGCGCTACGTCGCCGAGCGAAAGGAAAACCCACTTGGGGATCGCTCACCATACCGGCGTCCGGCCAAGCACGACCGGCCCGTATCCGGTGCCATCACCGCCGCTTATTCGAAATCCACCATCAAGCGAATATGCCCGCTTCGTAGCGGCGGCGCGATCCGCTTGTGGCCTGGCGTCTTTAGGGTCAGGCGAAACGGCGTGGCAATAGGCAGGCCAGAAAAAGCCGTCGACTGACTTCGGTTGACCGAGGCATCCACGCAGCGATCGGCAGCACACAGTACCGCCCGAGCCCGCGGGCCGCCCGGGCGATCATAGCCATAGCGCCAATGCACTCGGGTGATCGCTCGCCCGGCCAAGGGTGTGGTCGGGCGCGGCTTGAGCCACGGCGAGCGATAGACCTGGCCACGGTGACGCATGCTTGGCAGCGCCGCCTCCGCAATCCAGGTGCCAGCCGCCTTGCTGTCCACGGGGCCAGCCAAAGCCACCAAGGCGGCCACCATAGCCAGCCCAGTCCATCCTCCGCTCAGCGACGGCCTCACCCTTGCGCGCCGATCACACGGGCCACTCGCAGCTGTCGATCGTCGGGAATCTCGCTCTGCGACAGCACCACCAGCGAATCCACGCTACGACGCAGAAAACGCGCCAGCAGCGGCCGTAGGTCGTGCTTGACCACCAGCACCGGCGACACCCCTCGATCGGCCTGACCGCGGGCGGCCTGTTCCGTCTGCTCGACCAGCGTCTGGGCCAGCCCTGGCTCGAGGCCACCGCCGTTGGACAGCGCTTGACCGAGCATCTGTTCGAGCCGGCCATCCAGGCCGATCACCTCGATCTGCTTGTCGGCGCCGAACCAGGCTTCCACGATCGCCCCGCCGAGGGCAACGCGTACGGCCGCGGTCAGCTCTTCGCTGTCGGTCGTGTGCTGACCGTGGACCGCCAGGACATCGAGAATACGGCGCATATCGCGGATCGAGACCTGCTCGGACAGCAGGTTCTGCAAAATCGCGGTCAGCGTCGCCAAAGAAATCGGCTTGGGAACGACTTCATCGACCAGCTCGGGGTAGTCGGCCTTGACCCGCTCGAGCAGCTGCTGGACCTCGGCGCGCCCCAGCATCGCTGCAGCATGGGTACTGAGCAGATGGTTGATATGGGTCGCGATGACGGTCGCCGCATCCACCACCGTATAGCCCTGGGCCTCGGCCTGATCACGTAGGCCGGTATCGGTCCAGGTCGCGGGCAGACCAAAGGCCGGATCCTGGCCGGCCCGACCTTCCAATTCGCCGACCGCGCCGCCGGGGTCGATGGCCAGCCACTGGCCCACGAATGCCTCGCCACGGCCGATCTCGACATCGTTGAGCGCCAACCGGTAGGCATGCGGCGAGAATTCCAGGTTGTCGCGAATATGCACCACGGGCGGCAAGAAACCGACCTCGGCGGCAAATTTCTTGCGCACCCCCTTGATGCGCCGCAGCAATTCGCCGTCCTGACTGGCGTCCACCAGGCCGATCAGCCGATAGCCCACCTCGAGGCCGAGCGGGTCGACCAGCTGCACATCCTGCCAGCTGGCCTCGGCGGCTTCCGGACTGGCCTCGGCGACCGGCGCGGTCTCGCGCTGTTCGACCTCACGGGCCTTGGCCTCGCGCCGCAGCCACCAGCCCAGGCCGCCCAGCATCGCCGTGAACAACAGAAATACGCCGTTCGGCATCCCCGGCACCATGCCCAACATGCCCAGCACGCCAGCAGCTAGAAACATCACCTTGGGGTTGTCGAACAGCTGTCCGATCAGCTGTTGGCCGACGTCCTGATCGCTCGATACCCGCGAGACCGTGACACCGGCCGCAGTCGAGATCACCAGCGCCGGCACCTGGGCGACCAGGCCATCGCCGATAGTCAGCAGAGTATAGGTTCGCGCCGCATCGCCGGGGCTCAAGCCGTGCTGGGCGACGCCGACGATCAGCCCCCCCACCAGGTTGATGCCCATGATCAGAATGCCGGCGATCGCATCGCCGCGTACGAACTTGCTGGCGCCATCCATGGAGCCGTAGAAATCCGCCTCCATGGCGGTTTCCTCGCGCCGATTCTTGGCGGTTTCTTCGTTGATCAACCCCGCGTTGAGATCGGCATCGATGGCCATCTGCTTGCCCGGCAGCGCATCCAGGGTGAAGCGGGCGCCGACTTCGGCGATACGTCCGGCGCCCTTGGTGATCACCATGAAGTTGATCACGATCAAAATCATAAACACGATCAGCCCGACCGCGAAGTTGCCGCCGACCAGGAACTCGCCGAACGACTCGATCACCTGGCCGGCCGCCCCGGGGCCACTGTGGCCGTTCATCAGCACCACGCGCGTCGAGGCCACGTTGAGCGACAGTCGCAGCAGGGTGGCAAACAGCAGCACCGCCGGAAAGGCCGCGAAATCCAGCGGCTTGGTGGTGAACATGGATACCAGCAACACCATCACCGACAGGGCGATGTTGAAAGTGAACAACACATCCAGCACGAACGGCGGCAACGGCAGGATCATCATCGCCATGATCATGATGATCAGAACCGGGCCGGCCAGAATCTTGTAGTGGCCGGGATCGTCCAGGCCGGCTCGGCCAAGCCAAGCGGTCAACGCATTCATGTCGCAGTTTCCTCGCCTGCGGGCACCGCCAGTTCCGACGGTATTTCGATATCACGGGGTATGCTGGGCGTCGGCGCCCCTTCGCGCCGGGCCCGGTCGAGCTGGTAGACCCAAGCCAAAACCTCGGCGACCGCGGTATATAACGCGGCCGGGATTTCGGCATCCAGATCGGCGTGTCGATACAGCGCTCGTGCCAGCGGCGGTGCCGCCAGACGCGGCACATCGTGCTCAGCGGCCAGTTCGCGAATACGCGCCGCCACTTCGTCGGCGCCCTTGGCCACGACCTTGGGCGCGCTCATCTGGTCGCCTTGGTAGGCCAGCGCCACGGCATAGTGGCTCGGGTTGGTCACGATCACATCGGCATCGGGTACGGCATTCATCATCCGGCCACGCGCCATGCGCTGCTGTTGATCGCGAATACGCGCCTTGATCTGTGGATCGCCCTCGTTTTCCTTGTGTTCGTCCTTGATCTCCTTGAGGCTCATGCGCAGCTTTTTGTGATGGTTCCAAATCTGGAACGGCACATCGATAGCGACCACGACCACGAACGCCAGAATCATTAGCGCAGAGCAGAAAAACACCAGCCGCAGGGCATGCACCACGGCCTGATGACTGTGCTGGCCGGCCAGGCTCAAGATTTCGTCGAGATGGGTATAAACGAAGCCAGCAGCCACCGAGCCGATCAGCACCGATTTAGCGATCGCCTTGACTAATTCGGCGCCCGCATTGGCCGAAAACACCCGGCCGAGCCCTTTGATCGGGTCCATGCGCTGGAGATCGAGCTTGATCGACTTGGCCGAGAACAACCAACCACCGAGCAACGTCGGCGCTACCAGCGCGATCACCAGCAGCGCGCCGAGCAACGGCGCGATCCCGCCCGCTATGGTGAAGAGCTGGGCGACGACCTGCGACATCATCCGGGCGTTGTCATGCGCCACCCCGGGCGCGAAATCGAAGCTGGCCCGCCCGATCGTCAAGATCGCATCGACGAACCAGCCCGAAGTTCCCCACAGCCCGGCAACCCCCGTGGCCAACAATAAAAACGTACTCAACTCGCGCGAACGCGGAACCTGGCCCTCTTCGCGTGCCTTGTCCAGCCGCTGTTGGGTCGGTTCTTCGGTTTTTTCCTCGTCGCTGTCTTCAGCCATACGCCCCCACCGGCACGCCGCCGCAGGCGGCATCGCATGCGTGCGGGGATTATGCGGTGACTACGGCGCGCCCGACCAGCCGAATTACGATCGCTATTGGGCGCTTATCGATGAATACGGCCGCCTGCCCTGCCATAATCGGCCCGGCTGCTATCGCCAAGCGATACTGCGCAGCCTGGCCAAAGCCCCAGGGCCATTCGGTATTCATACCCGCCGCATTGGCCAGCTGCCCAGTCGGGGCTAGGACACGGGCAACGGCGGTCGCCCGCCGACCCGCGCATTGGAAATGCGCCGCAGCTCGCCCCGGCGGATAGGGCGTGGTGCGCCTTGAACGAAGCATCCCGATCGAGGGCTCGTACCGAATGCTCAGGCGGCATCGCCGTCCGCCTGAGACTGTGGCTGCGCGGGTGTTGGTCCTTGGGCAGGTCGCTAGAAGCCCAGCTCGTCGAGCAGATCATCGACCTGGGCCTGATCAGTCACGATGTCCGTCTTACCATCGGTGTTGATCTGCGGACCGTTCAGCAGTGCATCGGCCTCGCTGCGATTGTCTTGTCGATTCCGATAATCGGCCGCCCCCGGCATATGCTCGATCAAAGCCTCGACCAGCTGGCTTTCAATGCGCCGGATCACGTCGATCAGCTTGCCCACAACTTGTCCGGTCAGGTCCTGGAAATCCTGCGCCATCATGATGTCGTGCAGCTGGGCATTGGTTTCGCGGGTCTGCTCGGGCAGCCCTCGCAGATAGCCTCGCGTATCGTTAACCAGCGAACGGGCATCGGACAGATCGATAGGCGCGTCGAACCACTCATCCCATCGCTTGGACAGGTCGGTCGCCTGTTCGCCCATGCGTTCCTGCAACGGCTGGGCGACCTCGATCGCCGACAGGGCCCGCTCGGCCGCCTGCTCGGTGGTCTGGGCAATATAGCTGAGTCGATCGCGGGCATCAGGAATAGCCTCGGCGGCCTTTTCGACCTCTTTGTCCAGCCCCAGCTCGCGCATGCTGTCATGCAGCGCTCGCGTGAGCTGACCGATGCGATCGATCAGCTCGCTGTTGTTGTCCCCCATCGCGTCACGATGACTCTGGTGATCGCTCATAAAAATTACCCTCTCGGAAATCACGGTCGGAAACCGGAATCACAAACCATGCTTTTCGAAGATCTTGTTCATCTTTTCTTCGAGCGTGGCCGCGGTGAACGGTTTGACCACATAGCCGCTGGCCCCCGCCTGGGCTGCGGCCACGATGTTTTCCTTTTTGGCTTCGGCGGTCACCATCAATACCGGAAGATGCTTGAGATTGTCATCCGCACGGATGGTCTTGAGCATTTCCAGCCCGTCGAGATTCGGCATGTTCCAGTCCGAGACCACGAACTGGAAATTGCCGCTCGCGAGCTTGTTCAACGCCTCGGCCCCGTCCTCGGCTTCTTCGATATTGTTGTAGCCCAGCTCTTTGAGCAGGTTGCGCACGATGCGGCGCATGGTCGAAAAATCGTCAACGACCAGAAAATTCATGTCGGCACTGGCCATGGGTGTCTCCTTGGGCTGATATTCAAAAGCGGCGCTTAGATACGCACCGCACTGTTGGTTTCGGCAATCACGGCAAGTGCCTTTTCGCCGATCGCATCGAGGGGCAATTCGTGGCAGGCCCCGCCCCGGGCCACGGCCTCGGCTGGCATGCCATAGACCACGCAGGTCGCCTCGTCCTGGGCGATGGTGATCGCGCCTGCGGCCCGCATCGCGACCATGCCGTCAGCCCCGTCGGCGCCCATGCCAGTCAATAGGATGCCGACGGCGTTGGCCCCGGCATTCTGGGCCGCCGAATGAAACAGCACATCAACCGAAGGACGATGCCGGTTGACCGGCGCGCTCGCTTCTAAGGCGATCGTATAGTTGGCGCCACTACGGGCGAGCTTCATGTGTTGCTCGCCCCCCGGCGCGATATAGGCATGGCCAGGCAGCACACGCTCGCCGTGCTCGGCTTCCTTGACCTTAAGCGCACACAACGAATCCAGCCGCTTGGCAAACGAGGCCGTAAACCCGGCCGGCATATGCTGGGTGATCAGGATCGCCGGCGCATTGCCCGGCATCGGCGCCAGGAAATGCCGTAACGCCTCAGTGCCACCGGTCGACGAGCCCACCACCAATAGTTTTTCGCTCGACATGGTGGGCACCGACAGCCTGGGCGGAGTGACGGCGCCGCGGCGCGCGGTCGGACGCGACCGGGCTGCTGCCCGGAGTTTATCGGCAATCTCGGGGGCGCAGCGATCCAGCCCGTCACGAATATTGACTTTCGGCTTGGCCACGAAATCGACCGCGCCCAGCTCCATGGCCTGCAATGTGACCTGGGACCCCCGCTCGGTCAGCGACGACACCATGAGCACCGGCATCGGCCGCAGCCGCATCAGCTTTTCAAGAAAATTCAGACCATCCATGCGCGGCATTTCAACGTCGAGCGTGAGCACATCCGGGTTATGGCGCTTAATCAATTCACGCGCGACATAAGGATCCGGAGCCGTGGCCACCATCTGCATATCCGGCTGAGCATCGACAATCGCCGTCAGCAGGCTACGCATCAACGCCGAGTCATCGACGGCCAATACTTTGATCGGTGTATTCATCCCCTTCTGCCCTCATCAAACCGCCGGCGCCGCGACTGCAGCATCGGCTACGCTGCGTTCGCGCTCGGCGAGCGTCGATTCGACCACCCCAAGACGCCGCACCCGCGCGCGACCGGTGGCCGGGAAATACTGCAATTGCCGGGGCCACGAGCCACCGAGGTCTTCGGCAATCAGCGTAATATTCCAAGTGGCGAGATAGGCACGGATGAAGGCGGCATTCGCATCCCCGATACGGGCCATCCGCATGTCGGCCAGTACGTTGCCGCCGCCGAACACTTTGGCTTCAAGCCGCTCGCGACGGGCCCCCTGGGCAAGAAGCCCTTCGATGAGACGATCCATCGCGTAGCCACCGTAGACCATGGTTTGTGCCCGGGCGGTATCGACACCGGGATCCGGCAGCATGAAGTGATTCATCCCCCCCACGCCCGCCGCCGGATCCCGCAGACAGGCTGCAACACAGGAACCCAGTACCGTCGTCAGCGCGATCGGCTGATCGGTCACATAGTATTCCTTGGGCAACAGCTTGATATGGATCTGGCCATGGACATCGACATAGCGACGCGTCGCCAGATCGGGGTCTACTCGCCGCACGTTATGCCGTGTCATGTTGGGTTCGCCTTGAGCTGATAGACCGTTTGGCCCCGCAATACAAATGGATTGTCGAAATAGCTGAAGTTTTCCGAATGGCCGGCAAACAGCAGACCATTGGGTTTGAGCAGCCGGGCAAAGCCGCGCAGTACGCGCTGCTGGGTGTCTTTGTCGAAATAGATCATCAGATTGCGGCAGAAAATCGCATCGAACGGCCCTTCGACCTGCCAATCCGAGCCGGCCAGATTGACCGGTTCGAAGCGAATACGGCCGCGTAGTTCGGCGCTGACGCGAGCCAGACCGGCACGCTTGCCCGAGCCCTTGAGAAAGAACCGCCGACGACGTTCTTCGCTGAGTTTCTCGACCGCGGCCAACGGATAGATTCCGGCCCGGGCATCGGCCAGGGCGCGTGTATCGATATCGGTGGCCAAGATCTTGGCGCGTTCCGCGGCCTGACCCAGCGCCTCGGCCAGCGTAATGGCGATCGAATACGGCTCTTCCCCGGTCGAGGCCGCACAGCACCAGACCGATACCGGCTCCCGGGCCTGGCTGACATGCTGCGCCAGCAACGGGAAATGATGGGCTTCACGGAAAAACGACGTCAGATTGGTCGTCAATGCATTGGTGAAATGCTCCCATTCCGGATCCGCCGGATTGGCCTCGAGCGGTGCCAGATAGTCGGCGAAGCGATGGGTACCGGCCAAACGTACCCGACGCGCCAGCCGGCTATAGGCCATCTCCCGCTTGTGCGCGCCGAGTGCAATGCCGGCACGATCGGCGATCATGCGCCGCAGCCGGTTGAAATCGTCGTCCGTGAGAACGAGATCGCGTCCGGTCTGGGTCACGCCGGAGGCGGCGGCTCCGGGTGTCTGCAGAATGGCTGACACGGTATGTGGTTTCCGGTGAAGTGATGATTGGTCGGCGCTAGGCCGGCGCTTTGTCGACCGCATCGACCAGGGCCATTTCGCGGCTGGTCATCATGGCGTCGACGTCGATCAAGATCAGCATGCGGTCCTCGAGGCTGGCCAGACCCTGCAGATACTGGGTATCCATCTGGGCACCGAACTCGGGGGCCGGCTTGATCTGATCCATCGATAGGCCGATCACGTCCGATACCGAATCGACCACCACACCGACCACACGCTGGTCGATATTGAGCACGATCACGACCGTGTGATCGTTGTACTCGGCCTGGCCGAGTTCGAACTTCATACGCAAGTCCACGATCGGCACGATCTCGCCCCGCAGATTGGTGACACCCTTGATGAAGTCCGGCACGTTGGCGATTCGGGTGACGTTCGAGTAGCCGCGAATTTCCTGCACTTTAAGAATATCGACGGCGTACTCCTCGCCGCCGAGCATGAAGACCAAAACTTCGCGGTGATCGTTTTCGGTCAGGGCTACGGTTTCACTCATGATTCGACACTCTCTGCTGTCTTGCCGACAGCGTGGGCGACCGGCTTGTTTGAACGACGGCCGGGGTGGGTCATGCGCGACAGGGCTGTCGCATCCAGAATCAGGGCAACACTGCCGTCGCCGAGAATGGTGGCTGCCGATACACCGGCCACCTTGCGGAAATGGGTTTCCAGATTCTTGACGACCACCTGCTGCTGACCGATCAGCTCGTCAACGAACAAGGCGAACCGTCGCGACTCGCTCTGCACTACCACGACGATGCCGTCAGCCAGGCGCGTCTTGGCATCCGCGATATCGAAAGCCTGCTGGAGTTCGACCAGCGGCAGATAATCGCCCCGCACTTCGATCACACGGCTGCCGCTACTGACGGTCCGCACGCGATCGTCGTCTATCTGCATCGACTCGAGAATCGCCCCGAGCGGCAGGATGAACACTTCCGAGCCCGCCCGGACGGCCATGCCGTCCATGATCGCCAAGGTCAGCGGCAAGATGATGCGAACCGTGGTGCCGGCCCCGGTCTGGGAACTCAGATCGACATGACCGCCAAGCTGCTGAATGTTGCGCTTGACGACATCCATACCGACCCCGCGACCGGAAACGTCGCTGACCTGGTCCGCGGTCGAAAAGCCCGGGGCGAAGATCAACTGCCAGACTTCGTCGTCGGGCATGTCGTCGGTCACGTTCAGACCACTGCTCTTGGCCTTGGCCAGAATCCGCTCGCGCGACAGGCCAGCGCCGTCGTCGCCGATCTCGATAACCACGTTGCCGCCTTCATGGCGGGCCGACAGGGTGAGTCGGCCGGCCGCCGGCTTGCCCACGGCCGCTCGGGTTTCGGCGTCTTCGATACCGTGGTCCAGGCTATTGCGCACCAGGTGTGTCATCGGATCCATGATCCGCTCGATCAACCCTTTATCGAGCTCGGTCGCGCCACCGACCGTAACCAGCTCGACATCCTTGCCGAGTTTGCTGCTCAAATCACGGACCAGGCGTGGGAAGCGATTGAAGGCGAAATCCATCGGCACCATGCGCACCGACATCACGGCCTCCTGCAGATCGCGGGCGTTGCGCTGCAGTTGGCTCATGCCTTCGGACAAAGCCTCGCCTTCTTCGCCGCCCAGATCCTGAACTGCGCGATCAAGCATGGATTGGGTAATGACCAGCTCACCGACCAGATTGATGATGTGGTCGATCTTGTCGGTCGGCACGCGGACCGACGTCGATTCGCTGCTCGACTCGCGACGCGGCTTGGCGCTGCCGGCCGAAGCTGCTGTCCCCTCCCCCTTACCGGCGCCGCCCCCACCACCGGCTGGCACCGCCGGCGGTTCAGCGGCCGTTTTACCGGCATCCGGGGCCACCGTCGCCGGTGCGGCGTCAGCGACGCTGCGGTCGGCCTCGTCGGTCTGGGGTTCGATGGAGAGCTGGTCGGCGTCTACGACCAGACATAGCACCACCTGGATATCGACGATCGACTCGGCAGTGGTCAGCGATACCGTCAGTGTATCGGCCTCGTCCTGGCGCTGACTGACAGTGCCGAACAGTGCGATCTCCTCGACCAGCTTGTCGCGATCATGCGCATTGATATCGGTCACCCGAACCTGCAGCACCCGGGTATCGGGGGCGGCGGAGTCTTCCTCGGCCGGGACGATGCTGATCTGATCGTCGTCGACGATGAAACAAAGCACCGATTTGATGTCGTCCAACGACTCTGTACTGGTCAGGGTCAATTCGAGCCGTGCGTCGCCGTCTTGACGCTGCCCGACCGTACCGAACAAGGCGAGCTCGCCGGCCAGCGTCTCGCGCTCGCTTTCGGTCACTCCGGAAATGACCACGCGCAACGAGCGCTCGCGGCCTGCCGCTGCGTCGACGCCGGCTGTCGACGAAGGTTCTGCCGCGGTCGGACTCGAGGCCGCAGCCGGATTGGATGCCTTGGCTTTAGCCGCCGACTCGCCTTCGGCCAACTGCTGCAAGACCGCGCAGATACGCTCGGCGGCCGCCGCATCCGGCTCACTTTCCGAACGGTAAGCTTCGATCTGACTTTTGAGCAGATCACTGGTTTCCAGCAATACATCGACCGTCGGGCGGTCCAGCGTCAACTCGCCGTGACGCGCGAGATCAAGTAGATTTTCCATCCGGTGCGTGGTGTCTTGAAGTGCCTGGAAACCGAACGTGCCCGCTCCCCCCTTGATCGAGTGCGCCGCCCGGAAGATGGCATCGAGCTGATCGCGATCCGGTGCATCGGTATCGAGTTCGATCAGCAGGCGTTCCATGTCTTCTAGCAATTCATCGGCTTCTTCGAAAAAAGTTTCGTAAAAATCGCTGACATCCATCTCTTTTGTCCGCTTTGTGCGATGGTAAGTCCATCGTTTTCGGCTACCCCGAAGTATCGGTTGCCGAACGCAAAACTTTAGGCACGGGAAAGCGTGGCCGACATTGTGTTTTCGCCTGTACCGGCCCCGGGGGCGGACAGTCCACCTACCGGGCCAGCACTACGTACACGCTATGCGTTAGCGTTGGGCGACACTGGCCTTCGAACCCGGATCGGTTTCGAAAGCGGCTGGTTCGAAAGGCAATGGCTTGAACTGCGGCGGATGGCGCGGCTCGCTATTAGCGCTCGGCTGCGGGCTCGCAATTCCGAGCTGGGTCGCTCCCTGCGTGACCTGGCCCTCTGCGGCCGGCGGCGCCGGCAGGTCGCCGCCCTGTTGCTGAGCCTGCAGCAAGGTCTTTCGAGTTTTTATAGTTTGACCCATCGATTCGATCCGATTCTGGGCCTGATCATTAAGCAAAAGAATGCTGATCCGGCGATTCAACGGCGAGGCCGGTTTGTCTCCCATCACATGCTCGGTATCGGAGGCCCCGATCACCCGCAGCAACTTACCGGTCTGCATGCCACCGACGATCAATGCGCGTCGGGCGGCGTTGGCGCGATCGGCCGACAGCTCCCAGTTGCTGTAGGCCTGTGGTCCGGAGGCATAGGCCAGATCATCGGTATGGCCGGTCAGTGTGATCTTATTGTCCACCTTGTTGAGGGTCGGACCGATGCGGTGCAGCAACAGCGCAATGTCGGGCTCGAGCTGGGCACTGCCCAGTTCGAACATGGGGCGTCGCTTGGAATCGAAGATCTGGATACGCAGACCGTCACGCACCATCGCGATTCTAAGCTGCGACGACATTCGGTTGAGCTTGGGGTCCTGCTCGATCTGGGCCTGTAGCTTGGCCCGCAACTGCTCGAGACGGCGCGTATCCGGGTTGTAGTTGGCCGCCCGCGGCGTCGTCAGCGCGACCTCGCCGTTTGAATGCACCGGATCGTCACCGCCACCGGGAATCGCACTGTTGCTGGCCGACTGTTTATCGCCGCCGACCAGGGCCACCTTGAGCGGAGTACGAAAATACTCGCTGACATTCTCAAGCTGCGATTGGCTCAACCCGGACAGAAGCCACATGACCAGGAAAAAAGCCATCATCGCCGTCATGAAATCAGCATAGGCAATCTTCCAGGTGCCGTGCGAGCCGTGTCTTCTATGCGGTTTGTGCCGCTTGACGACGATTGGCCGATGCTTATTGGCGCCGCTCACGAGGCCTCCCGGCTGCCCCCGGAGCGCACTTCCTTGACATGGTTTTCCAGTTCATTGAAGCCCGGCCGTTCGGCCGAGAACAAGGCCTTGCGGCCGAACTCGATTGCCAGCGGCGGCGCGTAGCCATTGAGATGCGCCAATAGGGTCACCTTGATCGACTGCAGGATCTTGACCATGTCGTCGATCTGGGTCCGGATACGGGCCGCCATGGGTGAGACAAAGCCATAGGCCAGCAGGATGCCGAGGAAAGTGCCGATCATCGCG
Source organism: Salinisphaera sp. SPP-AMP-43 (assembly GCF_049568105.1). Classification (GTDB taxonomy): domain Bacteria; phylum Pseudomonadota; class Gammaproteobacteria; order Nevskiales; family Salinisphaeraceae; genus Salinisphaera. The sequence goes on from NZ_CP145335.1 coordinate 3,760,079, forward strand.
TGGGCGATCAAAGGGCCGATGCCGGCCGGATCGAGCGACGCCGCGCCGAGCGCGTGGACCACCCCCATCACCGCGGCCACGATGCCAAACGCCGGCAAACCATCGCCCATCGACGATAGCCCATGGGCCGGCACTTCGGCCTCTTGTTGGAAGGTCTCGATTTCGTGGTCCATGAGGGCCTCGATCTCGAAGGCATCCATATTGCCGCTAATCATCAGCCGCAGGTAATCGTTGATGAAATTCATCAGCAGTGGATCGGCGAGCAATACCGGATAGCTGGAAAACAGCGGGCTGTTCTCTGGATCTTCGATATCGGCTTCGAGCGCCATCATGCCCTGCTGTCGGGCCTTGGCCATCAACAGATAAAGCAGGGTCATCAAATCCAGACAGACTTTTTTGTTATAGCGCTGACCACGCAGCAATTTCGGCAACACCCGGATCGTGGCGTTCAGGCCCTTGCCGTTGGTCGAGGCCAAGAAGGCACCGATCCCGGCACCGAAGATGATGACCAGTTCGGCCGGCTGGTAAAGCACTCCCAGATGGCCGCCGACCATGGCGTAGCCACCAAGAACAGACGCAATAACAACGATATAGCCAGCAACAACGAGCACTTGACACCCTCTTGTGTTCGCGGCCGTACCGCGTGGATCAGGCCGGCGGTATTCATGCCGGGCACGAGATCGCGCTGCGCTTGGCTCGCTACCGAACCGGGCGCGGCGATTTCAACGGCACCAACACTGCCTTGGAACGTAAGGGTTTAACGGCGCCGAAGCGCCAGACTTGAATACCGATTTACCGATCGCCGTCGGGCGCGGGATGGGCCTGGGCCGCATCGCGTGGGTCGAGCCACTCGGTCGAAGCCACGCTAGGCCATGCCCGGTGCGTACCGGCACACGTCCACGATACACGGCCCTATACTGCCCAACGCCCAGGGCCGGTCGAGACAATACCGGCGCTTAGACCCGGTTATGCGGTTACTGGCTGATCTGCCCGAGCCCGCGCGCGGCGCCGCCCGCATCGACACCGAACAATAGGAGGACTGGCGCGCACAGCCGAGCTATTTGTCGGGCCGATCGTCGGTCGTGCTTTCCGATTTGCTGCCACTCTTACGGGTCTTTCCTGCACGCGAGGGCGGCTGACAGATACCGCAGACAAACTCGTGATCCAGGCTGAGCGCATGGTTGACGAAATTGCCATGACAGCGCTGGCAGGTGGACAGCTGCATCATATTGCTTTCGAAAAAACGCACCAACATCCAAGCCCGCGTCAAACCGAGTACCGGTTTATCCTCTTCTTCCTGCGGCACCTGATCGAGATACAGGCGATACGCGCCAACCACGCACTGCATCCGATCCCGTCCGGCATGCTGCGCCAACGATAGATAAATATTGTAGAACAGCGACGAATGAATATTGGGCAACCAGGTCACATACCAGTCCGTCGAGAACGGCAGCATACCCTTAGGTGGCGATTCGCCGTGGATTTCCTTGTACAGATTGATCAGACGGCGCCGGCTGATTGCAGTTTCCGTCTGCAACACCTGCAGGCGAGCCCCCAGCTGGATCATTTCGATGGCCAGATTGATCTGGCGCCCTTCGTCTATGACGCTTTTCTCTACCATGCTCCCCTATAGGCCCCTGCTGTCTGGACAGCCCACTAGGCTGTGTTCTGTCATCCCACCGACCGCGATCCAAACACCGACGCCCGGCGAACAACCGATCCGTTGATAGGTCGCTCGCCGGGCGTCTTCAGTACGCTCGAAGCCGGCCCGCCATAATCAATGCATCAGCAGGTTGCCGGCGCTGCTATTACGAATTATGCCGCTGCTGGTTGTCGTCATTATCGTCGTCGTCATCTTCGGCATCTGCTGCACGCCGCGATTGTTGACGACGTTCCTGTTGGCGCCGCTCTCCTTGACGCCGTTCGGCCACCCGACGCTCAATGCCATCGGGGGGGCCGTCGTTGCGCTCTCGCCGATCTCCTTGGCGTCGATCGCCCACTCGGCGGTCGCTCGAGCGGCGATCATTAGCGGCACGACGCTCGTTGCTGCCTAATAAAATCGCGGCATGGACCTGACGCAGGCTTTCGTCGCCACCCGCCTCGATCAGCGCATACAGCTGATCGGCGTCCTGTAACGAGAAATGACAAAGCAATTGGTTGCACCGCGCTAGGCGCGCCAGATCGGGCACCGGAATCCGACTGAGCAGATCGGCCATTTCGGCATCGATCTTGAGGCGGAACATAGCCGCTTCGCGGTCGGTGTTGATCAATCGCTGCATCAGCAGCAAATAGGACAGATTGACTTCCCGGATGTCATCGAGCAGATGGTCGGTTTCCACTGTTCACCCCTTGCTTCGGCGTCGCGGTTGGGACTGAACCCGGTCACAAGTGCCGGACGCCGCCCCCAGAGGACGCATAAAAGCCAGGTGCCACAGCCCCGCCGATCACGCCACTCACGCAACTTATGCCGCGTATTGGCCGCAAGCATATTGTCTATGCGTAGAAACTATGTGACAGAACCCGGTAGGTCAAAGAGACTTCGACCTGGAACTGGAAATATTTCGTTTTTAATTTCCCCTATTTGCGGTCGTTTTGAACGGCGGCACGCTCCAGTTCGTAAACCCATGCAAGCAATTCGGCTACCGCGACATACAAGGCCGGGGGAATGCGGGCATCCAGATCGACCTGCGACAGAAGTCGCACCAGCTCGGGCTCGCTATGCACGTAAAGACCATTTTCGCGCGCTTTTTCGATGATTGCATCGGCGATATCGCCATACCCTTTGGCCACAACCCGGGGGGCGTCATCGCCAGCGTCATAGCGCAGCGCGACCGCCTCGGGGCGTACATTCTGGTCGGACGGTTCGTTATCATCGCTCATGACCCGGCTCCGTCAGAAGATGCACTGTGGGTTCCGAGAAACCAGCCTGCTGCAGGCGGTTGCGCAGGGTCTTGAGATCCGCCGCCAGCAGGTTGCGCCCTGGCCCGTCTTCGGCCCAGGCTGCGATACGGACCCGGTCCTCGCCAACGCTGAGCCGTGCTTCGAATGTCCCGAGCCCGGCCAGCTCGAGCGATAACGACGTGGTATGAGTCAGCCGTTCGTCTGAAGTATCGCCCGTCTCATTCGACCGCTCCTGAATCTGCCAGCGCATGGGCACTCCGGGCCACGCCTGGCCTTGCCATTGAAACACCCCACTGGCCAGCATTTCGGCCTGCTGACGAACAACTGCCGCCAAACGCGGATCGACCGCCGCCCCGGCCCGGTCACTGGTGCCTCCGGCCCCCGGGGCGCTATCTGTGCCGGCGTTGCGATCATGTCCCGAGGCGCCCAATCCGGCCTGGGGTTCGGCATGGAGCCGAGCCAGCGGATATCGCCCACGAACCCATTGGGCCAGATGCGATTCGTAGAATAAACCGCTGGTCGTGACCTGCTGGCCCAGCAGACTTGCCAAGGCCGAGACACGCGGTTGCTGCAAACCGTCGATCAATGCATCGGCCTGCTGGATCCCTACCTTGCTCCCACCGAGCGAGCCCAGAAGACGGGCCAGCGCATCGCCCCCCCGAGACAAATGCAGTTGAGCCGAGGCCGTCGTCTGTGGCGCGCCAAGAGACGCCGCTGGCACCGGCAGCGATCTGGACGCGTCCGTCGTCGCGCTCGACCGGGACTGGCCGGTCGTACCAGCCGCAGGCTCGATCGACGAGCGGCCCGGATAAGGTGTCTGTCGAGACGCGTTCGACGGAATCTCGCCGCTGATCGGACGCAGTGCCGACAACGGCCCATCCGCCGAGCGCGTCCCAACTCGGGCCACATCGCCCGCACGGCCGGATACCTGCGGTAAAAGCGTATCGAGAATTGGTGTGATCGTACCCATGGCCACTCGGCTGAACTAGACGGCATCGCGCCTTGCAAGAGCAACTGACAAGCAAGCGCTTTCTACGACAATACCGGCCCGAACCCTGTTATGCGGTATGGCCTATAGATCGCCAAACACACACGCCCGATGCGCTTAAAAAAACCAACGTCATGCCTGCCCCGGGTTCGCGCCTCGGAAGGCAGCGTCTGTCTGCTGCAGCTCCAGATCGGGACGACGGCAATCGGTTTTACAACCCGGCCTTGCGGATTGCCGTGGCCACAGTGGCTTAGGGCTTACCGGGGATGACGCTTACATCATCCCCGCCCTGCGCCGGACGCGACAACGACATGTCTGCGATGGTTTTAACTGCGCCCCTGTCGCTCGTAGGCTTGAGCCACGTCCTGGCGTCGCTGCGAGCTGGACATAGACTCGCTGAGCTCACCCAGCCGCCGATCGAGGCATTCCCGGACATCGGCTTCGGCGGCCTGGATCTCCAGTACCAATGCATACTTGCGGCCGGCATCGAGTTCCGAGAGATCGATATCCACTTCGGCATCCGCCAACGCCTCCATCGCGCCGACATAAGTCGTCTGTAGGGCAACCAGCTGATCCCAGTCCCCTGCCTTGGCGTAGTGGCGCATCATTCGACTGTAATCGCGAATCATCTCGTAACGCGACACGATATCCGGTTCCGGCGCCTGCCCCTGTTCTTCCTCGACGTACATTTTCGCTCTACCCGATTTGTTTCCACGCCGAAGCGATATCGTCGAGCAACCGCTCGACTTCCTGGACGGCTTCGGCATCATTTCTAAGATTGGCATGCATCAAACGCCGGACCATGTAGTCGTAGAGGCTATCCAGGCGCTCGGCCAGTTCGCCGCCCCGTTCCATGTCCAAGGCAGCCCGTAGGCCGCGCTCAATGATGTCGATCGCCTTGGACAGAGCCATACCACGGGCCGATACATCGCCGGCGGCCAAGGCATAGCCGGCCTTGCGCAGGGCGCCCTGGGCACCGTCGAACAGCATCACGATCAATTGATGGGGAGTAGCGCTCATCGCGCCACTCTGCAGGCCGACACTCGCGTAGGCCTGGGCAGCTTGTCGGGTTTGCATAGTTATTTACTCATTGTCACAAACTAGGCCGGCTCGATCACTCCGAGGACGACGAATTCAACTGCGAGAGCTGCGTGGTCAGATAGGACTGGGTCGAATTCAAATCCGACATCAGCGAGTCGAGTTGAACGAACTGTTGGCGATAACGCTCGATTTCGCTATCGATCGAATCCTGCATCTGATCCATGCGATCGTTGACGCTGTCGATACTGCGCTGCACGCCGTCGCTGGCGGCCGATAGCAACCCGTTATCGTCGGTCATGGCCGCGATCGTGCTCGATACAGCGCCCGCTACCCCGTCATCTTCCACATCGGAGGCCAAATCGCCGGAAAACAGGCGGGCCACGCCGCGTGGATCGTTATCGAGCGCAGCATCCAGTTTTTCATCGTCGACCTTCAACGAGCCGTCGGTCTGAAGCGAAATACCGATATCGCTGAGCATCGACAGATCGCCGCCCTCGACCGAGGTATTCAAGGATTCGCGGATCCGCGAAGCCACCGAACGAGCCGTGGAGTCCCCCAGCAGCACCCCGCTGTTCGCATCAGCATTGTAGGCCGTGAGGTTGTCGGCGGTGCTGCGGTAGCTGTTATAGGCTGATATGAACTTGGTCAGCGCGCCTTTGATTGTGTCGTTGTCGCGCGTGGTGGTCAGCGACTGCGGGCTGTCGGCCTCAGTGGTGCCGGTCAGTGACAGGGTCACACCCTGAATCGCATCCTCGACCGTATTGCTCGAGCGAGTGATATCGATGCCGTTGACCGACAGCTTGGCATCCTGGGCCGCGACCGTTTCGGTCATGGCCCCGCCGCCCGCAGCGCTATCGTAGCCGAGCACGTCCGACAGCTGGGTACCGCTGCCACCGGCAGCATTGGTCGCCGAGATATTGATTTGGTTGTCGGTGCCCGGGGCGTTGGACGACAGCGCCAACCGATACGGCGTATCGCTGCCGTCGTTGATGATCGAGGCCGACACCCCGGTACCCGCTGCATTGATCGCATCGCGCACGTCTTCCAGCGAAGCGTTGTCTTCGCCGATCTCGATGTCCACCGGGTCATTGTCGCCGGTGGTGATCGTGATCGTACCGCCCTTGCCGAGGGCGGCTGTACTATCGGCCACGGCCGGCGCTACCAGCGACTGCGCCTGGGCTAACTGGGTGACCGACACACTGTAACTGCCGGGCACAGCCTCTTTGCTGGAGGAGGCCGTGAAGGCATCCCCACTGGTACTGACCTGGGTGGATTGAAACAGACTGGCGTCGTTGAGCTTGTCGGCAGCCGACTGCAGATTGTTGACTGAGCTGGTGAGCCTGCCATAGGCCGACAACTGGGTATTGAAACTCGACAGGCGGCTCTGCAACGGTTGCAGACGCGTTTGTTCCGAGGATTGCAGGCTATCCAGCAGCGAACTGAGGTCCAGCCCCGATCCGACGCCGAGCGACGAAATGGAAGAAGAACTGGGCATGACTGACACTCCATCCAAGCCGCCAACGCGGCCCTTTTATTGGTTGAGGCACGTATCGGCCCAAACGCAGCGAACTTTAGGAAGCATCGTTCGAATTATCACAATTCATGCATCCAAGCGGTTTTTCGAAAACGTCCTTCTGCAGTACAGAAAGAGCCGCATACGACCCCGGACTCGCTCGCTATGCCCCATCGACAGCCCGGCCGCCAGCCGGTCTCTGAGCTGCTGCAAACAAGGCGCAGCCTAGAATACGCCGTTTGCCTTAATCGGCTTCGGTCGAATAGCTGCGTTTTTTTGCCTTATTTCGCTGGCCGGGCGGACATTCGGTTCCCGAACTGGACAAGGTCCGGCCGTGGGCGCCTTCGCAAAAGTGCTCGCCGTTGTCGCGCCCGTCGTAGCCGCGTAGTCGGTAGCTGTCGGGCTGATAGTTGCTCGGCCAGTGTTCGAGCTCTGGCGTGACGTTGATACCAATTTCGGAATAGAAATCCGAACCAGTCAGCGCAGGCGGCACCGGTAGACCGTCAGGGTGGCGGTGGCCGTCGGCCCATACGGGCGGTGCATGCCGAGGCTCGCCGGCCGAAGCCGGCGGCGGTACCAACGTGACATTCAATACAGCCAGCAATAACGCGGCTATTGCCGTCGGTAAGCGAGGACGGCGCGCTAGGCGGCATTTGTGCACTATCGACTCCGATGCATCCATCGGATGGTTATCGGCGTGAGACGGTCATGCTTGAACATTGACTTATTTCTCGCGGCGGTGACGTCGCGAACGCCATTCCGACAACGCTCCCCACCGCGGGCTCGGCGCACTCGAGGTCAACCAGCTGGATACGCCACGGCCGACATACTGATTGATACGTCGCAGCCCATCATAGAATGGTGCGCCACGATAATTCGGCCCGGCGACCGTGCGGTGGGCCGTTTCGACACTGGTAGCGCCTGCATCCACGAAACGCTCGAAACGTTTCTGACTGCGCCGCAGGCGACCGCGGGCTTCCGCCAGACGCAGCGCCTCGGCGCGAAACGCACGCAACCGTGCAAACCGTCGCTCGGCCTGAGCCAGCTCGGCCTCCAGACCGATCACCATCACACCCAGCACCGCTGCGCCGAGCAGCACGACCAATACCAACACGAGCGCGACGGCATCAGCGATCATCAGCGTCTATGACCCGGTGGGATGGAAAACATGCAGGGCCACGCCAACGCCTCGCTCGGTCAACACCTGCTTCATCTGGATCGCGGCCTGGTCGTAAACCCGGCGACGAATCAGCCGCGGCGCTACTCCGGTCAGCGCCCCTGCCCACCGCGACTGCTGACGAGCCAGGGCCATGGGGTCGGTCAATTCGACAACGATGCGACTGCCCCCGATTTCGGCCATGAAACTGTCGAATTCACGGTCTTCTTCGGCCAGACTGCGGCCCAGTCGGTCGATTTCCGCATCCAAAGCCGCCAGCCGGCGCCGCGCCCGTTCGAGCCGTACGGCCAGATAGGCGATCGCTGCGAGCGCTGCAATCACCAGAACGACGACGAGCCAGATCATGTTGTCCACCGACGTTGTCACTGTTCAATGAAGTGTGCGGCGGCCGATCGAGCCGCGCAAGCCTGCCCGCCTGCGATCACCGATCGCACCGAGCCAGCGTCGCTCCCGGTTTCGACAAGCTCTAAACTGAGCCTATGCACAGTGCCCGGAACGCCGACATGAACGATAGCAGCGCCCCTCTGACCGACCGACGCATCGGCATCCCCGAATCACGCCAGCTTGATTTATTTGCCGACATGCTCGAAAAACGCGGCGCGCTCGTGACCCGCTGCCCGCTGGTCGATATCCACGATGCCCCGGACCCAACACCGGTCCGGGCCTGGTTCGACAACGTTGTCGAGCAGGGCCTGGACGACATGATTTGGCTGACCGGCGAAGGCGTGCGCCGGTTACGCGATTTCGCCGAGCGCGTCGACCAACAGTCGAGCGTTCGGTTCTGGCAGCGGATGCACGCAACCCGCACCATCACCCGTGGTCCGAAGCCGGTTCGTGAACTCAAAAAACACGACATCGGCACCGATCTTCCGGCGACCGAGCCCACCACGGCCGGCATCATCAACGCCCTGGTCGGTCACGATCTCAATGGCCACCGCGTTGGCGTGCAGCTCTATGGGACCGATCCGAACAGTCCGCTGATGAGCGCCCTGTCGGAACACGGCGCGATCGCCCTGCCGGTAGCGCCCTATGTCTATGCCGATCAGGCCGAAGACGAGGCCGTGGTCGCGTTCATTCAAGCGATGATCGACGGCCGGCTGGATGCCGTAGCCTTTACCAGTTCGCCGCAGGTCCGGCGGCTATTCAAGGTCGCCCGCCGGCAGGCCATCGAGGCCGAACTGCAACGCGCCCTGGATGACATCTGCGTTGCCGCGGTCGGACCGTTGGTCGCCGATGCGCTGTCCGAGCGCGGTATCACGGTCGATCTGATGCCCGAATCAAACTATTTCATGAAACCGCTGGTTCGCGCCGTGGTGCAACACTTCACTATGCGCTGATCACCACTCGACGATGCCCGCCGGGCCGCTACCGGGTGTGGCACCGAATTATGTAGGCTGATGAACGCCGGTGAGCGGGGCTGACCGGCACCGGTATGATCCACCCGATGGCCAGACACGACGCCCGACCCATCATCAAGGAGAGACCATGGCCCGTTCCGTTTCCGCTCTAGCGTTGGCGACCGGCCTCGGCGCACTCGCCGTCGTGCCGTTTGCTGCCGGCGTGTACTACGCCCTGGCCCATGGCAGCGAGGGCGCGACCCAGGCTTTGCACTGGTTACTGGCCTATCTGGCGACGATCGTGTCGTTCATCGGCGGCGCCCAGTGGGGACGCATGCTGGCCGCCAAGCAGGCCCCGCCACTGGATATGGTTCTGGCGGTCGTGCCGGCATTGATCGCTTGGCCGGCGCTGCTGATGAATGGGCCTTGGCCGTTCTTTTTATTGCTGGGCGCCCTGATCTTTGCCTGGCTGGCCGATGAAAACGGCGCCCGCAACGGCTGGCAGGGCCGCGGCTATCTCCAGCTGCGCCGCGTCCTGACCCTGGTCGTGGCCCTGTGCGTGATCGCGATCGGCTGGCGTGTCATGCGTGGCTGAGCCGGCCAAGCCGATATAGCCGGCGCCACGCCGCGCGACCAGCGGCATGGCGCGGTAGCAGGCCAACGCGGCTCAGGCGCCGATCAAGCTCTGCCCACAGACCCGTAGCACGTTGCCGGAAATACCGCCGGCTCCGGGCGTGCAAAGACAGGTGATGGCTTCGGCCACGTCGTCGGGCGTGCCGCCTTGGCCAAGCGACGATAAACGCCGGCCGGCCTCGCGTACGCCAAACGGCATCTCGGCGGTCATGCGGGTTTCGATAAAGCCGGGCGCGACCGCGTTGAACGTGATCCCACGTTCGCGCTGGCTATCGGCCCGGTGCTCGACGAAGCCGATCAGTCCGGCCTTGGTCGCACCGTAGTTGGTTTGTCCGCGATTGCCAGCGATGCCGCCGATCGAGCACAGACAGACGACGCGGCCGTGCTCGTTGATCACCTGTTCGCCGCTCAGTACGGCGTCGACGGCCAAGATCGCCTCTAGATTGATCGACAGCACCATGTCCCAGTAGTGCTCCGGCATATTGGCCAGGGTCTTGTCGCGGGTCACGCCCGCGTTATGGATGACGATATCCACGCCGCCGAACCGCTCGTTCAGAAAATCCGCGATCTGACGCGGCGCGCTGTCTTCGGTGATGTCAACGGCGAGCGCGCTACCACCGAACTCGCCGACCGTGGCCTCGAGCGTATCTCGATCCTGGGGGATATCCAGACACACCACATGCGCCCCCTCGGCCGCCAGCCGCCGGGCAGTCGCTGCGCCAATGCCGCGCGCGCCGCCAGTCACTAGCGCGATCTTGTCGGCCAACGGCTGGGTCGCTGGCGGGTTAGCTGGAAACATTCCGGTCGCGGTGACGGTCAGGGCCTGGCCGTCCACGAACGCGCTATGGTCGGATAAGAAAAACCGCAGCGGCGTGGCGATGCGCTCTTCTGCCCCCGGTTCGATATAGATCAGATTGACCGTCGAGCCGAACTTGCCGATTTCCTTGGCAAAAGAACGAGTGAACCCCTCGACTGCCCGAGCGGCCGCCGCGGCTTCGACCGAGGCCATTGCCTCCGGCTGGCTGGTCACAACGACCACGCGGGCGTTTTTGGTCAGCCTACGGGCTACTGGATGGAAAAAATCGTAGAGCCGTTTCAAATCACCGGATGCAGCCATGTTCGTGGCATCAAAGACCAGCGCATCATAGCGCTCGGCCTCGCCCTCGCGCGGCGTGTCCTGACGGTGGACATCGGCGCCGGTCGCAGCAAGCACGGATTCGAGATGGGACAACGCCGTCGCGTGTTGGCCGGCACCGACCAACACGCGTTGGCCCTCAAGAAACGACTGCTGGTAGGCGCCGGCGGCTCGCGCCAGTTCGGTCGGCGTGGGAATGCCCATGGCCTGCATGATCTTGCGCATGGCCGGCTTTGAAGCAGCGTTGACGAGATAATCGCTCATCGGCATGGATCCTGTTTCTGGCTCCGCCGTTTTGTCGGTTCGCAACAGCACACGGAGTCAATCGACGTTCGCGGCTCAATATAGCAGCCGAACCCTGTCTCGGGAGGTCGCCTGGCCACACCGTCTAGACATCGCGGCATAGCCGGTTGAGCGTGCCCAGGCTGCGCATGTACTGCACCAAATGGCCGCCGAGGATCGCCTTGCCGGTAGTCATCAAGCCAGCCGCGATATCCCGCGACGGGTCGGCCCAGCCCAGGATATTCATGAAACCGAGATGGCCATAGGCCGCGCCGCACATCGGCCCGTACAGGCCTACCGGGTCCATACCGAGCATCAGCCCTTCGGTATAACGCATCGGGATCTTGAGCGCCCAATCCAGCTGCGGTGGCGAGGCCGGACGCAGCATACGGGCAACGGTTTCGGGCTCGAATACGCGCTGGCCGTGATAATGCCCGCCGTTGAGCAGCATTTGATAGAAACGCGACAGCTCTTCGGCCGTGGCATAAAGGTTGCCCGCCGGAATCACCGCGTCCATGAAAAAATCGCTGTTGGAGACTGCGACCACTTCCTCGAACGGCACCGACAGGGCCTGGCAAGCCCAGCGCGAGACCGGCCAGCGTACCGGCTGCCCGGCCACGTAATTCTCGGCCACACGGGAACGCGAGCGCCGATCCAGCCCGTAGGTGAAATAGCGCATGCCCAGCGGCTGGCGCAGCCGGCTGTCGAGATATTCGGTCAGCGACTGGCCAGACACCCGACGAATCACCTCGCCCAGAATGAAGCCACCAGTGAAGGAGTGATAGACCATGCGCCGGCCCCCACGCTCGGCCGGCATCGCACAGATGCGGTCGATGCAGGCATCCCAGTCGGCCAGCAACTCAGGGCCATGGTCGTCGGCGGTAAAAAAAGGGAAACCGCCGCGGTGCGCTAGAATCTGCGCGATCGTGGTCCGCGATTTGCCCTGGCCGGAAAAAGCCGGCACATAGCGCGATACCGGCGCATCCAGATCGATACCGCCTTCTTCGGCCAGTTTGTGGATCAGCGCTGCGACCACTGACTTGCTCGCCGAGAAGATGCAGACCGGGGTATCGGGTTCGGCCCGGCGTGCATTCGGTGCCAGCGGGTGCTCCGGCGCCAAGCCACGGGCATAGCCGATCGAACGGTTGAGCACGATCTTCCCCTGCCGACGCAAACAGAACGTCAATGCCGGATAGACCCGGGTCCGATACATATCGCCCATAGCTTGCCAGATCTGCTCGACGGCCTCCGGCGATAGCCCCACCTCGCGCGGATCGACTTCCGCCCGTCGGTCTATCCGGGTAATGCCGCTCAGATCATCGGTGTCGATCGCGATTCGACGCGTATTCGGCAGGGCTAGGCTCATGGTGCTCGATGCCTCGCTGCGGGCTGTGGGCGCGCTTTACGCATATATCTACCACGATCTCGCGCTCGTCGCCCGAGGCCGTGCACCGACGTGCACGAGCGCACCAACCGCCCTGCCGTTTAGGGGCAATACCGGGCAGTGCCGTGGTCTTGCATCGGCGAGCGGCCCTGGGCGGGCGCCTGTCTTATGGCCGAGCGCGTTGCTGTCGTACTGAACACGTGCATCAAGACGTTTCGGGATATTCCGTTATTTCTCGTGGTCCAATACATACCTGATTTCGGCGATATCGCGGGTTGCGTATCCGACGAACGGCCCAATAAATGCCAACGGGTGAGAAACACCCTTTTCAAAAATAGAAATTTTCAGACAATACCGCCCCGAAGCACTTCGTTAAGCAGGCTCTTACGTGACTGATTCAGCTCGCAAGCATTACGCGTCCAACCGCAGCCGCAAGCGTGGTTATCGCGGTCTTTCCGCCGAGGAATTGCGCCGCCAGCGCCATCAACGACTGATCGAAGCCGGCACCGCGCTTTTTGGCGAGCGCGGCTACACGGCCACGCCGATCGAGGCGGTCTGCAGCCAGGCCAAGGTCTCGACCCGGCATTTCTATGAACAGTTCGGCGGTCGCGAGTCGATTCTGCATGCGGTCTACGACGCGCTGATCGCCGAGATGGAAGACATCATTCGGACCTCGCTGACCTCCGGCCGCCATTCGTTGAACCTACGTGTGGCCGATACCGTCGAATCGCTGGTGCACTACCTGCTGGACGACCCTCGGCGCGGACGCATCGTCTGCATCGAAGCGGTAGGGGTTTCCGAGGCGATGGAGAAAAAACGGCGTGCGACCACTCATGCCCTGGCCGATCTCATTCAGCGCTATGCCACGTTGATGGCCGAAAGCGGCGACCTGCCTGAGCGTGATTATCGCCTGCCTGCGGTCGCGCTAGTCGGCATGCTCAACGAGTTGGTGGCCGAATGGCTGACCGAAGACACCGGCTTGAGCGCTGCTGGCATGGCGCGCGAGGCCAAGATCATGTTCCGAGCCATGATTTTCGGCGCCCAGCATTACGAAGCCACCGATCACGCCCACGGCGAGGCCGTGGTCCAAGACAAGGCGTCGTAAGCGCCCGGCACGGCTGGGCTGTCTACGCACAAGCGCGAAGGGCTCGACCGCTTAGGCACAGCCGCGTCGGCGACGCCCAGACCATCGAGTCGTTCGGCATCCTCCGGTCGACCCGCGTTGGCCCAGCGGCGCCAGCGCCCGGCCCGAGGCGGGCCATTCGCCATGCCAAGCACCGTCGAACCCCGAACGCGGCATAAGAGTGCTCGGCCCAGCACCGCCCGACCCGTTTGATGTCGCACCGGCATCCGCACCAGCGCTTTCTGAGCAATGACGATAGGCGCATGGCGAAAACGGTATGGTGAGCCGACACGACAGCGCGACCACCCGGGCTGGCCGCTGAGTCGTTCATGTATGGGCGCCCGGCGGCGTTGCGTCTTTAGGGCATACCCGGCCAGATCCGGCGGCTCGCGTCCAAGCCAAACTCGGGCCGAACTCGGTTTGCCTGTCCAACGTGGCGCAGACGACCCATCGCCCGCACTCGGCATAGCGTACGCCCCAGCCCGATACCACCGGGTCGAATCGCGGCCCGTGGCTGCCGTGGTCGCAGCATGTCAGCGGCGTGAACGCTGCCGGGCAGCGAGCGTTTCGGCCGGGCCGTGGCAGTCGCGCCATAACGTCCGGCCATAGTCACTGAGCGTTACTGAAGCCCGCACGATCCGTGGGTACAGACGCAGCGTCTGGCGGACATGATCGTAGGCTTCGCGCAGCTGGGTATCGGCCAGCAACAGCTCATATTCGGCATCCAGGGCCTCGTCTTCCGGTTCGATCCGCATCAGGCCAAGCTGAATCAGCTGGGTCATGTACTGGGGTACGCAGTCGCGCAGCAGCACCCCGGCGTCGCGACCCAGCGAACTGGCGTTCGACAGCACAGTCACGCCCACCGGGCCTGCCGGCAGCCGGCTGCCGCCGACATGGCACAGCGGTGCGATGCCGCGCTCGGCCAGCACCGCCAGCATCGACACCTGGTCGGGCACGAGCTGACTCAATGTCTGGCGGTACAAATCGTCGCGAGCTGCATCCGGGTCGACGCGGTAGGATCGCTCGATCAGATCAGCCAGCATTTCGGCCGGCGCGGGTGCACGCCCGGGCTCCTCCGGCCCGACCGGGCGACCCTCGAGTTCATCGAGACGCTGCTTGAGTTCGATCAGCGCCCAGGTTTCGGCATCGGCCAGGCGCCGCACAGCGGTACCGGCCACTGGCCAGCCCTCGGCGTCGCGCATGGCATCCAGCAGTCGATCGAAGGCTCGCGGCCCGCGTTTTTTCGGCATTCGGCGGCCGGTCATGGCATTACCCGCGACTTTGTAGTGTGGACCCGGCGCCTAGGCTCTGCGTGCAGCCCCGGAGATGCAAGCCAAGCTGCGCGGACGCTCACCAGAGCGATCCGAAATGATCGTTGAATACGCTGGAAAAGACCACGATGAGCTGAAACCAGCCCACCATGAAACCAAGTACTGCACCAACCGCGATCAGAATCCATTCGTCTTCTTCGAAGGCCGGGCGCAGCATCGCCTCGAACTGATGCGGGGTCAGCGACTGCAGCCGCTCGACCAAGGTTTGTCTGATCGCCATGGTGCGCTCGGCATAGCCGGTCAGCCGGGCGAGCATGGCCGGCAGTTCGGCAATCACTTCATCGATCGCCTCGGTCTTGAGCCGTTCATAATCGTCGGCGCCCAAAGTCCAATCGACCACGGTTCGGGTATTGCGCATGGCATGATCGATGGCCGAGTCGACTTCGCGCCGAATCAGCGCCCGGAGTTTATCGCCGTACGGCCCGTCCAGCATCTCGGCGACGATCTGCTCGGGCGTGATGATATGGTCGGCGACCAGATCGCCGTAGTCGGCCGCCACCTCGTTCTGGCGTTTGAAAAACAGTCCCTGGATACGAAACGGTCCGATACGCCGGCCGCGCTTCGGATTGAAGATCATCTTCAGCGCCAGCCAGTTGGTCGCTAGACCCACCAAAACGCCGAACGCCGGCAGCAGCCACCACGGCTGCCAGAAGATCCACACCAGCATCTGGATCAGGCCGAAGGCAAAACCGAAATAGGCCCCGGAACGGCCGATGAACACGAACTCGTCGTGCCCGGTCTTGAGAAACACGTGATTGAGCAGCCGCTTCTCGCGTACCAGCACGCGCGTGATCATGCTCTTGAGATCGAACAGGTAGTGGATATTGTCCTGTACTTCGCGGGTGACGCTGGCGACGATCTCCGGCGCCTGGGCCCGTAGCCGCCACTTGAGCGTGGCCCGCAGGCCATCGGGCAGGCTCGACCAGAGCCAGGCATGATGGCGACTCATGACCGTATCGATCACGTCGTCGACCAATACCAATACCGGCCCCTCGATTTCGGTGGCCACTTCGTCTGGCTTGATTCGGCCGAACATTTCGGCCTCGGTGATCAGCGACTCGGTGATGGTGTCGACCGCGATCCCGGTCATCTTCGAAGCCTTGCGCGGCACGATGCCCTGCCAGCCAAGGTAGGGGCGAACCAGGCCGACGAACTCGATCGGATGGAACATCATCCGGATCGCCACGACATTGGTGATATAGCCGACCACCGCGCTGATCACCGGCATCGATAGATAGCGCCACGTATCGCCGCCGAAGTGGAACAGATCGAAGCTCATGGACGCATCATACGGACAACCCGGGCAGGCACGATCGCAGGGTGGCCAGCATAGCAGCCGGCGGATCGGCCGCTGCCCGAGCTTTCAGAATCGGTCGTCGTTCGACGAATCCGACTTGAGATCGTCGATCAGGGCCTTGGTCTGGGCGCGGGCGGCATCCACGAAGCGATGCATGTCGGCCAGACGGGCCTGGGCGCCGGTACGACTCGAAGCGAGCTCGTCCTGGGCCGTGGCCAGCGATTGTCCGAGCACGCCCATGCGCTCGACATACCCCTCCAGCACGCGCAGATAGTGCCGCGGTGCGAGCTGGTAGTAGTCCTGACGGTCGCCGGGCCTGGCCGTGGCCTCCAGCACCCCCAGGTCGCGCAGCATCCGGGCGTTGGTGGAAATGCTGGCTCTCGATACCTGCAGCTCGTTCGCCAGCGACGACAGGCTAGTCGGCCCGCCGTGGATGATGAAATACCCGAGAATCCGTCCGGCGATTCGGGGCAAACCGTCCCCCTGGGCGGACAGCCCCATGCGCTCGATAAACGCTGTAATCGCCTGCTCGTCGCTCGCCATCGGCGCAAGCGTATTGGCCGGTCATATCTGCGTCAACAAACCCGGTCCGCGGCGGTCGTTTCGCCCGGGATTTTATTCTAGTCTGGCGGCATCCAAACGCCCGTAACCACTGCCATGCCGCGTTGTACCGATCTCGTCAAACCCACGCCCGACGAGCTATTCACCACGCCGGAACACGGCCAGAGCCGCAATGCCGAAACCCGTCCGACCCGGCTCGACGGCTATCTCACGCCGAACGCCCAGTTCTATGTCCGCAACCACTACGCCACCCCGATCATCGATCGCGAGAGTTGGCGGCTGGCATTGTTCGGCAACGGCCTCGAACGTTGTCTGACGTTGGGCCATGCCGAGCTGGCGGCTCTGCCGCAGGTCTCGCTCATCCGGGCGATCGAGTGCGCCGGCAATGCCCGGCGTTTTTTCGAACACGATTTCGGCCGCCAGGCCGGCAACGCCCAGTGGCAGGCCGGTGCGATTGGCGTCGCTGAATGGACCGGCGTGCGGCTGCGCGATGTGCTCGCACTGGCCGGTGTCCGCCGAGACGCACTGGACGTGGTGCCGGAGGGGCTCGACGAAGGCCGCTTTGCTCGGCCGCTGCCAATCGCCAAGGCTCAGGCCGATGATACGTTGATCGCCCTGGCGATGAACGGCGAGCCGCTGCCGGCCGACCACGGTTTTCCGGCCCGGCTGGTCGTCTCCGGCTGGCTGGGCGCGGCCAGCATCAAGTGGCTGGGCCGTATCGAAGTGGCCTGCCAGCCTCGCTATACGCACTGGAACACGGCCGATTACACCCTGGCCGGCCCGAACTACCCGGCCGAGCCGCCGGCCGATGGCGTGCCGGTAACGGTGATGCCGGTGATGAACGTCACCGAGCTGGATCGTCCGGCCTATCTCAGCCCTGGCGCGCAGGTAATCCGCGGCCGGGCTTTTTCTGGCGAGGGTCGGGTCCGCCGAGTGGAATACGCCATCGACGACGGCGACTGGCAGGATGCCGAGCTCGGCGAGCCCAATATCCCGGCGGCATGGGTACGCTGGGCCTTCGTATGGCAGGCCACCGCCGGCGAACATACGCTGCGGGTTCGGGCCACCGACGAACATGGCCACTGCCAACCAGCCGAGCTGCCGTGGAACGACCACGGCGTGCTCTACAATGCCGTGGTCGACCACCCGATCATCGTCACCAACTGATTCGCCGTGGCCGGCGTCACGACGCTACACTGGCGCCAGCGCACGCCCGCCTCGCTTTGCCCAAGGACCGGCTCATGGCTCGTACCCCGCCTTTTGCTGCCATTATCTACGACTGCGACGGCACGCTCGTCGACAGCGAACTGCTCAATGCCCGCTGCATGGTCGATCTGATTGCTGCCGAACACGGTATCCACTTGGATGCGGCGGCACTGGAAACCGAGTTTCGCGGCGGCAAGTTCGCCGATATGTGCGATACCCTATCGGCTCGGCATGCCATCGACCTCGGCGCCGATTTCGCGCCCCGCTATCGGACCTATGCCAGCGAAGTATTCGAGCGCGAACTCCAGCCCATACCGGGCGTACAGGCTGCGATCGAAGCGATCGGCGGCCCGCGCTGTGTCGCCTCCTCGGGTCCGCCCGGCAAGCTCGCAACCGCGCTACGGGTGACCGGTCTGGCGCCCTATTTCGGCGCGTATGTGTTCTCGGCCTATGAGATCGAGGCTTGGAAACCCGAGCCGGATCTGTTTTTCCATGCGGCCCAGGCGCTGGGCGTCGAAGCGGCCGACTGCGTGGTCATCGAGGACAGCGATGCCGGTGTCGAGGCCGCCCGTCGGGCCGGCATGCGCGTCTTCGGTTACGACCACCGGCGGACCATCGGCGAGCATCCGCAGGCCGACCTGACGCGTTTTACCGATTTCGCCGAGCTGCCTGGGCTGGTCGCCCGCGGCTGAGCCACCCGACAGGCCTCACTCCCCGCCGAACTGCCAGTAGTCGATCTGGCGGCGTACGCAGAACACGTTCATACCGGCGTCTTCGACCGCGCGCATGAGCTTGTCGGCCTCGCCGCCGTCGAGCACGAACATCAGCTCCTGTGGCTCATCGGTCTGCTCGAAGAAATGTGCCGAGTGGGTATGGCCGTTGGCGCCGACGCCGGAGACTGCGTCCCGACGGGTCATGCGGGTCACGCCCTGCGACTTGGCCAGCTGCGCGACCGCATCCAGTACCGGCCGGCCGTCGTGGCGGCGCGAGCGCGGTGCCATGAAGATGATCTCGAACCCCTTCATTGAGTCGCTCCGGTTAAATGCCTCAGGCCGGCGAAGGTCGCCATCCCCAGGCCGGTCATGAGCAGCGAACCCAGCACATGGCCCGCGATACCGGCAAAAGCCCAGAGCAACCGGCCGTCCTGAATCTGAGTCAATATTTCTGCTGAAAACGTCGAAAAGGTGGTCAACGCTCCGAGGAAACCGGTCACGATCATCAACCGCCAGAACGAAGACAGTTCCGGCAGCGCCGAAAACGCGGCCACGGCGATGCCGATCAGAAACGCACCGAGCAGATTGGCCGCCAAAGTGCCGGGCGGCAGGGTCGGCAGGTAGCTGTTCAGCCCCAGACCGATTGCCCAACGCAGATTCGCTCCGACCGCGGCGCCAATCGCGATCGCGGCGACGGAATAGATCAACGGCATGCGCTTGTCCTCGGCATATTCGGCTCCGCTTTCCGATGCCTGGGTCTGGCCTGTCGGATGGGACTGCGTCGGGTCGTAGACGGTCAGCCCTTCAGAGTCGGACATGGCTTCGGATCACTAGAAAACTGGCTCTAGATTGGCGGAATTTAGCCTATGCGTCACGTCGTCGGCTTCTGCGGACGCCCCCGTCGACCGACCGATCGGCAAGCATAGACCGCCTGTAGATACTGCCGGCCGGGCTTTAAGACCGGACCCATGCAGGTCAGCTCGCCAGCAGGCAGGCGCCGCTCAGCGCCAGTGCACTCAGCCAGAGCGCGACCACAGCACCGAGAAACAACGGCCGCCATCCCAGTCGGAGCACGGCGATCAAGCGCGTATGCAGACCCATCGCCACCATAGCGGCCGCCAGAAGCGCGGCATCGAAATCGACCAGCCCGCTGTGCACCGCCTGCGGCAGCGATATGATCGAATTCAACCCGACCACGACCACGAACAACAGTACGAACATCGGAAACGGCGCCTTGCCCGGCTGTGCCGAATCCTGGGCATGCCCGCGACGACGCCACCAAAGCGCCAGCACCGCGCAGACCGGTGCCAGCAAGGCGACCCGCGAGAGCTTATAGAGGCTGGCGTCGACGCCGGCCTGACCGTCGAAAGCAAAACCGGCAGCCACAGCCTGGGCTACTTCATGTATCGATCCCCCGGCCCAGGCGGCATAAACCGGCTCTGACAAGTCGAGCACATGAGCAATCGCTGGGTAGGCGAACATGGCGAACGTGCCGTAGACCGTCACCATGGCGATCGAACAGGCCACATCCTGTTCACGGCCTCGGACCACGCCATCGACTGCAACCACCGCCGAAGCGCCACAGATGCCGGTCCCACAGCCGACCAGCACGCTCAGCGTATCCGGCAGGCCAAGCAGGCGTCCGAGTCCGATCGCGAGCGCGATCGTGCTCGTCACGCCCACGGCCACCAGGGCCATGCCGCCCACGCCGACCGATAGCATGTCCTGCAGCCCGAGCCGAAAACCCAGCAGCACGATGCCTGTCCGCAGCAACCAGTGCAGTGTCCAGCGGATACCGGGCTCGACCTTGGCCGGCAGCGGCACCGCCAGCCGGATCGCCACGCCAAGCAGAATCCCGACCGTCAATGCGCTTAGAGGAATGACCTGATTAAGAGCCGGCCAGGAGGCGATCGCATACGACACCCCCGCGAGCACGCTGCACAGCAACAGCCCGGGCAGGATGACGCCGATCCGTCGGCCCCAGGTTCGCTCTGGATGGCCGGAGACCTGAGGGTCACTTGCGACTACGTTCGTCATGGGATCACTCGATGATCAATGATCCGCTGACGTTAGATCGACAGTTCGTACGATAATATCGATTTATACCGAACAAACCATTCGGCTCAACCGAACAGATGACATCGACCCGATTCACCCTCCGCCAGCTGGATATCTTCGCGGCGGTCATGCAGACCGGCCAGGTTCGAGCGGCGGCCGAGGCCCTGCATCTTGGCCAGGCAGCTGTCAGCCAGGCGCTACGGGAACTCGCCGAAGCGCTTGAGACCCCGCTGTTCGTACGTCGCGGCCGGCAGCTGGAGCCGACCCCCGAAGCCCATCGCTTGCTTGCGCTTACACGCGGGCCTCGGGCTGCCCTGACCGACCTACCCGCGCAGCTGCATGGCACCGAACAGGGCCAGCTGAGCGGCCCGATTCATATCGCGGCCTCGAGCACCATCGCCCGCTATCTGCTGCCGGCGCCAATCGCACGCCTGAGCCGGGCCTATCCCGAGTTGCAGCTGACCCTGTCTTCCGGCAACAGCGCTGTCGTCGAGCAACGCATCGCCGAAGGCCGCGCCGACTTCGGCTTCATCGAAGGCCCCACCCGGCGCGACGATATCGCCAGCCGACGCTGGCATACCGACCAGCTGACGATCATCGGCCCACCCGAAGCTCCGGCCGAAATTGATGCTGCTGCACTCGACGCTTGGCCCTGGGTGGCCCGCGAAGCCGGCTCGGGGACCCGGGTCGTGTTCGAACACAGCCTGGCTCTGGCCGGTCTTCCAGTGCCGCCGGCCGCCCTGACCGTCGATGACAGCGGCGCCCAGGTACGGGCCGTGGCCGCCGGCGCCGGACTGGCCTGTGTGAGCCGTGCCGCCGCCACGGCTGCCGCCGATTCCGGGCGCATACGTTTTATTACCTTGCCGAACCAGAGCCTGGCACGCCCGCTTTGGGCCATTCGGCGTAGCGATACGGTCGACACCCCCTTGCTGGGCCGCCTGCTCGCCGCGCTCACCCCCGCGTGACGTCAACCCCTCGCGGGTCAGCCGCCGTTAAACCGACTGCGCTATCGTTCGAGGCATCAATAAGTTATGCCAGAACGAGAGAGGGACAACATGACGGTTAAAACCACTGCGATTACCGGGCTAACCGCAATCACACTGGCCGCAGGTAGCACGGCGGCCTTCGCTGCCGACGCCGATCAGCCGAGCTCGGCCAGCCAGGATGCCAGCAGCCAGACCCAGGGCATGTATTCCGCCGATCAGCTCATGGATGCTGACGTCTATGCCAAGGGCGACTCCAAGAACTCGATTGGCGAGATTGAGGACGTACTCCTCGACAACGGTATGAAGATTCAGTCGTTCGTCGTCGAGACCAAAGGCAAGCTGGGCTTGGTCGGCGGCAAAAGCTATGTCATCTCGCCCAACAATCTGACGGTACAGACGCTGAAAACCGAACATGCCAGCGAGCCGAACTATCGGATCAACCTGGACATGACCCGCGACGATCTGTCGAATCAGCCGATCTACAGCGATTCCTGGTGGACCAATACCCAAAAACAGGCCAGCGATGCTTGGCAAGAAACCAAGCATGGCGCTAACAGCGCTTGGAACTCGGTAAAAAACACTACCAGTGGCTGGTTCAACGACAGCGAAAATCAGGTCCAGGACGCGGCCGACGCTACCCACGACGCGGCCCAAAATGCCGGTAACAAGGCAGCCGACGCTGCCAACAATGCCAGCGATAAAACGGCCGATGCGGCCAACAAAGTCAAGGACAAGACCGCCGACGCGGCCAATAAAGCTGGCAACAAGGCTTCGAACGCTGCCGACCAGACCAGCGACCAAATCGACGACGCTACCGATCACAACTGATCGCTAAGCACACGTCGCGAACCGGGCGCCGCACGCCCGTCGTTCAAGAGGCCCTTCGGGGCCTCTTTTTTATGCGCGCGATCGCCAAGCGCTCGGTTTTCATCGCCCGGAGGGGTGGCTCGGCCAGAGCGCGCTGATGGCCGGCAGGGCCGAATGAGCGGGTACGCCGTACTCGTATGAAACCGCAACAGACCCTAGAATGACATTCGGTTCGGTTTTCCCAGTCGAAGGAGCGGCGGATGAGTCCGCAGAACAACAGTAAACAGAGCAGCCTGTTCGGCGCCCTGTTCTTTCCGGTACTGATTATCGGTGCCTTGATCGTCATCGCGATCCTGGTCATGAGCTTTTCTGGCAACAAGCGCACCGCCCCGTCGCCGAACGATAATGTTCGCCAGGTCAGCGCCGAGGCCATGAAGGCGCTGCGTAGCCAGTACGACCAACTCGGCGAATCGATGGGCGATCCCAATGCCCCGGTCACCGTCCGCGAATTCGGCGATTATCAGTGCCCGGCCTGTGGCCAGTTCGAGTCGACCGCCGAACGCATTCGCCAGGAATACGCCGAATCCGGCCAGGTACGCTTCATCTTCTTCGACTTCCCACTGCCGATGCATGCCAATGCCCAGTCCGCGGCGATTGCGGCTGGCTGTGCCGCCCGTCAGGACAAATTCTGGCCTTATCACAACAAGCTCTACCACGCGCAGAGCCGATGGTCCGAACAGTCCGACCCAAGCTCGACGTTTCTCGATCTGGCGGTGGAAACCGGCCTGGACTCTGGCAAGCTTCAGGCCTGCATGAACGACAAGACGCCACTGGCCAATATCAACGCCGAGCGCGAAGCCGGTCAGAAGGTCAAGCTGCGGGCGACCCCGACGGTGCTGGTCGGCAATACCGAATTCGTCGGTGGCCCGGCTTACGACAAGCTCAAAAACGCCATCGAACAGGCGCTTGCGGCCAACGGCCAGAACGCGGGCACCGACTGATCCGGCCCGCCCCTATGGCCGCCGGCCGGCCCGGCGGCCATAGGGGCGGCCGACGCGGCTAGTCGAAATCGCCTTTTTCGATTTCGGCCAGGGTCGCTTCGATCGCGCTGCGTGCCTCGGCCTGTTCTTCCTCGCCGGCTCGTTCCCGGGCCGCATTGCGAAACCAGCGGGCCAACAGTTTCTGGCGCTCGCTGGGTAGTCGATGCACCGTAGCATCGGCCTGATCGGCCCGGCGTTCGGCCGCGGCCAGCCGTTCGCCGCCGCGCACGGCATGGGTGCGATCGATAATCGCCCGGTAGCGAATCAGGATACTGTCGAGCAGAATCCAGGCGAAATTCGGGCTTTTCGGCGGACCGAGGGTGACCCGCCGGCCGCCGCCGGCCAACGCCCCAGCCCGGCCGACCGAGATATTGAGGGTCGGCAACGCATCGCCCTTGAAATAAGCCAGCGCCCCACCTACCCCGCTACCGAACAGGGTCGCCAGCCCCAGGGTGTGCCCGAAGGTGCCGGCATCGACCGACAGACCAGCGCCGGCGCCTACCGCGGCCCCGGCGAAGGTCAGCTGACGCCGAGTCAGGCCAAAGCGCCGCCAAGTCTCGTCGTGGGCCAGATCCAGCCCGTCCGAGGCGAGTACGCCGGTGGCGGCCCGGGTTCGGCGGTGCCGATACAGATCGAGCAAGGCATCGGAGGCCTCACGCTCTAGTTCGGCAATACGTCTATAGTAGCGCTGGCTGGACTCAGTGATGGCCCGACGGCGGGTAGCTTCGGGGGTTTCGCTATCGGCATAATCGGCATGCTCGCGCAGGGTTAGCGCACTGCGCAGAAAGCTCTGAATACGCTCGGCGGCTTCTTCACGGCGCTGCTGCCATTCGGCATCCAACAGTGCCAGCGTGGTGTCCAGATGATCGTGGTCGCGTTCATCGATCTGGTTGAGTGCCGCCAACAGGTCGCGCCGGGTTTCATAGCGCGCGGCAAAGGCATCAAAGGTCCGCACCAGATTGAAGGCTTTGCCGAGCTCGGCGCGCCAGGCCTGGATATGCTGGCCGGCCTCGCCGGCGGTCTCGCGCCGATGCGGGTTGAGCACGGCCAGGCGGGGTCCGGCCGACAGCCGCAGGATCTCGATTTCGGCGATGAAGGCATCGTGCAGACGTACATCCGGGTCGACCACATACAGCACCCCGGCGCCTTCGATCAGCGGCTCAAGCAGACGACACTCATCGACGAATTCCTCGGAATCGCGGTAGCGCTCAACGAAGCGCACCAGCGTCTCCGGCCCTGGCCCGCGGGCCGGGTCGTTGGCCATCTCACGAATCGCACGCAGCGCCTCGACCGGCTGTTGGAAACCCGGCGTATCGACGAAGCGCAGCCGCTCCTGGCCGTCGAGTACTAGCGATAGCCGCTGGCAACGGGTGGTTTCGCCCGGCTCGGCCGAAATCCGAATGACCGCTTCGTCATCCTCTTCGAGCAGGGTCGCCAGAACTGCGGATTTGCCCATATTGACCTTGCCGACCACGGCAAAGGTGGGCACGCCCGGCGAAATCCAGGCGGGTGGCTCGGCGATGTTACGCGGCGGGGTCATAGCCGGCGATTTCCGTGGCAGGGTCTCGCAGATTGTCGATGAACGCCGTCCAGCGTGCCAAGTGTTCCGGTGCCGGTGGCGCCGGTGCGCCCTCGGCCTCGCCCACGATCACCCAGGTAGCCGGGGTCGCGCGGCCGATCGCCGAGCGTACGCGTTCATGTAAGCGCGCCGCCTGGCGCGGCGACAACGCCCAATCGGTGGCCATCAGCACCACGTGTTTCGGTTTGTCGGCCAGCGCGGCGTCGGCAGCGGCTTCAGCGTCGGCATCCAGTACGCTGACGCGGTGGGTCGCCTGAGGATTCACACGCAGGCGCCGCAGCAAGAAACCGCGCACCGCCTCGCCATCGATCCCATGGCCGCCGACATCCAGAACCAGCGCCCCATCGGCGTTGGCATCGGCCACTGCTCCACGGGTCACGCCGGCGAGTTGCCGCCATAGGGTGCGATGC
The DNA here is from genome assembly GCF_049568105.1 of Salinisphaera sp. SPP-AMP-43. Taxonomy (GTDB): domain Bacteria; phylum Pseudomonadota; class Gammaproteobacteria; order Nevskiales; family Salinisphaeraceae; genus Salinisphaera. The sequence goes on from NZ_CP145335.1 coordinate 3,785,581, forward strand.
CGGGGCGCCTGAAAATCCAGGCCCGCCAGCGCCCGCCGCCGGCGCAGCGAATAGAGGCCGATCAGGATCAGCCGCGGCAGTGCGCCCCAGACCAGGAGCGCCATGACCAGAAACCGCCACCATGCGCCCGCAATCTCGCCATCCGGCGGCCGTTGGCCGGTCCCTGGACGCAGCCGGCTGGCCTGGATGGCCGAGCCATCGGGCACCGCCGCAGGCCAGAGTTCTGCCCACGGCAACGCCAGGGTGGCGACCGTGGTCTGCATCAGGGCCTCGTTGTCGGGCGTGGCCTCCCAATAGAAACGGACGTCAAAGACCATGATGGTCAACAAAAACGCACAGACCGCGCCGATCGAAAATCCCAGTCCGCCCCACTGCATCAGGCCGGCGGCCCGGGCCACCAGCGCACGACGCGGCGCCCGCGAATCGGTCAACGCCTGCAGCCAGCGTTGATGGGTCTCGCGAGCCTCGGCGCGCTGGGCCAGCGGCCGCATGGCAAGTCGTATCAGCCAAGGCAGCGCGTGGCTACGAGCCAGGGCGATCCGCCGCCCAAGACCGAACAGCACCCAGCTCGCCCAGGGCAGCACCAGCGTGAGCCCGACAAAAATCACGACGTGCACGCGCTGGCCGCTGCCCAGGCATAGTCCCCAGACCAGCGCCACGCTGGCAGCCGCCGACCCCAGCAACAGCCCCCAGCGCAGCAACCCAATCATAAGAATCCAGGTCTGGCTGGGCCAAGGCCGCTGATCGGTCTCGCGACGATGCGCCAACCACAGCCGTAGCCCAGCCGAACGACGACTGGCCTCGGTGACGTCCTTCAAGCGCGGCCGGATATCGCGAACGAACACCGTACGATCGCGCTCGGCGACCGTATCGCCACTGGCCAGCAAGGCCTCGAAATCGAGCAGATCGGCCAGACGCCAGGCCGGGCGCTTTGGGGCAGTTCGCTTCATATAGCCGAGTATTTTAGGGCCTATTGATCGATCGCGTAGCACGGCATGGGTCTTGGGCGCCCGCCTCAAAACACCCGGCGAGCCGGTTTGGCCGCTCGCCTGATCGGGCCGGTGGCCGTGATCGGCACGACATGGTGTCGCCGTCTTAAAATCGCCTGCCATTGTGCCGCAATTCGACCGACCGCTGGCCCGACGCTCTATCATCGGCAGAGATGGCCGGCCGTGGCCGGATCGCAGTTTCAAACAGCAGCCAGGCCAAGGCTTTGTAAGCGCCGCGCCACCGTTTAGCCGTTCGAACGCATCCCGGGTCGGCGACTGGCGGCAGTGGCCCGTAATCAATTCCGGCTATGAAAGACTCAATCTTTCGAGTCTGAATGCATCCCAACCGATCATGCCGATGTTATCCTCCCGGGTATGCAGAGCGTGACCGATACAATGCATCGCCCCCTGCGAGATCTACGCATTTCGCTGACTGATCGCTGCAATTTCCGCTGTACTTACTGTATGCCGCGGGAATTGTTCGGCGCCGAGCATCTGTTTTTGCCGAAGCGCGAACTGCTCGATTTCGATGAAATCGAGCGGCTGGCGCGCATTTCAGCCGGGTTGGGCGTCACCAAGCTGCGTTTGACCGGCGGCGAGCCGCTGCTGCGCCGCGACCTCGATGTACTGGTCGCCCGGTTGGCAGCGATCGACGGTATCGACGATATCTGTCTGACCACCAACGGCTCACTACTGACCGAAAAACGCGCCCACGAACTCGCTGCAGCCGGCATCGATCGAGTGACCTTGAGTCTGGATGCGATCGACGACGAGCGTTTCAAGGCGATCAACGATGTCGGCTTCCCGGCCTCCAAAGTCAGGACTGCGATCGACAATGCCGTGGCCGCCGGGCTGGGGCCGGTCAAGGTCAACTGCGTGCTCCAGCGCGGCGTCAACGAAGACCAAATTCTGCCCATGGCCGAGGCCTTCCGGCATACCGATGTCGTGCTGCGTTTCATCGAATATATGGATGTCGGCACTTCGAACGGCTGGCGCATGGACGATGTCGTGACCGCCCGCCAGATCGTGGACACGATCCGAAGCCGCTACGGGCTCACTCGCCTGCCGGCCACCGCGCCGGGCGAAACCGCCAACCGCTGGCGCTATGACGACGGCGCCGGCGAGATCGGCATCATCGCCTCGGTCTCGCAGCCGTTCTGCGGCGGCTGCACGCGGGCTCGGCTGTCGGCGATCGGCGAACTCTATACCTGCCTGTTCGGCGTACACGGCCGCGATCTGCGCACCCCGTTGCGCAGCGGCGCTACCGACGCCGAGCTGTCGGCGATGTTGGCTGGCATCTGGTCGGCCCGCGACGATCGCTACTCGGAAATCCGTGGCGAAGAAACCGAAAACCGCCGCGGCGATGCCGATGGTCGGGTCGAGATGTCCTATATCGGCGGCTAATACGCCGTGGCCCACGCCATCCGGCTGCCGAAACCCGTTGCACCCGGACCGATCTGGACGAAGCGCTTGCCCGGCGCCGCAGCCGGCGCCAGCTTACGGCCAGCGCCTTGAACGTGGCTGAACTGGTAGCCCTCCTGTTCTGGGCCGCCCAAGGCATGACCGATACCTCACGCCCTCGGCAGGCGGCCGCTATCCGCTGCCCATACAGGCATTGGCGGGCACCGTCGACGCCCTGAGCGCAGATGGTTCTGTCTATGAGCTGGCCACGGGCAAGCTATCGCCAAGACAGCTGGGCGATCCGCGCTCCGGCCTGTATGCGGCGGCCACGCTATCCGAGCCGCCCTAGCTGCGCGCTGACACGCTCGTGCTGGCTGTGCTTGCCGAACAGACCGCGATGGCCACCCAGTTCGTCGCCTAGCCGCCTTATGGGCAACGCGGTCTGCGCTATATTCATAGAAAAACCGGTGCCTTGAACCAGAATGTGTAGCTACAGGCGACGGCCTCGGGCTCGGCTATGTACTGAGCGGCGGTTTCGACAATCGAAGCGTTGGTGCCATTCTTAGCTTTTGCAAACCCATGGCCGCCGCCGCTCTGATCGGTATCGGCCGCCCGGCCCCATAACGAGAAACGACCCATGACCCCGGCGATCAAAGTCCTGGATACGGCCGGCGTGGCCTACGAATTGAGCCGCTATGATGCGAGCGAAGCCCAGGGCGACTATGGCATCGATGCCTCTCGCCAGCTCGGCCTGTCGCCGGCTACCGTGTTCAAAACCCTGGTCGCCGAAACCGATACCCACGAGTTCGTGGTCGCGATCGTGCCGGTCTCTGGCCGCTTGGATCTAAAAAAACTCGCGGCCGCTGTCCAGGCTAAAAAAAGCTTCATGGCCGATCCGGCCCAGGTCGAAAAAACCACCGGCTACGTGCTCGGCGGGGTCAGCCCACTGGGGCAGAAAAAACCGCTTTCGACCGTCATCGATGCTGCCGCCGAAGCACTCGACCAGATGCATGTCAGCGGCGGTCGGCGCGGGCTGGAAATCAGCCTCGATCCGGCCGCCCTCGCCCGGCTCACGAACGCGCGATTCGCAGACATCACGGCCCACGGCGCCTGACCGACATGACCGCGAGAGCCGGCCGCAGCCGCCAGCTCAACCCAGAAAATCAACCCGCTGCTCAACGCCCGATGCGATCGCGGTCTGGAACGGCAGGCCGACGCTGGCAAACAGCGTGGTCTCATCGCGCGAGCGCCGCCACGGATGCTGGCCATTCAAAACCTGGTCGAGCTCAACATCCACGGCCGCAGCACTCGGCCCAGCGCCGCCCCGGTGGACACAGCCCGCTGGCGATCGTCGCAGATGAAAACACCGGCCTCGATCAGTTCCGCGGCAGTCTCGCTCTTGCCGGGCTGGTCGGCGCCCCGCGTCGACACATGCAGACGGGGCGGCACGTCGCAGGCGGCCACCACTGGCTTGCGCGACTCGGTCGCCACGAGCGCGATATCACTATCGCGTAGGGCCTCCCCGGCCGAGACGAATGGCTCGACCGGCGCTGCGCTGGCATCGGCCATGCACTGGGCGAACTCCGACCGACGTCTGGCCTGCCGGTCAAAAGCCCGAACGCGCCGAACCGGGCGCAGCGCAGCCAACGCACGCAGCTGATGATGGCCCTGGACGCCGCAGTCAATCACGGCGACCGTGTCGGCGTCTGCGCGCGCCAAAGCATGGGCTGCCAATGCACTGGCCGCCCCCTGCATAGCGCAGTCAGCAACGTTGAATCCATCACTGCCAACAACCGGCCACAGGCCCTCTCGTGTAGACAAAGCACGTCGTTGATGGCCGGGTCTTCGGCCGGATATTCGACGTGTATCTTGACCGTATAAGCGGTAACGCCCGGTGCTATGCCGGGAAACAACACGGTCGCGCTGCCCGGGCCTGGAAGAGCGGCATTGATACGCTGGGCGCGCTCGATCCGAGCGTCCGAATAGGCCATGAATCCGTGGCGCAGACGATCGGCCAGCAAGGCAGGACCGATGCATGTCTCGACGTCCGAGCGCCTAAGAACGAGTGTTGCCATGGTCATCGCCCGGTCGGAACGGCTATCTCGTTAGGGCACATTGTCGCGGGATGTGCCCTAGGAGCCTTGAGTTTTCCTTGCGCGTGCGCACCACACGCTTCTGTAAATCACGATGAACGGCATCGCCGCGCGACGCGAATCAGCGACAATGCCGGATCGGTATACAACAGCATGGGTGCCGACCGGCCGGGCCGCCCATGCCCGATAACCCGGCGACGCTCTGCGGTATGGCGCGGCTCAGGGCTAGGCGCGTTGAGGTGTCGTGCGAGCGCCGCGTTGCCGCCCCGAATCGTGGCTGGCGAGGCTGCGAGCCCTGTCTTATGGCTTGCCTCGATCAGGGCTCGTCACGCGGCCCGACGCGATTTGGCCGCGTCGAAACAACGGCTGTTGAGCCGGGATCCAGCGTTACCGATCACTGACGCCATGCTCGCGGGCCTCGGCTTGCAGCTCAACAGCCCTTGGCGCGGACGCACACGACACCGCAACCCGCCTAGCACGACGCCATCACTCGCGCCTTGCCGAACCGATGGCCGAGGCCAACGCAGCACGCGCTCGAGCCATCTCCTCTAACGCATGAACCGTGCCTGGAACCGGGCGCTCGCCTTGCCGTCGTCATCACGCAGGCGTTTCCATACGCCGTTGGCCTGCATGAGTCTTCGATCGCCGCTGTCGAGCACGCCTTCAATAAACACCACGCTGCGGGTCACGCGCGTCAGGCGGGCCCGGGCTTCGATCCAGTCGCCGGCCCAGGCGGCCTCCAGGAAATGGGTATCGAGCTGGATGGTCGCCACCGGCTCGCCCTCGAGATGAAGACGCAGGGCATGGCCCATGACCCGATCGGCCAGGGTCATGAGCATGCCGCCCTGGACCGTGCCGCGTTGGTTGCTGTGTTTGTCTTCGGCGGTAAAAGCCAGCACCAGCTGGTCGGCGGCGCGATCTTCCCAGACGGGACCGATCAGACCAAGAAAACCTTCATCGTCATGCAGCTGCCAGTCGGGCGTCTGCGCTGAGTTTTGTGTCATATTGCAGAACTTGTTGCGGATCGAACGAGCATCGGCACTGAAAATACCGGGCGCGCATGAACCATAGCCTGTATAGCGCCCCGTCGTTACGGCCGACCGCAGCGCCGGTCGCCCTAGCCTAGTCTGGCCGGAAGCCAGGGCCATGCGATGGCACGGCTGGCCCGCATGCGTTTTAAACGCCCTGCCCGAGCGAGGCATCCGGCATGGCCGGGCCGCGCTCGACTAGTCGGCTGCGTTCATGCGCTCGAACGCGCGCTGTGCACTCTGGCCGTGTCTTGCGATCTTCGCCCAGGGGCAGTCGCGCTGGGCGAGCCTTCGAAAGATATTGCCGAGATGAAAGCGCTGCGGGCCGATGTCCAGATCGGACAGTTCATCCCATTCTAGCGGCGTGGCGATCGGCGCCCCGGGTTTGGGGCGTACCGAATACGGCGCGATCGCAGTCTGATTGACGGCATTGCGACGAATATCCAGATACAGCCGGCCCTGGCGCCTATTCTTGGCATGTGCGGTGGTGAATTCGTCGGGATGAGCCGAGGCTACGCGTTCGGCGATGGCTGCAGCGAAATCGCGCACGGTTTCAAACTCGGTACTGCGATCCAGCGGTACGGTGACATGCAGCCCCGAGGAGCCGGTGGTCATGACGAACGAGGTCAGATCGACTGCCTCTAGCGCATCGCGCACTGCGCGGGCAGCAGCGATCACCGGGGAAAAATCCTCGGCGTCGTCCGCTGGATCGAGATCGAAGATCAGCCGGTCGGGATGCCCGGGCTTGTCGTAACGGCTCGGCGTGACATGAAAAGCGATCGCCCCCTGGCCCACCAGATAGACCAGCGCATCGGCCGAGTCGACCAGCGGCTGGATCATTTCGCCATCTTCCTTGGCTACAGTCACCCGCGCCAACCAGTCGGGGTAGTGGTCCTCGACCGACTTCTGGATAAAGTGGATACCGTCGATGCCGTCGGGGAAACGATGGAGTGTGACCGGCCGATCCTTGAGATGCGCCAGCATCAGCGGCGCGATCCGCTGGTAATAGTCGGCCAGATCGCCCTTGGTCAGCCCGGCATCCGGAAAGAACAGCTTGTTTCTGCGCTCCAATTCCACGTTCACGACTACACAGCCTCCTTGACGACTTCGCGCGGGTCCTTGTCGTCGCGCTCGCCGAGATAGGCCGGATGTCGCAGCCGGCCTTCGGCGGTCCATTCGGTGAATTCGATTTCGGCCACCCGCTCGGGGGCGACCCAGTGCACACCTCGGTCCTGCGGCGGATCGATAAACGGCGGTGATTTGCGTTCCAGGCCAGAGAGCACCGCGCGTAGACGCGCCAACTCTTGCTCGGTGAAGCCGGTGCCCACTCGGCCGGCATAGCGCAGCCCGTTGTCGTCGTAGTAGCCGACCAACAGGGCGCCGAGGCCGTTGCGTTCACCTTCCGGATCGGTAAAGCCGCCGATCACCAGCTCCTGGCCAACCTGACATTTCAGTTTCAGCCAGCGTTTGGAGCGCCCGCAGCGATAGGCGCTATCGGCCTGTTTGGCGATAATGCCTTCCCAGCCCTTAGCTCGTGCCTCGGACAACAATGCTTCGCCATCGCCGTTGCGATGCGGCGTGAAACGCAGCCGATCGCTAGCATAGTCGAGTACATCGCGTACGATCGTCTTGCGTTCGCGCAGCGGCACCCGGCGCAGATCACAGCCGGCCATCCAGGGCGTATCGAATACATAGAACCAGATCGCAATGCCCGAAGCACGAGCCTGGTCTGGATCGGCCAGGCCGGCGCGCTGCTGCAGCTGAGCAAAGCTGGTCGTATCGCCGGCAAAAGCCACTACCTCACCGTCGAGTACGAACCGCTCGCAGGGCTGGACCGCGAACAGATCGATCAGCTCGGGGAAATGGCCGTTGCGCAGCTTGCCGTTGCGGGTATACAGCTCGACGTGTTCGCCATCGCGAAACACCAGCAGCCGAATACCGTCCAGCTTGCGCTCGAACAGCCAGTCGGGGTGCGAAAACGGCGTATCGTGCAGCGTCGCCAGCATCGGCTCGAAGCTCGTCGGCATGGGCGTTTTCTTCACCTTGGCCCAGGCGTCGGCGCTGATCCGATCCTTGATCCGAATACCGGTCACGCCGAGGCTCCGGCATCGCGCGCGATCTGTTCGGAGCTACGGCCCGACAGCACCGATCTGTCTTCGGTGCTGACCGGATTGCGCCGGGCATCGGCAGCCGGGTCGTCGATCTTGACCAGCAACCACTGACGCTGGCCGCCCTCGCTACGGAAATGAGTCAACGCATAGCCACCGGACAGCTTGTCGCCGTGCAGCATCACGCTGATATGGCCCTCCGCCCAGCAGTCGGCCATCGACTTGGCGATCTGGCCATCGGCGTCGCGCTTGGCGTTGTCATAGGGGCCGATGTCCCAGACCATAACTGTGCCGCCACCGTATTCGCCTTCGGGGATCACGCCCTCGAAATCGGCATAGTCCAACGGATGATCCTCGGTTTCCACAGCCAGGCGCTTGTCGCGTGGATCGGTTGACGGCCCCTTGGGTACTGCCCAGGACTTGAGCACGCCGTCGATCTCGAGCCGGAAATCGTAGTGCAGGCTCGATGCCGAGTGTTTCTGTATCACGAAAATCGGCGGCTGCCCCTCGGGCCGCGGGCTGCGCTCGCCGGCCGGCTCCGGGGTGACATCGGCGCGCCGCTTGTTGCGATAGGTTTGGAGCGGATCATCGGCCATCGGCGTTCTCCGCACGGATGATGCTCTTGTTATAGCCCGAAGCCCGGGGCCCCGTCATCAGCACAATTGCCTAATACCGGGCGCTCAAGCCGGGCATTCGCTTGGCACTTGCCGCTAGACTGGGCCCGACATACCGAGCCCAAACACGCCCCATGAACGACCACGACTATATGCAAGCCGCTCTCGCCGAAGCACGCACCGGACGCGCCGAAGGCGGCATCCCGATCGGCTGTGTACTGGTCCGAGACGGCGCCATCGTCGGTGCCGGCCATAATCGCCGGGTACAAAAAGACAGCGCCGTATTGCACGGCGAAATGGACGCCCTGGAAGCCACTGGCCGCCAGCCCGGCGCTTGGTACAAAGACGTCACGCTCTATACCACGCTCTCGCCCTGTGCCATGTGCAGCGGCGCGATTCTGCTCTACGGCATCCCGCGGGTGGTGATCGGCGAAAACGCGTCGTTCATGGGCGAGGAAGCCCATCTCGCCGAACGCGGGGTCGAGATCAGCGTGCTCGACGACGCCGACTGCCAACAGTTAATGGCCGATTTCATGCGGGAATCGCCCGCGCTCTGGAACGAAGATATCGGCACATAAATCCACAGCCCAGCCACGGCGGCGTTCGCCACCACCGGCGTCGCCGCTAGGCAGACCTGGCCGGAGACGAAAACCGCATACCTGGCGAAGTCAGCCGCTCGGCTGCCCCGGTCCAGGCATAGGCGAGCAGGCACGGTTCCAGTTCGCCGGTGGTGATGCGGTGCTCCTGCTCGGCGCGATTGAGGATCAGCGACCCTGGCGCATAGACCGCGGCATCGTTTTCCGACCAGGCGCCGGCGATCGAGATATAGCTTTCCTCGATGCCCTTGTGGTGGTGCTGGGGATAGGTCGTATTCGGTGCGAACAAGACAAAGCCCAGAATCAACCGGTCGGTTACGATCGGCCCGCGCGGGCCGAGGATTTCACAGTAGGCGTATTTGTCCCGCAGCCCACGGGGCACGCGATCGTAGCCGTATTCCCAGGTCAGCCGATGGGCCACGCGATACAATGCCCGGCTGAACCCGACCAGCGACTGCCGCGACCCGAGATCGATGGCCCGCGGCAGATGCGCCGTCACCGGCTTGTCGGCCGGCTCCCGAGCGATCAGAGCCGGATTCGTTTTGATCACGGCCGACAAAGCATCGCGAACCCGCCGCCGATGCGCCCGGATCGTGCGCGCGCCGCCGCTCGAACCGTGCCGATACAGCGTTTCATACTCGCGCAGCAAATACAGCCAATCCGGTGCGTCAGTCAGCTTTGGCTCAGTCACCAGAATACTCCGTCCATCCTGGCCCGATAACCGCGATCGAGCGGCGACACATACGGCTCGGGCGCGTCGCCAAAAAACACCACCGTATAATGCGCCGTCATCATGTCAGGCACGACATGTATCGCCAAATGGCACGCTGGCAGACCGAATCGGCACGGCTCGGGCATGCCTATCTTGGAAGCGATGCCTTTTCATTGTGACCAAGGCAGGGCTTGCATACGACCACAACGTCAGTCGTCTGCGATTGGTGTTTGCAACCCAGGCTGCGCATCCGCTTAGCACTTGGGCGCCGGCGTTGTCGGATAGCCGCCACGACCTGATCTTCCTCTTGGCTCGCTCACCGGGTTATCGACACGACACCGGACACTTCCTCAAAGCCGCTGCCGCGATCGGTGCAGCGATTCGACAGCCACGCCTGGGCCTGCGGCCGGGTTCGATCACCCGTCTTAGGCCGGACCGGCCCGCCTCGTCCCGCGGCCAATGAAACGGGCCGTCTCGAAGCGAACAGCGACCCGGCGATGTCGCGAGCAGCCAGCCACGGCGCTGCACCAGGACATACCCCCTACGCGCCCACAAATACACCGCGATCGATTGCGCGTTCGGCGCGGGCCAGGCTCGGACCGCCAGCCCCGAGGCCTCGCCAGCCAACCGGCGATTAGCCTCTCTGGCTTGGCGCGCTACTCGCGATCCGACCCAATAGTGCCTCGAGCGCCCCGGAGCCTGGACCTTCCAGACGATGATCGGCGGCAGCGCTGACCCTCTCGTTGGGCTGACCCATGGCATAACCATAGCCGGCATTTTGCAGCATGGTGATATCGGAATCGGCATCGCCGAAGGCTGCCGCCCGGGCCGGCGCGATTCCGAGGTGATCACAGAGTGTCTGCAGGGCATGGCCCTTGGTGGCCGTGGCCAGATGAATATCGTGGCATTCGGTGCCACTCCAGGAAATCACCAGTTCGGGCTGGGCCGCGACTGCGGCCTGGACGCCGGCCAGGCCGTCATGCACCCCGTCGCACATGACCTTAAGCGCCGGCCTCGGCAGCGAGCTGGTCTGCACGCGTTCGGCGCGCAGATCGGGGGTGACATCGATGCCGGCCGCCTCGCGCCCGATGCGGTGGTCGTCACCATAGGCATGCCAGCGATCGCGGGCATAGGCATGAATACAACCGCCGGTATCGACGAACTCGGTCAGCGCAGCGGTCAACGCATCGCCGGGCGTAAACGTTTCCGCGGCCACGATCGCGCCATCGGCCGCGGTCACCAGCGTACCGTTGAAAGCGATCAACGGCATGTCCAGACCGATGGCCTCGGCGATATCCAGCAGCGACGAGCGTTGCCGCGAACTGGCCAGCGCAACCTGGATACCGGCCGCATGCAGACCGCGCAGCGCGTCGATGGTCGGCGCGCCGAGCGGATTGCGGGCATCGACGAGGGTGCCGTCGATATCGAATACGGCAAGATCAATGGACGGCGCCATCGGGGATTCGGGCATGATCGGGCCTTCGCGAGCAGGCTCGCGCTGGAAGTGAGTGCGCGCAATGTAGCGCGCGTATCACTGAACTGCCATGGCCAGGCGACGTCGCTATTGCCAGAGCGCGGCAGCGGCTGCCCCCAGGTCGAGGGTCGCAGCCCTAGCCGCCGCGTGGTCGGCCCAAAGCGAACGTTCGGCCGGCGCATCGACCACCGATTCAAAACAGGCCATAACCGCTGGCGTGAGGAACCGGCTGTTCGCGCCATAGACATGCGCATCGCCCAGGGCGGCCTGCTGGGTCACGTAATAGCGCAGCGGCGAGATCAGCGACAGCTCGTTTTTGGCCCGCGTCATCGCAACATAGAGCAGGCGGCGTTCTTCTTCCAGGCCGGCCTCGGTCTTGGTGGCGAACTCGTTGGGAAAGGTGCCGTCGGCGACGTGCAACACGTACACGGCATCCCATTCCTGGCCCTTGGCGCTGTGCACGGTCGACAGAATCAGATAATCCTCATCGAGCAGCGCATCGTCGTTATGGTCGCCGGTGGCCTGCGGCGGATCGAGGGTGAGCTCGGTCAGAAACGCTGGCGCATCGCCATAGCCCGTGCCGATACGGGCCAGATCGTCGATATCGCCGGCGCGTGCGGTATTCGGGGCTTCGAAGCGGCTATCGAGCTGGGCCTTGTACCATGTCGCAGCCGGGACCAGCGCGGCCGGCCAGGCATTCTCGCCGGCCAGTGCCGCCACCGTTTCGATCATCGTCTGCCAGGCCGCGCGATCAGCCCGTACCGGCCTAAAATCGGCCAGTGCTTCGATCCGGTCGCCGGCGGCTTCCAGGGCTTCGAATGCCTGGCGCGCCGTACCGGGGCCGACGCCAGGCACGATCTGCATCGTGCGCCAGGCCGCGATCTCGTGGCGTGGATTGTCGGCCCAGCGCAGCAGCCCAAGAAAATCTTTCACATGCGCTGCTTCTAAAAACTTCAGCCCGCCATATTTCTTGAACGGCACATTGCGCCGAATCAGCTCGATTTCTAGATCGTTGGCATGATGGCCGTTACGAAACAGCACTGCCTGGCGCTTGAGATCGACGCCGGTCTCGCGCGCCGCGAGCACAGCATCGACCACCCAGCGCGCTTCGGCGGCCGTATCCATGACGGTCACGTGCCGTGGCTTGACGCCGACACCGCGCATGGCCGTGAGCTGTTTGGCATAGGCCCGGCTGGCCTCGCCCATCAATGCGTTCGCAGCATCCAGAATCGACTGGGCCGAGCGATAATTGGCCTCGAGCGTCACCACCTGGGTGCCGCAGTAGGTTTTCGGGAAATTCAAGATATTGTCGACCTCGGCGGCCCGGAAGCCGTAGATCGCCTGGGCATCGTCGCCGACCACGGTCAGCCCGCGGCCGGTCGGCTTCATGGCTTGCAGGATAGCGGCCTGCAAGCCGTTGGTGTCCTGATACTCGTCCACCAGCACATGATCGAAACGAGCGCCGATTTCGTCGGCGAGCGCCCCGTTTTGCATCACCAGATGCCAGTACAGCAGCAGATCGTCGTAATCCAGCGTCGCCCGGTCCTGCTTGCGCGCGGTGTAGTCGGCAAACAACCGCTTGAGATCGTCGTGATGCTCGGCGCACCAGGGAAACCAGCCATCCAGCACTTCGGCCAGCGGTGCCTGGCGATTGACCGTGGCCGAATAGATCGCCAGACAGGTGTCCTTACGTGGAAAGCGCTTGCCGCCGTGGTTCGTGCGTGCAGCGAGCCCGGCATCGTGGCGGGCCAAGTCCAGCAAATCGGCGGCATCGCCACGATCCAGAATCGAGAAGGCTTCATCGAGACCGAGCCGCGGCGCATATTCACGCAACAGCCGTGCGCCGATCGCATGGAAAGTACCCGCCCAAGGCAGCCGTACGCCCTGCCCTTTACGGCCGCGCGCAGCGAGCGCCGATTCACAGATCGCATGCGCCCGGCGCGTCATCTCTTCGGCCGCACGCCGCGAAAACGTCAGCAGCAGGATGCGACGCGGATCCACCCCAGACAGCACCAGATGCGCCGCGCGATGGGACAATGTCTGAGTCTTGCCACTACCGGCCCCGGCCAGAATCAAGAGTGGATCGGCATCCCAGCCGCAGGGCGCGGCCAGGCCGAAGGCCGCCGCCTGGCGCTGGGCCGGGTTGAGTTCGGCCAGATGCGCCTCGGCCTCGGCCGGCGCAGTGCTATCGACAACGGTCGCAGTCATGGCCATAAGCTGCCATAGCTGGTGGGTCAGATCACGACCTACCCGCGGCCCGGCCAATCCGTAGTCGGCACGTCTCGGCAGCGCCGCAGTGAGCGGTTAGACTAAGCGCGCCCGCATCGCGCACCGATGCGGCTCGATGCAACGCAAAGGATAAGCCATGTTCCAATCGATCGAGCGCGTCCCGGGCGACGCTATTCTCGGCCTGATCCAGCAGTTCAAGGACGACCCCAACCCCAACAAGGTGGATCTGGGTGTCGGCGTGTATCGCGACGAGCACGGCAATACGCCGATTCTGCGCGCGGTCAAACAGGCCGAGAAACAGCTTATCGATACCGAGCAGACCAAGGCCTATATCGGCTCGCATGGCGATCCGCAGTATGGCGACTATATTCTGAAGACCGTGTTCGGCGCCGACCACAAGGTGCTGGCCGCCGATCGCGCCAGCGCGACCCAGTCGCCAGGCGGCACCGGCGCGCTGCGCCTGGCTGCGGACTTTATCGCCAGCCAGCTGCCGGGCCATTCGATCTGGCTGAGCGATCCGACCTGGCCGAACCATCTCGGCGTGTTCGGCGCTGCCGGGCTGGATATCCAGCGCTATCCCTATGTCGACGCGCACAACCAGCTCGACTTCGACGGCATGCTGGCCGCCCTGAAAAAGATCCCGGAAGGCGATGTCGTGCTGCTGCATGCCTGCTGCCACAACCCGACCGGTTTCGATCTGAACCACGACCAGTGGCAACAGGTGCTGGCGGTGGTCCAGGAACGCGGCCTGCTGCCGCTGGTCGATTTCGCCTATCAAGGCTTTGGCGACGGCCTGGACGAAGACGCCTATGGCGTACGCCTGCTGGCCGACAACCTCGACGAGATGCTGGTCACCCAGTCCTGCTCCAAGAACTTCGGCCTGTATCGCGAACGGATCGGCTGCTTCATCGCGGTCGCGGCCGACACCGAGCAGAAAGACAATGTCCGGTCGCAGCTGGCGATCACTGCCCGCGAAAACTATTCCAACCCGCCGGCCCACGGTAGCGCGATCGTGTCCACGATCATGAGTTCGGCCGAACTGACCGCGCTCTGGCACCAAGAACTCGACGAAATGCGCAACCGGATCAACGGCTTGCGGCGCAAGTTCGTCGACGGCCTCAAGCCGCACGGCCTGGACCAGCAGTTCGCCTATGTGGCCGAGCAGCGCGGCATGTTCTCCTACACCGGCCTGACCAAGGCCCAGGTCGAAAAGCTGCGCGAAGACTACAGCATTTATATGGTCGCCTCGGGCCGAGCCAACGTGGCGGGCCTGAACGACGACAACATTGACTACGTCTGCAAAGCGATCGCCGACGTGGTCGGCTAGCAAGCCCGACCGCGCCTGCCGGGCAGCAGCTGCCCGATCAGAGACCGGCCCAAATTCGGGCCGGTCTTTTTTTAGGCCGAGCGCACCATCGCGAAAGCCGCGCATGAGTGCCCCTCGCCTGGCAACTCGCGGCCCGTATCGGCCCACGACAGCGCGGGATCAGCGCAGCGGCTCGCGGCTGCGATCGACCATCAACCACAGGGCGATCACGGATACCAGGGCGAGCGCGGCCAGATATAAGCCGGGCGCGCTCTTCAGACCGGTTTCGGAGATCAGCCAGGTCGCCAGCATCGGCGCGGTACCGCCGACGATGCCGTAGCCGAGGTTATAAGCCAGCGAATAGCCGCTCAGCCGATCCTCGGCCGGAAACATTTCTACGAACAGCGCCGGCGCAGCCCCGAGCGGGAACGCGATCAGAATCGACAGACCGGCCTGGGCGATCACCAGCCCGGCGATCCCCTGCCCAGCCAGCGCCATCAGCGGCCAGCCCAGCACCACGGTCGCAGCAAAGATCACCAGCAGCAGTTGACGCCGGCGGACGAGTCGATCCGATAGCCAGCCGGCCAATGGAATCAACGGCATGGCCAGGGCGATACCGGCAAAGTTGATGGCCAGTGTCAGGCTATTATCGATCCCGCCGATGCTGCTGGCATAAGTCGGCAGATAAACCAGCGGCATATAGAAAAACACGCCGTAGCCGCAGGTGAAGGCCACGGCCAACAGCGTGGTTCGCAGATCGCGGGTCAGCGCTTCGCGCAGTGGCGAGTCGCGATCCGGACCGTGCTGGGTTTCGTGGTGCGCCATCTGTGGCACGGGGGCCAGCCGGCGCACATAGATATAAGCGCCCAGACAGAGCACGCCGCCACATAGAAACGGCACCCGCCAGCCCCAAGCTTGGAGCGCGGCCGGCGACAGCCAGCCGTTCATGGCGGCCGCAAACCCAGAGCCGAGCAGCGTACCGGCGAGGCTGCCGAAATTCGCCCAGCTCCCGGTCAGCCCGCGTCGCCCCGGGCGGGCGGTTTCGACCATATAGGTCACCGAGCCGCTGAACTCGCCCCCCACGGACAGGCCTTGCAGAAGCCGCACCCCCACCAGCGCGATCGCAGCGCTGATGCCGATCTGCTCGGTGGTCGGCAAGATGCCGAGCAGAAATGTCGCCAGCCCCATAGTGATGATCGACGTCCGCAGCACGACCTCGCGCCCCAGACGATCCCCGATCACCCCGAACACTACCCCGCCGAGCGGGCGCATGAGAAAACCAACCGCGAACACCCCAAACGTCGCAATCAGGCTGACGATCGGGCTGCTTTCGGGGAAAAACAGCCGGGCGATGACCGGCGCGAAAAAACCATAGAGCCCGAAGTCGTACCACTCCATGACATTGCCGATGGTCCCGCCGACGACGGTTTTCGGGGTATGCGGGTGGCCGTGATAACGCGCCGCAGGTTTTTTCAGTCTCATCAGCCCGGTCGGGTCGGTCTACGAACACCGGGCAATTTATGCCATTAAATCCCAGGGCTATTGATCTTGGTCAAAGCCATTTATCGCGGGCCATGGCAAAGCCAAGCCATCGTAAGATCCTCGACATGTCTAATCGCAGCCGGCGCTTGCCCGGGGCCGGCTGCGATCGCTTGATCGCAGACGCCCCAAAAGTCTACCGGTATTGGACCGGTCGATGGGCCCATGCGCGCCGATCCAGGCCCCGAACTCAACAAGCCCAGCCGGATCGTAAGCTGGCTGTCTGATGCGCTACTCTCTGCGCGAGGAAGACTGCGGCAGCACCAGATTCAGTACCACACCGAGCACGCCGGCCAGGGCGATGCCCTGTAGCGAGAATCGGCCGAAGGAGAACGTCAGCCCACCGATACCGCAGATCAGGATCAGCCCCACGATCGACATATTGCGGGACTCGGTCAGATCCTCGCCGGACTGCATCAGGCTGTTCATGCCGACCACTACGATGGCGCCGAACAACAGCACGATGATGCCGCCCATGACCGGGGTCGGGATACTGGCCAAAAATGCCCCGAGCTTGCCGACGAAGGAAAAGACAATCGCGAAACCCGCGGCCCAGGTCATCAGCGCCGGATTGGTCGCCCCAGTCAGGGTGACCGCTCCGGTGACTTCCGAATAGGTGGTGTTGGGCGGGCCACCAAAACAGGCGGCCAGAGAGGTCGCCAGGCCATCGCCGAGCATGGTGCGATGGATCCCCGGATCGACCAGATAATCGCGGCCGGTGACCGAGCGGATCGCGATGATATCGCCGAAATGCTCGATCGCCGGCGCAATCGCCACCGGCAGCATGAATAAGACCGCCTGCCAATTGAACGCTGGTGCGGTGAAGTCTGGCACGGCCAGCCACGGCGCAGCCGCGATCGGGCCGAAATCGACCAGGCCGAATGGCAGGCTGACCAGATAACCGGTCGTGACGCCGATGATGATCGGCAGCAACGAAACGAACCCGCGCCCGAGCAACGAAGCCGCGAGCGTAGCCGCTAGCGAGGCGCCGGCCACCGTCAATGCCGGCCCGAACGCCACCAGCGTCTGCTCGCCGTCGCTGTTATGGCCGGTGGCCAGATTCACGGCTACCGGCGCCAGTACCAGACCGATGACCATGATCACCGGCCCGGTGACCACCGGCGGCAGAATACGTGAAATCAGCCCCACGCCGCGCCAGGCAATCAATGCCGATAACAACAGATAGACCATGCCGGCGGCCATCAGCCCGCCGAGTGCCGCCGGCACGCCCCAGGTATCGACCGCATAGATAATGGGCGCGATGAAAGCGAACGACGAGGCCAGGAACACCGGCACCCGGCCGCCGGTCACGACCTGGAATACCAGCGTACCGAGGCCCGCAGTGAACAACGCCACACTCGGGTCGAGCCCGGTCAGCAGCGGCACCAATACCAGCGAGCCAAACGCCACGCACAGCATCTGGGCACCCAATAAGCCATCGCGCAGGCGAAACGCGTAATCCTCGGCAGTCGCCGCGCGTCCGGTTTGGCTCATGCTTATTCCTGTATGTCGGGGTCTGAGTGGCCGGTACTGCTTACTTGGTGCCGTACATCCGATCGCCGGCGTCACCCAGCCCCGGCCGGATATAGCCGTGATCATCCAACCGTTCGTCGATGGCCGCGGTATAGATCGGCACGTCCGGGTGCTCGGCGCGCAGTGCTGCCACGCCTTCGGGGGCGGCCAGCAGGCAGAGGAACTTGATATTGCTGGCACCGAGTTTTTTCAGGTGGCCGATCGCAGCCGCCGCCGAATTGCCGGTCGCCAGCATCGGATCGACCACGATCACGCGTCGACCGGCCAGATCATCCGGCATCTTGCAGTAGTACTCGACCGCTTCCAGGGTCTCGGGATCGCGAAACATGCCGATATGACCGACCCGCGCCGAGGGCAGCAGCTCGACCATGCCTTCTAGCAGGCCGTTGCCCGCGCGCAGGATCGATACGAAGCACAGCTTCTTGCCGGCCAGTACCGGCGCGTCCATTGCCTCGAGCGGGGTCTCGATGCGTTCGCTGGTCAATTCCAGATCGCGGGTGATCTCGTAGGTCAGCAGATGGGCGATCTCGCGCAGCAGCGACCGGAATTTCTGGGTCGAGGCGGTGGCCCGCCGCATCAGCGTAAGCTTGTGCTTGATCAGTGGGTGATCGACGACGGTGACGTGCTCGTCCATGGTTCTCCCTGAAAAACCGGTGTGAAGAGTGGCGGGGTCGCTCGCGCTGCCTATGCTACTACGAGCGCCGGGTGCCACCGTAGTCGTCGCTGCCGGGATCGAAGGCCGCTGCCTGCGCGATCAACCAATCACAGAAACGGTGCGCCAGTGCCGGCAGTGCGCCGCGCCGCGGCCGAATCAGCCAGTAATCGAACGGCGATACCAACTTGCAACGCGCGCCGAAGGGCGCGACCAATACCCCGCTGGCTAAGCGATCCGCGACCACGGCTTGGCTGACCAGGGCCACGCCGCGGCCGGCAATGGCCTGGTCCAGGGCCAGGCTGAACAACAAATAGCGCTGCTGTACCGGAGTCGCAACGTCAGCGGCACCGGCTGCATCCAGCCATTCACGCCACCCCGGGAAGGACACATTCGAATCCCCCGGCGGCCATGACACATGCAGCAGCGTATGCGCGGCCAGATCGCCCGGCTGTTCCAGCCTCGGGCCGTTCGTGAGCAGCGACGGCGCACAGACCGGAAACAGCCGGTCGCCCATCAATCGCTGAGCATTCACGCTCGGCGCGGGCGCCGGCCCGAAGCGGATCGCCAGTCGGCTGCGCCGGTTCTGCCATACCGGCTCGATCAACGACTGGCTTGCCTCGATCGCGATCTCGGCGGCCCCGGCATCGAAGTCGGCCAGCCGCGGCATGAGCCAGTGCTGGACGAATGACGGCGGCACGCTGATCGATAACGCCTCGCTGTCGACACATTGGGCCTCGGCGGCCGCCTCCGCCAGCCTCTCCAGATGCCGATCGACGCGGTTCGCCAGGGTCCGTCCGCCGGCATTGAGAGGCACACGGCAGGCATCGCGATCGAACAAGACAAAACCGAGCGCGGCCTCCAGTCGCTTGACCTGGCGGCTGCCCGCCCCATAGACACTGAGCTGGGCGGCGGCCGTCTTGCAACCTCCACGCCGGGCTGCGATGACAACGGCCCGCAGAGCGTTGCGCGGCAGGCGCACGAGCATAACGTGAGTTTTTCGAGGGCACGTCGTCACGAGATACGCCGTCGCATGACGCCCGCCCATCGTGTCCGGCAAGGCGCAGTCTTTGAGCGCAGCAGCCCACGCTCAAGGCCTGCAACGCCGCATGGCGCGATGGGCGGGCGTCCCCACAGCACCGCGGATGCGGCGACGAATCTTGTGACGACCCGCCCTAGGGCCTGCTGCAGTCTCGTACGAGTCCGTGCCAAACGCTGTTTTAAGGCAAGACGAGGCATAGCGCGCGCCGCGCAGTGATTCTGCGCAAGCGTGCTACGACGCTGGATTGCCGTCGTATCTTTAATTGATGGGCACTTGGCCCTTCGAGTTGGGCCGCCCATCGCGCTTTGCGGCGTTACAAGCCTTGATCGTGGCACGCTACGAGCGGCGACTCGCGCCGCGTCAGACACGATGGGCGGTCTTCAACGCGGCGCTCGAACAAAACATCAACACGCCCTAGGCCCAGTGCTTCACTGACACGCCTTCAACGGAGCCTGCCATGCGCCGATCGACTTTGCGTTCTGCCCCTGCCGTACCGCCTTCACAGGCGCTTCGCCAGCCCCTCGATACGCGCGCCGCGGTACTCATGATTCTGTTCTGCCTGGCGATCGGTCTGCAGCAGGTGGCGATCAAGTCGGTGGCCGATTCGATCAGCCCGCTCGCCCAGATCGGTATTCGTTCGTCGATCGCGGCGCTGCTGGTGATCGGCATTGCCCGACTACGGGGCATCGAACTCTGGTCGCCGGGGCAGTTTCTACCGGGGCTGGTGGTCGGAATCGGCTTCACCCTGGAATTCGCCTTCGTGGCGCTCGGGCTGAACTACACCTTTGCCTCGCATATGTCGGTGTTTCTCTACACCGCCCCGGTGTTCGCCGCGATCGGGCTGCATCTGTTCGTGGCCGGCGAACAGCTCGCCGGCCGGCACTGGGCTGGGGTCGGCCTGGCCTTCCTTGGGCTCATCATCGCGCTCGCACCGAATACCGAGGTATCCAGTGACGTGCTGATCGGCGATGCGCTAGGCGTGGCAGCCGGTGCCGCCTGGGCAGCTACGACGCTGGCCCTGCGTAGCAGTGCGCTGTCGGAAGCGCCGCCGCTGCGGGTAGTGGCCTATCAACTGGTCGTGGCCAGCGCCTTGTTGTTGCCGACCGCAGCCGCGTTGGGCGATCTCGCGGCAATCGATATGACCGCCCTGGCCTGGGCGAGTCTGACTTTTCAGTCGCTGATCGTGTCCTGCGGCGCCCTGCTGCTGTGGTTCTGGCTGTTGCGCCGTTATCTGGCCTCTCGGCTCGGCGTATTCGCCTTCCTATCGCCGATTTTCGGCGTCGGCTTCGGCGTGCTATTGATGGGCGACCCGATTTCGATCAACTTCGCGATCGGCGGCCTGGCGATCCTGGCCGGCTTGCTGCTGGTCAACACCCGTAGTCGGGCGCCGGCAGCGCGCCGCTGATCGCCAACCACCGAGGCAGCGGATGAGCACGACTCTTGCGGGCAGCTGTTTCTGCGGCGTAGTGCATTATCGTATTCAGAGCACCGCCGAGCGCTTCTATTACTGCGAATGCGCCCAGTGCCGGAAAATGACCGGCTCGATCGCGGCCACCAATCTACGGCTGGCCCCGGCGCCTATCGAATGGCAATCCGGCGCCAAACATATCCGTGTGTTCCGGGCCGCCGATGGGCGCGACTTCACGCGCTGTTTCTGTACGATCTGCGGCAGCGGCTTGCCCTATCTCAATCGGCCCGGCGATGCGCTGGTGGTACCCGCCGGCTCGCTGGATACGCTGCCGCCGATGGCCGTGGAACGGCGGGTCTTCGCCGCCGAACGCCCCGACTGGGCGTCTTTCGCCTCGCGCCTGCCGGCCCACGTCGGTTTTGCGCCCGCTTCCCACTGATCGAACGTACGCCCAAGCCAACCCTCTGATATTCGACACTCGGCTGGCGACCGATCGCGCGCTGCGGTAAAAAACTCGATAACGGGAATGACAGGCCAAGTCCAGCCTGGACCGCGGGCGAACCGCGCGGTCTTCGCCGGCCTTGGCCTACGTTGTCTGGCAACCGATTCTTCTAGTCGAGGGCAACACCGTGAACGCGACCTCGAGCGGCTACCGATCGTTACTGATCGCCTCCGGCCTGATGCTGCCGGCCTTCGTGCTGCTGATCGCTATCCTGTGGGTCTGCAACGGGCAGCTGATGTACACGCTGGACGATCCCTATATCCATCTGGAGCTGGCCCGGCATCTGCAGCATCTGCATTACGGCATCAACGACGCCGATTATGCCGCGCCCTCCAGCAGTATTCTCTGGCCGTTCCTGCTGACCCCGTTCGCCGGCTGGTCGTATTTCGTAACGCTGCCCCTGATCATCAATCTCGCCTGCCTGTTCGCGACCCTGCTCCTGCTGGTTCGCCTGATGCACGACTTGAGCGTGTTTCAGGCGACTTTAATGGCCACGGTCACGGCGCTGTCGCTGAATCTGTACGGCGTAGTGTTCACCGGCATGGAACACAGCCTGCAGGTCCTGCTGGCGGTCGCCGCTGGCGTGCTGATCAATGCCCACAGCCGTGATCGCCTGGCCCGGGGCGCCACGCTGCTGCTCTATGTCTGCCTGTTGCTATTGCCTTTCGTGCGCTACGAGGGGCTGGCGATCAGCGTTCCGATGCTTGCGTATCTGGCCTGCCATGGCCAGATACGCCGGGCGGCCCTGACGCTGGCCGGGCTGGTGATCGGCCTGGCCGGTTTTTCGTTGTTTTTGCATCAGCTCGGGCTGGGCTATCTGCCCTCCTCGATTCTGGCCAAAAGTCCGCCCGGCGCCTGGACGATCTACAACAACATCAAGACCAATCTCGAGCACTACGGCTGGCTGATCGCCTTTCTGCTGCCGTTTCTGGGCTTGAGCGTCTATCGCGACGACCGGCCGTTGGCCCTGGCCATCGGCGCTGCCGTGCTACTGCAGGGCGTGTTCGGCCAGGTCGGCTGGCTCGGCCGCTACGAGATCTACCTGCTGGCTTTTCTTACCCCGTTTTTGATCGATCGGGTCATCCGAACGCGGCCACAGCTGATCTATGTGTGCGTCCTTGCGCCGCTGGCATTCTTTTCCCTGCTCTGGGTGACCCTGTTCACGCCCTTGGCCGCCTCCAATATCTATAATCAACAGGCGCGGCTGGCCACGATCGCTGCCAAACTCCAGGCTCCGGTGGCCGTCAACGACCTCGGGCTCATATCGTTTCGCACCGATGCTTATGTGCTGGATCTCTGGGGGCTCGGCTCATTGACAGCCCTGCGCGAACGCCAAGCCGAACAGGCCGACGCCGGCTGGATGGATCGCCTGATGCGCCGGCACGGCGTGGAATATGCGTTCATCTATCCCGGCTGGTTCCGCCGGCTGCCGGACAACTTCATCAAGATCGCCGATCTGACCCTAGACGAACTTCGGGTCTCTGCAGCCGGCAGCCAGGTTTCGATCTTTGCACGGGACGAAACGCATGCCGATATCCTGCGTCGGCATCTGAGAGCGTATCTCGCCCACCACCGATCGCCGGATTATGCGATCACCTTCATCGAGGCGCCGCAGACGAATGTCGCCGGCGCCGCGCCATGACCAGCGGGCACCGGCTTTCACGAATCAGACCTTAAGCACCAGCTTGCCGAAGTTCTCGCCGGTATAGAGCATGCGCAGCACTTCGACGAAGCGATCGAAACCGGTTTCGATGTCTTCCTTATGGCTGAGTTTGCCCGAGGCGATCCACTCGGCCATGCTCGGATAGGCTTCGTGGTAGCGATCGATATAGTCGAGGATGATGAAGCCTTCCATGCGCGCCCGATTGACCAGCAGCGACAGATAGTTCTTCGGCGCATAGCCGGTATCGCCGACGTGGCCGGTGACGTTGTACTGCGAGATCGCGCCGCAGATCACGACCCGGGCATGCACGCGCAGATTGGCCAGCGCCGCATCCAGAATTTCGCCGCCGACGTTATCGAAGAACATATCGATACCGTCCGGGCATTCACGCCTGACCGCGTCGTTGATTTCCTCGGCCTTGTAGTCGATGGCGGCATCGAAACCAAGCTCGTCGACCACATAGCGGCATTTTTCCGGTCCGCCGGCGATGCCGATCACCCGCGAAGCCCCTTGCTGCTTGGCGATCTGGCCGACCAACGAACCGACTGCACCGGAGGCCGCCGAGACCAGCACCACATCGCCTTCACTAACCTCACCGACGTCTAGCGTGCCGAAATAGGCGGTCATGCCGGGCATACCGAGCGCGCCGATATAGACCGGCAGATCGACGATCGAGGTATCGACCTTGTTGAGCTGGTCGCCGGAAACCACGGCATGGGTCTGGGCCCCCAGCAGGCCGGTAACGTGATCGCCCTCGGCGAAGTCGTCGTGCCGCGATTCGACCACCGTGCCGGCAGTAAACGCCCGCATCACCTCGCCGATGCCGACCGGCTCGATATAGGATTTGCCGGAACTCATCCAGCCGCGCATGGCCGGATCGAGGGAGATATAGTCGATGCGCACATGCACCTCGCCCTCGCCGACCGGGCCCACGGCTTCCGTGGTCAGGTCGAAGTCCTCGCGCTCGGGCAGGCCCGACGGCCGCCGGGCCAGACGAAACTGGCGGTTCTCGATATCGGTGCTCATGATGTTCTCGTTAATAATGATGACCCGCCGAAGTTATGGGGCTTAGCTGGTATTGACAAGGGTTTCGGCCTGCCCTGCGCTAAAACCGTGCCCGATAATGGTCCAGCGCTGCCCCGCTTATTTCAGAACACCACGACCACAGCAGCCCCTGCCGATCACGACGCATCCGCCCCGGCGGCCGGCTCGGCAGTCTTTGGCCGCGCCATGAATAACAGCACAGCCACCGCCGCACCGACCGCGTCGCTGATCCAGCCGGGAAAGATCAAGGCCAGGGCGCCGACCAGGGCCGCCAGCCGGAACAGGCCGTTGAGCGGCGTCCGTAGATAGCCCTCCACGGCCACGGCCAGCAACAGCACGCCCAGCGCGCCAGTTGCAGCCACGACCAGCACATCCCACCAGCTCGCATCGACCATCAGCATGCTATGGGCGAACACGAACATATACGGCACCACGAAGCCGGCAATCGCCAGCTTCATCGCCTGTACACCGGTCGCGTTCGGCGAACCGCCGGAAATACCGGCCCCGGCATAGGCCGCGAGTGCCACCGGCGGCGTGAGATTGGCGAAGATGCCGAAGTAGAACACGAACATATGGGCGACGAAGACGGCCGTGTCGTTGGACCCCGCCAGCTCTCGGAACAGCGGTAGATTCAACAGAATCGGTGCGGCCATGGTCGAGGTGATGATGTAGCAGGGAATACTCGGCAGGCCCATGCCGAGCACGATCGACGCCCCCATGGTTAGCACCAGTGTGACCAGCAGCCGCACCAGATCGTAGGGGATCGCCTGGCCCATCGAGACCACCCAGTCGGCCGCATCCAGGGCGATGCCGGTCAGCGTGGCCACGCCGACGATAATGCCGACCGCGCCACAGGCGATCGCCACTGGAATCGCATTGCGTACACCCTCGACCATGGCATCGCGGCAGTCACCGATATCCATGACTTCGGATTGTTCGACCGGCAGCCGCGAACGCAGCACATTGATAGCGATCGGGAGCGCGATGACCCCGAATAGCCATAGCCGACTGCTCCGCAGCTCGGGCATGGTCGTGCCATGCAACAAGGCCAGCCACTGCGGCTCGACGATCAACGCAGCGAGTACAACGGCCACGCCGATGACCAGGCGGGTCGTGCCGCAGATCAGCACGGTTGCAGCGATCGACCAGAAGGCCGCAAAAAACGGCGCTCGGCCGTCGAAGATCATCCACAGCAGGATCACCATCGGCAACAACAGATGGCCACGCTTGAGCAGCACTTCGCGGAGCGGTGTGAGCTCCGAACGCGGTATGCCCGATAGGCCGTTGCGCAGTGCCCGCAGATGCACCTGGAACAGAATGCCGAGATAGAACAGCAGCGCCGGGATGATGCCGGCCAGCATCACCTGGGTATAAGGCACCGACAGCACTTCGGCCATGATGAAGGCGGCCGCGCCCATGATCGGCGGCAGAATCTGGCCACCGACGCTGGCTGCAGCCTCAACCGCGCCGGCGAAATTGGCACGATAGCCGGTGCGTTTCATGAGCGGAATCGTGAACGCGCCGGTGGTGACCACGTTGGCGATCGCCGAGCCATTAATCGAGCCCAGAAAACCGCTGGCGATCACCGCGACTTTGGCCGGCCCGCCACGGCTCGGCCCGGCGATCGCCAGGGCCAGATCGTTGAACAGTTGGCCCAGCCCGGATTTGACCAAAAAAGCGCCAAACAGAATGAACAGAATGATATAGCTGGCCGAGACCGCGATCGCCGTACCCAGCAGCCCTTCGGTGATATACACCAGATGCGAGACCACCTGCCGACAGGTCGCCATCACGATCGGCTCGGACAGCACCGAATACAGACTCAACTTGGCGTAAAAGCCATAGGCCAGAAAGATCGAGGCCAGGATCGGCAATCCCCAGCCGGTCACCCGCCGGGCGGCCTCGATCACCAGACCGAGGGCGACCAAGCCGACCACCATATCGATGTCGGTGATACGCCCGGCCGATTCGATCACCCGATGCGAGACCGCGATCATATAGGCACCGACCGCGAACGAGGCAAGCGCGAAGGCCACGTCGATCCACGGCACCCGCTCGCGGGCCGAGGTCCGCATCAGCGGGAACAGCACGAAAGTCAGCCCGAGCAGGGTATAGAGATGGATCGAGCGCTGGACCACATCCACCAGCGGCCCGGCGAAGGAGGTATATAAATGGAACAGCGACAGCGCGACCGACAGCGTCGCGATCCCGACCATCCAGGGCCGGGACAGACCGTCGCGCAGGGTCGATTCGCGGTCGTATTTCTCGAGCGTGTCCTGCATGCCCTGTGGCTGTTCCTCGGTCTCGCCCGACTGCAATTGACTCATCCGTGCTTCACTCCGTCGGCCACACCGCGCCAGAGCGTAGCGGCGCGTGGCCAGATCATGCCGATCAACGAGGCCTGCACGATTCTGAATGTCAGAATCGGCTTGGCCCCATCATAGGACAGACGCTGCCAGGCTCCGTCGCGGTAGCGGAAACGATAGCGTTCAGCGGCTGCCGCCTGTACCGCCAGCGGATCGACATCGCGATCGATGCCCGACATTGCCACCCAGCCGTGTTCGAGCCGGGTGTGCTGGCCGGCATGGGCAGGTACGCCGGCGCCAAAGGTCTTGAAACGGGTCGCGGCGATCTCGATTCGACCGTCGACTACGCGAAAGCACTCAATCCAGTCTTCACGCTCGACCGAGTGCCGCCAACGCAGCGCAAACGTCGTGCCCGGCCCACCTGGATAGACCGCCCGCAGGGTCTGGCCATGCCGGATCTCCAGCCACGGCCGCGGCCAGCTCAGCCAGCCGGCTACGACCAGCACCGCCACGAGCGTGGCGATGCCGCACCAGCCGGCCATAGGCCGCACCGGCTATGAGGCGTCGCTATCGCCAGCCTCAGCGTCCGCCTTGTCATCGCTCGACTGCCCCTGAGAGGCGCCCTGATCCAGCGTCTGGTAGAAGGCCTTGGCGCCCGGATGCACCGGCAGCACCAGATTCTGGTTCATCTTGTTGCGATCGAACTGCTTGAGCGCGGCCACCGACACACTGTCCGAGCCGAGATAGTCGTAGAACCGCTGGGCTAGATCCTGGGCCACGGCCTTGTCCATCGAGGCCGGCACGATCAGCAGGTTACGAATCGAGACCGTATGCACGCCCGAATCCAGATCGTAGGCATTGTCCTTATGCGCCGGGATATCGTAGCGCTCGTAGTAGGGATATTTGTCGAGCAACGTATTGGCGGTCTCGCCGGTGACGTTGACGAAATGCACCTGGGTATTCTGGCGCAGGCCGGTAATCGAGGAATTGGGCACGCCGGAGGTGAAAAATGCCGCGTCCAGATTGCCGTTGCTCATGTCGGTAACCGAATCGGCATAGCCGGTATGCGAGACCTTGGACAGATCGCCGTATTTCAGTCCGGCGGCTTCCAGTACCTTCTTGGCACTGGCTTCGACCCCGGAGCCGACCTTGCCGACGCCGACGCGCTTGCCCTTCAAATCGGCCACGCTGTCGATCTTGGAGCCGTTGAGCGCCACGATCTGGACCACATTGGGATACAGGCCGGCCAGCGCATCGATCTTGGCCTTGCGGCCTTCGAACTGCTTGTTGCCGTGCACGGCGTCGTAGGCAACATCCGACATCACGATCGCGATCTGGTTGGTGCCGTCCATGATGTTGTTGATGTTCTGAACCGAGGCGCCGGTCGAGACCACCTGGACGTTGCCGATCTGGTCACTTTTTTCGAATACGCCCTTGAGCGCGCCGCCGATCGGGTAATAGCTGCCGGAGGTGCCACCGGTGCCAAAGATCAGGTTGGTGGGCTGCGCCGACTGGTCGCCGCCGGAGCCGCTCGAGGCCTGGCTCTGATCGTCGCTGCCCGATTGGCCGCAGCCGGCCAGGGTCATCGCCAGTGCCAGCGCACCGGCAGCCCAGATTGTCGAATATTTCATGTTTCCCCCATAGCAATGGTCGAACGACGCGCCCTGCAGGCGGCCCGTGAATGACGCCGAGAATCAGGCCTGGTTCGACTAGCGTCAATTCGGCATAGGTCGAGTCCTGCCGCGAACCCGGCTGAACGCTCAGGTTGCACCGGCAATACGGTGCACACCGGTATACACATTGAAACGGGTCCCGCGCAAAAACCCGACCAGGGTGATAGAAAAACGCGCTGCCAGTTCCACAGCAAAACTGCTGGGGGCCGAAATCGCGCAGACCACGGGCACGCCGGCGGCCGCACTTTTCTGCAGCAGTTCGAAACTGGCCCGCCCGGACAGCATGACTGCCGTAGCCGACAGTGGCAGGCGCTCGTCGAGCAGGGCACGGCCGATCAGCTTGTCGACCGCGTTGTGCCGGCCGACGTCTTCGCGCAGATCGATCAGCTCGCCGCCGATGTCGAACAGCCCGGCTGCGTGTAGACCGCCGGTTGCCTCGAATACAGCCTGACCCGCCCGCAGCCGCTCCGGCAACGACAACAGCCAATCCGGCGTGATCAGCCAATCGTCGGCCGGCGCCCGCCGCTCGGCCTGTGGGGTTCGGAAGCTGGGCTTACCGCAGACCCCGCAGGCGCTGGTCGCCAGGGTGTTGCGTTCGATACGATCCAGGCGCTGGCGGGCCTCGGGCTTGAGCATCACCCGCACGACATCCGGTTCGTCGGGGCTGTGCTTAAGGTAAACGATATCCGCTGCCTGTTGGACTACGCCTTCACCGTGCAGCAGACCGGCCGCCAGCTCCCGGTCATGGCCTGGCGTGCGCATGGTGATTAGCGGTTCGGCGCCGGCCACATGGACTTCCAGCGCCTGCTCCACGGCCAGCGTGTCATCCGCCTGCTGCCAGACACCATCGCGATAGCTGGCGATCGGGATACGGCGCCGGGCTGGGCTGTCGTTCCCGGCGACGCCGGCCGGCGACAGGCTATGGTCGGTGGATTCGGTCATCAGACAGCGCGGCTCGAAAAGCGTACGACTGCCATGATACGGCGCAGCCCGCAGCGTGTGCAGCGCAGCCGCCGGCCTGTGCACGCCGGCACGGGTCTATACTGGCGGCCCATTCGGCTTCGGGCCGACCATTTTTTCGACTGCGGCCAGTCCATGAATCTCAGTGCGATCTTCATCCAAACGCTGAATACGACCCTGCCGGTTTTTGCACTCGTGTTCGTCGGCATCGCCATGCGCCGTGCGGGCTGGGTCGACGATCGCTTCGTCTCGGCAGCTTCGAAGATCGTGTTCAAGGGCAGCATGCCAGCGCTGATCTTCGTATCCATCGTCGGCGCCGATCTCAGCGAGGCGATCCGCCCCGGCATGCTCGCCTATTTCGGCCTCGGCACGCTGGTCAGCTTCATCGTGATCTGGGCCTGGGCGATCTGGCGGGTGCCCCACCACCAGCGCGGCGTCTATACCCAGGGCGCATTTCGCGGCAACTGCGGCATCATGGGGCTGGCTCTGGCCCAGAATATGTATGGCGATTTTGGCCTATCCGCCGGCAGCGTACTGGTCGGCGAAGTCATCCTCATCTACAACGTGCTCGCCGTGATCGTTTTGACCTGGTACCAGCCCGGCGAGAGCGCAGACTGGCGTTCGATTAGCCGCGGCGTGATCACCAATCCGCTGATCGTGGCCACCCTGGCCTCGATCGCGGTGGCCGCCAGCGGCCTGCCGATGCCCGCCTGGCTGATGACCAGCGGCGATTACTTCGCCCAGCTCACCCTGCCCCTGGCCTTGATCTGTATCGGCGGGGCCCTGTCGGTACGCGCGCTCTACGAAGCCCGCGGCGTGGCTCTATCGGCCAGCGTAATCAAGATGACCATTGTTCCGGGCGTTGCCGTAGTCGGCGGCTGGCTGCTGGGCTTCGCCCCGCGCGAACTCGGTCTGATGTTTCTCTACTTTGCCTGCCCGACCGCGGCTGCCAGCTTCATCATGGTCGAAGCCATGGGCGGCGATGCCAAACTGGCGGCCAATATCGTGGCGCTGACCACCCTGATGGCGAGCCTGACCATGACCGCCGGGGTGTTCGTGCTCAAGGCGACCGGGGTGATTTAAACCGCCCCGGCCTGAATCCGCCATATCGCCGCTATTGCCTACCACTGCCTAAAAACTCAAATACCATGGGCAGGCGATAATCTGTCCCGATTGCTCTGGGCGCCCGAGCCACAGCCCAAACCGAGCAGGACAGGGGCCAAGCCAATTTCATACTATTGCGAATGGAACGAGCAATGCGTACTCGGGCAGATATGGCGTTGGCTCGTCGCTGTAACTGCCCACCCAGTACTACCATTCGTGTACTGCACGTCTTTCCAAGTCGCGGAATATTGCCATTCGCCACGCGTCCACGTGTTGTTTACGGAATCGCCAACTTTCGGATTAGAAGGATAATCGGCCTCTACTTCAGTTGTATCGGCATTTGACAATGCCTGGCGCCTGGTCGAAGCACTCTGGCCAGTAGTACTGTAGCTGACGGTGAATTGGACATCGGTTGCATCGTCGTCCAGCGGAGAAGCGTTAAGCTGCCCTGTTCCCTCATCGGATCGCATCGGCAAGCCCATAATACTCGACGCTTTTTTTAACTCGGCTTTGCCCTTCCTATGCAGAACGATACGAGTCGAATCCGTTCGCTGAGCTGACGGATTATCGGGCGATGAAACCTGCCCCCAGGCTGTCGACTGAAATAAAAATACAGCCAACAAAAGACTATAAAATCTCCCTTTCAAGACGAATTCTCCCAGAATATAGAATTTACCGCGGAACCTTGACTTGTCGTCATGGGCCCAGTTATCGGAGCAGCTTTATATTACCTCTCCCCACCAGAGTTGCTGCTCGGTTTCGTTCTATATCCGCCAATTCAGAAAATCAAATATTCCCGCCTGGAAAAAAAAATTAACTCCGGTGCGCCAAATCAGTGCAATTTAGAAATATTTAAATTACTAAGATTTAAACAGAAAATTCGCGATCAAACGGTGTTATATCTTTTTATCTGCAAGGCCTTTTTTAGAGGCCCAGAACTGGTGCTCGGCCGAGCGCCAAATACAGGCAGGCGTTGACCGACGCATACTCGCGATCCGCTTTTGCCGATGATCGGATTCGGCCACGGCGCGATGCACGCGCCGTTAGCCGCACTCCAGCGCGGGGCGCCCCCCCCTTTCCGTTCACGATGCGAACCAATGTGACGACTCGCGGTGGCGTACAGGGGGCGGTCTCAGCAGCCCATTGCGCGCTACACCTGGCGTCGACCGGATGCTCAATCGGACGAGGTATCGGCCGCACTATTGGGGCCGGCATCCGTCGAGGATCGTCGGCTTTCGGCCGAGAATGCCTTGGCACCTTCGATCACCGGGGCCAGCGTGCGCCAGAGTTCTTCATCGCGCAGCAGCTTGAATACGCCGGTCACTCCCGGCGGGTTGTAAGCCGAGTCGTGTGCGCCGGTCGCTGTTTCTTCGGCCCGATCAACGCCGACGTGCATGGCCTTGAATAGGCGTTCCAGCTGATCGGGATCGAGCTTGCCGAGCTGTTGGGCGAGCACCAGCAGATTACGCATGCCGGCCTGGCCCTGGGGCGTATTCAGGCTATCGAGGGCGATAGTAGAGATCTCCGGCATGGCGCCGACGAACTCCTTGATCCAGCGCATCAGACCGGATTCATAGAGTTGATCAAGCAGGCCGTTGATCTCGGCGATCCGGCCTTCGAATCGCTCCATTTCTTCAAGAGTTTCCGGGCGAAAGCGCTTGGCCTCGCCGGGACGGTAATGAATCTGTTCTGCCATGGTTGCATCCTGTCGAGCGTAATGCCGGCCGCCTCGAGTGGCGGCCGGATCGGCAAATGTGGCCGGTTAGATACCGCTGCCGGTGGGGCGAACCTTCGGCGGGCGGCGGTAGTCGTCACGCTCCCACTTCTGGTTGACCTGCACGCCGGAAGTCGGATGGCGCTTCTTGTGCCGCTGGTTGTTCGGCTTGAGCGGCGCCGTGCCACGGTCTTCCAGCACCTGCATATTGACCGCGCATTCCTTGTAGGCCGGGGTATCGGTGTCCTTGTCGGCTTCGAAACTGGTCAACACGTTGACCGCCTCGATGTTCTTCTTACCGTGCTGTGGCATGTACAGCTGCTTGCCGGACACCCGATCGGTGACCTGGACCGCAACCTTGACCGCGCCGCGGCGCGATTTCAGCCGCACCATACGGCCCGATTCCAGGCCGCGCTCTTCGGCCAGTTCATGTGAGACTTCGATAAAACCATGCGGGATCTTGTAGACGATGCCCGGCGTTTCGTCGGTCAGGTTGCCTTCATGGAAATGCTCCAGCAGCCGGCCATTGTTCAGATGCAGATCGTATTCCTCGTCTACCTGGTCGGTCGGCTCGTTCCAATGCACCGGATGCAACCGGGCATTGCCGTCGCCGAAGTGGAAGCTGCCGTCGCTATATAGCTCGGCTTCGCTCGAGCCATCGGCAGCGACCGGCCACTGCTGGGACTCGAAGCCCTGCAGGCGATCGTAATGCACGCCGGCGAATAGATCGGCCAGCCCGGCAGCTTCATGCATGATCTCGGATGGGTGGGTATAGCCCCAGTCGTGGCCCATATAAGCCGCCAGCTCGGTATGGATGCGCCAGTCGGGTTTGGAATCGCCCAGCGGCGGGAACACTTCGTAAAGCCTCTGGATCCGGCGCTCGGTATTGGTGAAGGTGCCTTCTTTTTCGACCGACGGGCTGGCCGGCAGTACGACGTCGGCATATTCGCAGGTACGCGAGAAGAACACGTCTTGGACCACAAAGAAATCGAGCTTTTCGAAGGCAGCCTGGACGTTGAGTGCGTCGGAATCGACGATCGCCATGTCCTCGCCCACCACGTACAGCGATTTCAGATCGCCGTCGTGGATGTTATGGACCATCTCGTGGTTGTTCAGCCCCTTACGATCGGTCAGCTCGGTACCCCAGCCCTGCTCGTAGCGGGCGCGGACATCGTCTTCGGTGACGAAGTCGTAGCCAGGGAAGCGGCTCGGCATGCAGCCGAAATCGCTGGCCCCCTGGACGTTGTTGTGGCCGCGCATGGGAAACGCCCCGGCACCGAATTTGGCCACGTTGCCGGTGACCAGTAGCAGATTGCACAGCGCCGTGGCCGTATCTGCGCCCATGGTGTGTTGGGTCACGCCCATCGCCCAGATCCCGCACATGGAATCGGCCTCGAGAATCATCTCGATCACGCTCATCAGCGTCTCGCGGCTTAGCCCACAGCGCTGCTCGGCGAATTCTAGCGTGAAGGGTTCGAGGCTGGCCTTGAAGTCATCGTAGCCATTGACGTGCTCGGCGATGAAGCCCTCAGCGGCATACCCGTTGTCGATAATGTACTTCGACACGGCGTTCATCCAGATCAGATCGGTACCCGGCGCCGGCTGCATGAACAGATCGGCGCGCTCGGCCATCTCGTTTTGGCGTAGATCGGCCACAATATGCTTCTGGCCATGCAGCTTGGCGGCCCGCTTCATGCGGGTGGCAGCCACTGGATGGCTTTCGG
This sequence comes from Salinisphaera sp. SPP-AMP-43, assembly GCF_049568105.1. Taxonomy (GTDB): domain Bacteria; phylum Pseudomonadota; class Gammaproteobacteria; order Nevskiales; family Salinisphaeraceae; genus Salinisphaera. Next base: position 3,818,995 of record NZ_CP145335.1, read on the forward strand.
CCGTGTTGGAGCCGACGATCAGCAACAGCTCGGAGGCTTCCAGATCGGCGATCGAGCCGGTATCCGCGCCGTAGCCCATGGTCCGCCACAAACCTTCGGTGGCCGGGGCCTGGCAGTAGCGCGAGCAGTTGTCGATGTTATTGGTGCCGATCACCGAACGCGCGAACTTCTGCATCAGATAGGCTTCTTCGTTCGTGCACTTGGACGACGCAATGAAAGCCAGCGCATCCGGACCGTGGGCGTCGCGGATTTCGTTGAAGCGACGTGCGATCAGGCTATAGGCCTCGTCCCACTCGGCTTCCCGGAAAGCGCCATTGTCGCGGATCAGCGGTTTGGTTAGACGGTGTTCGCTGTTGATATGGCCCCAGCCGAACTTGCCTTTGATGCAGGTCGAGATGCCGTTGGCCGGGGCCTCGGGCTGCGGCTGGACCTTGAGCAGGTCGCGATCGCGGGTCCACATCTCGAACGAGCAGCCCACGCCGCAGTAGGTGCAGACCGTCTTGGTGCGCTTGAGATCGGTCTCGCGCATCGCAGCATCGACTTCCGAGACCGCGAAGATCGGCCCGAAGCCGGTGGTATGCTCGGCAGTCTTGACCAGATCGATGGCCGCGCGTCCGAGCTTGCGATAACCATCCGGTGCCTGCGGCGAGAGTGCGGTCATCGGCCCAGCTTTGCCCAGCGCGCTTTTTTCCATCAGTGCGTTACAGGGGCAGACCGTCACGCAGTGGCCACAGGAGACACAGGAGGAATCCTCGATCGCCACGTCTTCGTCCCAGATCACCCGCGGGCGATCGCGCGACCAGTCGATCGACAGGGTCTCGTTGACCTGCAGGTTCTGGCAGGCCTCGACACAACGACCGCAAAGGATGCACTGGTCCGGGTCGTAGATATAGAACGGGTTGGAATAGTCTTTTTCGTAGGGTTTGCCGCGATATTCGTAATGCTGGCCCGGCACTTCCATGTCGCGCACGGTGTTGTGCACGTCGCAATTGCCGTTGTTGTTGTCGCAGACCGAGCAGTACAGATCGTGGTTGGCGGTCACACGGTGGATGGCTTCCATGCGCGCCGATTCGGCTTCATCGACGTTCAGGCCGATTTCCATGCCGGGCTTGACCACCACGCCGCAGCCACGCACCAGATTGCCATCGACTTCGACAAAACAGGTATCGCAGGTCTGGAGTGGGCCCAGGCTAGGGTGGTAGCACAGATGCGGCAGGTAAACGCCGGCGGCATCAAGTGCCTCAGGCAGAGGCTGCCCGGAACGGACGGTTACCGATTGGCCGTCCACGGTGATATCGAAAAATTCTGTTTCTTGGTCCAAGGCGGCTCCTGTCCACGAACGCGCGAAGAAGCAGAATCTGCCGGGCCGACGTCGATCGGCCGCCTATTGGGCAGTCTTGAGTCGTCGATTCATTCTGAGCCGGCTTATCCGGTCAACAGGACTACCGCCTTGCTCAGAGTTTCGAAAAAGCCCCAGGCGGCGGGAATGCCGACCAGCGCCCAAAGCGCTGCAATCTGCCAGACCGGCGTCGTGCTGCCCGCGTTCGCGGTTGATGATGGTGATGCCATGGAGTATCCCCCTTCGATGCGTAACGATGCAATCGGCAGTTTCCTGTAGCCGCACGCTTAGCCGGGCTGGGCCGCGGCCTGGCGATAGTGGTGTCGCTCGGCGACCGGACGCACCAGCAGATTGCAGATCAGTCCGCCCAGCAATAGCGCCACCATGATATAGAGCGTCGTAGTGTAGGCATCGGCCGGCGCCACGCCGGCCTCGATCCGCCCTTCGCGCAGATAGTTGAGCAACACCGGCCCGGCGATGCCGGCGGCAGCCCAGGCTGTCAGCAGCCGGCCATGAATAGCGCCGACGTGCATGGTGCCGAAGATATCGCGCAGATAGGCCGGTGCAGTCGCGAATCCGCCGCCGTACATGCTGACGATGATGCAGCAGGCCAACACGAATAAAATAATACCGCCGCCGGCAGCGATCGACGGCACCAGCGCATACAGCGCCATGCCCAGCACGAAGAAAATGGCATAGGTCGTCTTGCGCCCGATCAGATCGGAAATCGATGCCCAGACGAAACGCCCCCCCATGTTGAAGATCGATAATACGCCCACGAAGCCGGCAGCGGCGGCAGCCGAGGTTCCGACCATTTCCTGGGCCATTGGCGAGGCCTGTTCCAGCAGCGCGATGCCGGCAGTCACGTTGAGAAACAGCACCAGCCACAGCAGGTAGAACTGCGGCGTTTTCATGGCCTGATTCACGTGCACATGCGCGCTCGTGATCATCGACGACTGACCGTGGCTTTGCTCTGGATCGTATCCAGCCGGCTGCCAGTCGTCGGCCGGAATCCGGACGATGAGTGCGCCGATCATCATAAACACGAAATAGATCAGGCCCATGGCGACGAAAGTCGCGCCGACGCCGACTGAGGTCGCACTGGAAAAATGCGCCATGAGCAGTGTGGCCAGCGGCGAGCCGATCATCGCACCGCCGCCAAAGCCCATGATCGCAAGGCCGGTAGCCAGCCCCGGCCGGTCGGGAAACCACTTGATCAACGTGGAGACCGGCGAGATATAGCCAATCCCGAGGCCGATCCCGCCGATCACGCCGTAGCCGAGATACACCAGCATGATCTGATGCCACCAGACACCGAACGCGCTCACGATAAAGCCGCCGCCGAAACAGGCCGCGGCCAAGGCCATGGCCTTGCGCGGGCCGACCCGTTCCAACCACTGGCCACCAAAGGCCGCAGCCAGGCCGAGAGCAGCAATCGCCAGCGAGAATATCCAGGCTAGGGTCGGCTGACTCCAATCCCCCGGGGCTGATTCAGTCACCCCGATAATCCGCGTCAGCGGTAGCTTGAATACCGAAAACGCATACACCTGGCCGATGCATAGATGGATACAAAGAGCCGCAGGCGGCACCATCCAGCGATTGAATCCGGGCCCCGCGACCGTGCGCGACTTATCAAGAAATCCAGCCATTTGTCTCTCCCTGATGGTGCCTGACCAGCTGCATGGCCCCCATGGTGGCTGGCCCCCAAACTAGCAGGAAAGACCGACGCTGATCGCGGGCTGCGACAAAAGTCTAGCCAGCCAATGGGTTGTGCATTAGAGGCCGTCCAACAACGTCGACGCCGGCCGCGCCCCATGGCGGCCCGGCGCGCTACCGGCATGGGTCTTGGCGTAGGGCTGCGGTGACGCCGATGAACCTGCCACCTGGGCGCCGCACTTGGGGCCGGCCTTCGTTGGCAGCGGCCGCATCCAGCCTTGCACCATCCTACGCTCTGCCGGCCACAACCGGCCGTGCAGCACCTGCCGTTTTTTTCTAGGCATGTCGTTATGAGATACACCGCCGCACCCGCGCCCCAGAGGTGGCAGGCCAAGGCAGCGTGAGCGAACGATAACGCCGGATGCTCGCCTCAGGGGCACGGATCTGTCCGTCGATCGTGCCAGGCGGCGGTGCAGGCCTTGACCGTAGGGCCCGCCACGCTCGGCAGCCCGCGCCTTGCCTGACACGATAGGCGGCCGTCATGCGGTAAGCGTCTCTTATGACGACACGCCTTAGGGCCTATTAACGTTCGTGCGGGCGCCGCGTTGGCTTTCGCCGGTCGTAGCCCTCAAGACGCGAGTTACTGGGTCGTCGCCCGCCACGCCCCAGATTCAGAGCGCTGCAGGGCGCGACGGGCAGCCCAACTCGGCCGAACCAGCGCCCCTACATGAACGACACGACAGCAATCCCGCGTTGTAGCGGCGTGACGTCGCGCGGCAACGCCATGGCTGCTACGCATCGAGTCGCGGATCACAGCCGCTGGGCGCGGACTCGCACGAAACCTCAACACGTCCTAGCGCCAGACCGTCTGTGCGAACGGCTCGACGGTCACCGGCGTTCCGGCCGGCACATCGGCGCTTTCGGCCGGCAGCACGATGAAGGCATCGGCCCGGCTCATCGAGCGCATCACCCCGGAGCCCTGGTGGTCTATGGCTACCACCTGCGGCGGATCGGCCTCGAAATCCAACTGCGCACGCAGGAAGTTCTCCCGGCCTGGGCGCTTGCTCAGGTCGGTCGCGGTCGTCAGCGTGAATCGAATCGGCGCAGCCGGCCGACCGCCGGCCAGACGCACCAAGGCCGGACGCACGAGTTGGATGAAGGTCACGGCCGTGGAGACGGGATTGCCCGGCAGGCCAAAAAAGCGGGTCTCGCCGATGGTGCCGAACGCCAGCGGCTTGCCCGGCTTGATCGCAACCCGCCAGAAATCGATGGCCCCCTTGCCACGTAGCACATCGACCACGTGATCGGCATCCCCGACCGATACCCCGCCGCTGGTGATCAGCGCATCGCAGCCCGCGGCCTTGTCGAAAGCGGCCGCGAGTGCCGCCGGCGAGTCTTCGACCGCCCCGAGATCGACGCCTTCCATACCCAGGCTTTCGATCTGGGCCGCGAGCCCGTAGCGATTGCTATCGTAAATCTCGCCCGGCGCCAGCGGGCCGTCGATCGGACGCAGCTCGTCGCCGGTCGAAAAGAAGGCAACCCGTAGACGCCGAAACACTTCGACCTCGGCGGCCCCGACCGAAGCCAGCAGGGCGATATCGGCCGGCCTTAGAAGATGCCCGGCCGCCAACACACAGTCGCCGCGGGCGATATCCTCGCCGGCTGGGCGGACGTTGTCGCCGGGCGTGGCCGGTTGAGCGATGGTCACGGCCTGGCCGTCGTCGGCGGTGGTGTTTTCCTGCATCACCACCGTATCGACGCCTTCGGGCACGACCGCCCCGGTCATGATGCGCACGCATTCGCCGGCGCCGATCCGGCCGGTAAACGGATGTCCGGCCAGCGATTGGCCGGCGATGCGCAGACGAGTGCCGGGGCCCGCCACATCGTCCGCCGCATAGCCATAGCCGTCCATCGATGAATTGTCGGCGCTCGGCACGTTCACGTCTGCGGCTATCGAATGCGAGAGCACGCGATGCAACGCCTGCGGCAACGGCAATCGCTCGGTGGCATCGATTGGGGTAATACGCTCATCGATGCGACGCCGGGCATCGACCAACGGCATCGGGGCATGGGCCTGGCCTGAGGCCGTCTGCCCTGTTTGTTCGGACATAAGAATCTCGGTTGCAGTCGATCGGGCACCGACCGGCGACAAAACAGGGCCGGCGCATGGCATAGCCCTATTGTAGAAGACTGCCTACACGGGATTGGCCCCATATTGGCGCCGGCCGATGCCGCCTGCCGTATTGGCCGTCTTTGGCAGTTATGTCACAGCGCCCGACGATCGGGCACCGACCGATCTCAGGCCGGCTTTTCAGCTTCGGCGCGCAACTCCTCGACCGCTTTTTGCACCAGCGGATGCAACTCGTCGCCCGAGTAATCGAGCAACTGGGCACGTATCCGAGGCTCCCAGAACTTGCGGATATGGGTGCGTATCTCCGCAACCGCCCGCGATTCTGGATAGGCCTGAAAATAGTCTGCGATCTGGTTGGCGCGGTGCACCATCTTCTGCTCGTCCATTGCCTCGCCTACTGCCGCCGCGGTTTATTTATGGCCGGCATCGACGCCTTCCGCGACCGTTTCGGGCGATCGCACGGGCTGTTGCTCGGCCTCGTCGATCCGTTGCTGGCGCTCGCGGGTCTCGATGTATCGCTGCTGCCATTCGGACATCGTGTGTGACGGTGTGACTTCGACGGCCGTGACCTTATATTCGGGGCATTCGGTGGCCCAGTCGGAATACTCGGTGGTCACGACGTTGGCCGCCGTTTCCGGGAAGTGGAAGGTGGTATACACCACGCCCGGCGTCATGCGCTCGCTGATCTTCGCGTGCAGTGTAGTCTCGCCCATGCGCGAGGCCACAGCCACGAGCGTGCCGTCCTTGATGCCGCGCATTTCGGCATCGGCCGGATGAATCTCGAGCACGTCCTCGCCGTGCCACAGACCGTTGGCGGTGCGACGGGTCTGGGCGCCGACGTTGTACTGCGACAAGATCCGGCCGGTCGTCAGTAGCAGCGGGAACTTGCGATTGGCTCGCTCGTCGGTCGGCACGAACGGGGTCAGCATGAACTTGCCCTTGCCGCGAACGAAGGTGCCGACGTGCATGACCGGCGTACCTTCTGGATGCGCTTCGTTACACGGCCATTGCACGCTGCCCAGGGCATTGATCTTGTCGAAGGACACGCCGGCGAAGGTCGGCGTGGTGCGAGCGATCTCGTCCATGATCTCGCTGGCATGCGCATAGTGCATAGGATAGCCCAGCGCCCGGGCGAGCATCTGGGTGATCTCCCAGTCGGCATAACCGGCCGGTGCAGTCTGGATCTTGCGCACGCGGTTGATCCGCCGTTCGGCGTTGGTGAAGGTGCCGTCTTTTTCCAGGAAGGTCGAGCCCGGCAGGAAGACATGGGCATAGCTGGCAGTCTCGTTCAGGAAAAGGTCTTGAACGATCACGCACTCCATTGCTTTCAGGCCGGCGGCGATGTGTTTGATGTTGGGGTCCGACTGGAGGATGTCCTCGCCCTGGATATAGATCGCCTTGAAGGTGCCCTCGATCGCCGCGTCGATCATGTTGGGAATGCGCAGCCCCGGTTCGGGATCGAGCTCGACGTTCCATTCCTTCTGATAGTTCTCGCGTACCTCGGTCATCGACAGGTGGCGATAGCCAGGGTACTCATGCGGGAACGAGCCCATATCGCAGGAGCCCTGGACATTGTTCTGGCCACGCATCGGATTCAGGCCCACGCCCGGCCGGCCGATGTTGCCGGTGGCCATGCACAGGTTCGCCATCCCCATGACCATGGTCGAGCCCTGGCTGTGCTCGGTCACGCCCAGACCGTAGTAGATGCCGGCATTGCCGCCGGTGGCATAGAGGCGCGCGGCGGCACGCACGGATGCGGCCGGCACGCCGGTGTACTGTTCGGTGGCCTCTGGGCTGTTCTCGGGCCGCAGGATGAACTCGCGCCAGCCTTCGTATTCGTCGAGATCGCAACGTTCCTCGACGAAGGGGCGGTTTTCCAAGCCCTCTTCAAGGATGGTATGGGCCATGGCGTTGACCAGCGCAACGTTGGTACCGGGCCGCAGCTGCAGGTGATAGTCGGCCTGGATATGCGGCGAGCGCACCAGATCGATTGCCCGGGGATCGACCACGATCAACTTCGCGCCGGCGCGCAGCCGCCGTTTCATCTGCGAGGCGAACACCGGATGGGCATCGGTCGGATTGGAGCCGATCACCAGCACCACGTCGCAGTGCTCGATCGAGTCGAAATCCTGGGTGCCGGCCGAGGTGCCGAAAGTGTTGCTCATGCCGTAGCCAGTCGGTGAATGACAGACCCGGGCACAGGTATCGACGTTGTTGGTGCCGAACACCGCACGCGCGGTCTTCTGCATCAGATAAGTTTCTTCGTTGGTACAGCGCGACGAGGTGATCGCGCCGAGCGCGGCCCGGCCGTACTGGTCCCGGATGCCGTTGATACGCCCGACCGCGAAATCGATCGCTTCCTCCCAGCCGACCTCGCGCCAGGGATCCGTGATCTTGTTGCGGATCATCGGCGAGGTAATCCGATCGGGATGATGGGTATAGCCCCAGGCGAAACGGCCTTTTACGCAGGAGTGGCCGTGGTTGGCCTTGCCTTCCTTGGCCGGCACCATGCGGATGACGTCGTCGCCTTTCAGCTCGGCGTTGAACGAACAGCCCACGCCGCAGTAGGCACAGGTGGTCTTCTCGATGCGATCGGGCATGCCCTGCTCGACTACATCCTTCTCGATCAAGGCCTCGGTCGGACAGGCCTGGATACAGGCGCCGCAGGAGACACACTCCGAGGACAGGAAATCGTCGCTGTCGGTGCCCGCGCTGATCATCGAGGCAAAGCCGCGGCCGTCTACGGTCAGCGCGAACGTCCCCTGCACTTCGTCGCAGGCGCGCACACAGCGCGAGCAGACGATGCAACGGGTGGCATCGAAATCGAAGTAGGGATTGGACGTGTCGATCACCGCATCCTGATGATCGCGCGGATCCTTCACATAGCGATTTTCGGTCACGCCCAAATCGCGGGCCAGTTCCAACAGTTCGTCGTCGCCGCTGCCGCCCTGCTCACCCGCGACGCGGCTGGCGCCAGGATGATCCGACATGTACAACTCGACCACGCCACGTCGCAGCTGGTTCAGCTTGTCGGAGGCGGTGCGGACCTGCATGCCGTCGGCCGCCTGGGTCGTACAGGAGGCCGGATAACCCTTGCGGCCTTCGATTTCGACCAGACACAGCCGACACGAGCCATAGGGTTCGAGATTGTCCGAAGCACAGAGCTTGGGCACACCGATGCCGGATTCGAGCGCTGCCCGCATGATCGAGGTGCCTTCGGCCACGGTGACCGACTGACCGTCGATCTCGAGCGTGATCTGGGTCTCCGATTCGCGCTTCGGCGTACCGAAGTCGATAGGGGTAAGCGATGCCATGACGACCTCCTGGTGTCCGGCTTATTCGACCGCGGCAGGCTCGGGCACGCCGAAGTCCTCGGGAAAATGGTCCATGGCAGATAGCACCGGATGCGGCGCCATACCGCCGTGGGCACAGAGCGAGCCGTGGATCATGGTGTCGCACAGCTCGCGCAGCAGTTCGAGATTGGCCTCGCGCTGGTCGTCGGCGACGATGCGATCGATGACTTCCTGAGCCCGCACCGACCCGACCCGGCAGGGCGTGCACTTGCCACAGGACTCCAGATCGCAGAACTCCATCGCGAATCGGGCCTGCTGGGCCATGTCGACGGTATCGTCGAACACGACCACCCCGCCGTGGCCGATCATGCCGTTGTTCTCGGCCAGTTCTTCATAGCCGAGCGGCGTATCCAAACGCACGGCCGGCAGATAGGCACCGAGCGGGCCGCCGACCTGGACCGCCCGCACCGGGCGGCCACTCGCCGTGCCGCCGCCGAGCGTGTTGATCACATGACCCAGGCTGGAGCCGAACGGCAGCTCATACAGCCCCGGCCGCGCGACGTTGCCGCATAGTTGAATGGTGAGCGTGCCGCGCGATTTGTTGATGCCGAAGCCGTGATAGTGCGCGGCCCCCTGGGCCAGGATCGACGGTACGCTGGCCAGCGTGATGACGTTGTTGAGCACCGTCGGTTGGCCCAGAAACCCCTGTACGGCCGGCAACGGCGGCTTGAAGCGCACCATGCCACGTTTGCCTTCCAAGGATTCGAGTAGCGAGGTCTCTTCACCGCAGATATAGGCCCCGGCGCCCATGCGCAGTTCGACGTCGAAGGTCCGGCCCGAACCCAGCACATCCGCGCCGAGCATGCCGTGGTCGCGGGCGACCTCGATTGCTCGGCCCAATGTGCGCTCGGCATCCGGATATTCGGAACGCAGATAGATATAGCCGCGAGTGGCGCCAACGGCGACCGCGGCGATCGCCATGCCCTCGAGCAGCGTTAACGGATCGCCTTCCATGAGCATGCGATCGGCATAGGTACCGGAATCGCCCTCGTCGGCATTGCAGACCACGTATTTCGGCGTCGCCGGCGTATCGTGAACGGTCTGCCATTTGATACCGGTCGGGAACCCGGCCCCGCCGCGACCACGCAAGCCGGATGCCTTGACGGCATCTACGATCGCCTGCCCGGAACAATCGAGCGCCGCGCGCAAACCGGCTGCGCCACCGTGGCCGATGAAGTCGGCCCAGTCGGTAGGGTCGATCACGCCGCACCGCGCGAACGTGATCCGGCGCTGGCCCTGGCTACGCAGCAGCGCATCGATATCGCCGATGTAACGCGGATGCTGGCTCGGCCGACCGTATTCGATAGCCTCGACGACCGCGCCGACCTCGTCGGCTGCGATCGGGCCGAAACCCAGCCGCTGGCCGTTCTGCTCGACTTCGATCAACGGTTCCAACCAGTACAGCCCACGGGCGCCGGTGCGTACGATCTCTGCCTCGGGCGCGGCCTGTTGGAGTGCTGCGGCAGTTTCCGCAGCCCCGACCGACACTGCGGCGCTGTCCTGGGACACGTAATACGTCATGACAAGGCTCCGCCGGCCGAAGCCAGCAGTGTGCTGACACGCGCGGGGTCCATCCGTCCGAGCGTGCGGCCATCGAGCTGCACGGAAGGCCCGCAGGCACAGTTGCCCAGGCAATAGACGGCCTCGATCTCAACATCCGTGCGATGCGCGGCGCCGGAGGCGGCCGACCAGACGTCGCGTCCGCCCACGGCCTGACAGGCTTCCGAACGACAAACCTTGAGCGTATGCCCGGCCTGCGGTTTGCGATGAAAATCGTGATAGAACGTCACCACGCCGAACACCTCGGCCCGCGACAGGTTCAACTCCTCGGCCACGATACCGATCGCGGTATCCGATATATGCCCGATGCGCGCCTGGATATCGTGCAGGATAGGCAGCAACGGCCCTTCGTCGGCAGCATGCGCCGCACAGATCGTCCGTATCGCGGGTTGTTCTGTATCGTCGCCTTGCTTAGACATCGCTCAAGCCCCTCGGTTGCATGACCACAGGCGTCCTGCAACCCGATTGTTTGCACTACGATTTTTTAGCGCGATCCAGAGGGGTGTCGAAATAAGCCCTTTGGATGAGACCCGGCCACGGCGTAGAGCGGCACGGCATCGCCACCAGAGCAGGGGGCGAGATAACGACCGCCGTGCTCGGCCTGTGACCCACGCAACAGCGCAAGCGCCGTACGATGCGCGATCCAACCGTGGGGATATCGCAGGGCTTGGCGACGATCCGGTGCGACGAGGTCTGCTGAGGGCGTAACGAATCGTGGCTGGGGCTTGCTGAACGATGGGCACAAAGCCAATCCCCGCGTCTTGACTCCTATCCAGCAGAACCGGGCGGCATCGATACGCAACCCAAGATCTCGCTCCAGGTTCTGGGCAGGGCCGACGCGGCCTGTTCGAACGCTACCGAGCGATCGCTTTTATAGCCGCTCGACGAGAGCCTCGGCGTCTTCATCGCTATTGACGTTGGTAAAGCGCTCTTCGGATGGCCAGTCGACGATTGCCCGGGCGGTATCGTTTTGCCAATCGGTGACGCGGCGCACGCCGGAGAACAACGCAGCTTGGACGTCATCGAGTACCGAACGCCGCATCAGCGCATGCAGCGGGTGCAGGCGTTCCGGCGTCCGCGCCACCGCCAGATCGGTGCCCGGCTTCATCGCTGCGGCGAGCCGTTCGCCCAGGTCCAGTGGCAACATCGGCGTATCGACCGGCACGATCAATACATAAGGTGTGGCTGCTGCCTTGAGCACCGTCGCAATACCCGCCAACGGACCCCGATGATCGTCGCTATCGTCGCCGCGTACGGTATAGCCGAGCTTGCGATAACGCGCGACGGATCGATTGGCGCTGATCACGATTCGGGCGGCCTGGGGCCGGACCCGTTCGAGGGTGCGCTCGATCAGCGATTGGCCAGCCAGGCTATACCACCCCTTGTCGATGCCTCCCAGACGGCGGCCTTCGCCACCGGCCAGAATCCCTGCAGTAATCTGTTCGGGCGTTATGTGCATCATGCTATTTTGGCGTCGAAAACGAGCCTGGGCAACGATGGCGCGCTCGGCAGAGCCATTCGTTACGACTCGGCCACAGACGATCGTGCTAGCTTCAAATTCGAACAAGGCATTTTCGTGGAGAGGCCGATACGCTTATGCGATGCATCGCGATCGGATTGGTGGCATCGAGTCTATTGACCGCGCTGGCGAGCGCACAGGCTGGCGGCCTGGGGCGTCATATCGAACAGGCTCTGGAAGCCCGCCCCAGCAATGAGCGCCCGACCCGGATTCGACGATGCTCGGAACGTCAGGCAACCGCCGAAGTCAGAACGCTATTGACCGATTGTGCCAGCGGCGCCGTCATGCAGCTTGGTCAGGCCGGCGCGTTCGGCCAAGACCCGGCGATGCAGATTCGCTGGCCATCTTCACCATTGCCCAACGATACGCCGCAGGATCGGCCGGCCATCAACCGCATACTCGCCGCCGCCAATCGCAGCGCCGAACAGGCCAGTGCCCAGGCCGGGCCCGTTTTCCGTGAGGCAATCAATACCCTGGGGCTATCGGATCCGTATGCTCTGCTCGAAAGCCGTAACGGCGCTGCCTGTCAGCATCTGCAGTACCACGCCGGCGAAAAATTACGGGCTCGGCTGCATACGATCGTAGCTGGCTCGGCGGCACAGCATCGGGCACGGCAGCTACTTGAAGACAAGCTTCCGGATCAGCCCCATGTCATGCTCGACGACCATGTCGCACGCGCCACTCTGGCCGGGCTGTTTCAGGTCATGGCGGTACAGGAACGGCGCCTGCGCGAACTCCCAGACGCATCGCATCGGCCGTCGGCCTGAGCTCGCCTTCTGTGATTTCCGGAGTCGACGCAGAGCATCAGCTGATGGCCAGAACGGGCCCCAGGCCACTGCCAGGCTCGCGAAAGCGTTTCGGCGCGAGCCGCTCGAGAAATGCCTGCTGGTCGGCCAGAATGCGCCGGTTGGCCAAAATCAGCCACTCGGCCAAATTCGGTTCGTAAGGCAACGCCAGTAGCTTCATTCCAGCCTGCTCTGGCGTTCGATCGTCCTTGTAACGATTGCAGGCTTCGCAGGTGGACACGACATTGCGCCAGTTATGGCCGCCGCCCTTCGAGCGCGGTACCACATGTTCGATCTGCATTTGCGAAAACGTCAGATGACTGCCGCAGTACATGCACAGCCCGCCATCGCGATGGAATAGCTCGCGACGCGTCAGGGTCGGCACGAGATTGCGGGCAAATCGATGCGAACGGTCTCGAACCGCGATGATCGAGTCGATCGAAAGCTCGCTGCGAATCCCTGTCTCGCGAGAACGCCCGCCGCGCAGCAGGATTTTCTCGGTGCCGGCTTCCCAAGCGATCTTGTCCGTGAAGTACAGGCTGACCGCTTCACGCCAATCAACCCATTCCACGGGCAAACCACCAGCATCCAATTTGAGTATGCGAGGAATAACCGACACGAAGCATGACCTCCTGATCGACCCGTCGAATTCAAACGACGAATGCTTTGTCAATACTTCAATCTTGTACCGGAAATATCACGACCGACGCAATCATGCCGCAGCGATAGATGGCGTCGGACCGGCGACCATTGATTTTTCCTACCTCGAGCGAGCCTGTCTTCGCAGGCGCCAGATCAAAGACTCGACAGCTGCGCGCCGACATGATGTGAGCATCGGCTGCCAAACGATATCGCATACACCTTCGCGCACTTCGCAACAACCCGTGGCCCGACGACCGCGCGCTTTTCGAAAGACCATACCTGCCTCGTCGCCAACCGGCGACCGATATGCTCAAGGATCGCTCTATCCACTAGGCCGCAGCCCAAACCGGCCATCGATTGCACGAATCGCAACGATGCGTGGTCACGAGACTATTGCCGGGCTTAAGGCGGCTATCGTCATTGTGGCCTCTTTCTAGAACCTGGCTCCTTATCTGGCCGATTGGCCGTCGTCACTCGCCCGCGTTTTGCGGTAAACACGGGCTTAAAACGCTTGACCGGGC